>NZ_LT629786.1:2798965-3109961 GCF_900105675.1 Pseudomonas synxantha | reverse complement strand
TGACCCATGCACGACAACGGGGGGATGACTATCATGAGGCTTTTCCGTCCAGGGATTCTTCAATGAATGCACTTGCCGCTTTCCCGATCAACAGTAAATGGCCCGCCCAGCATCCGGAACGTTTGCAGCTGTATTCGTTACCCACGCCCAACGGCGTCAAGGTGTCGATCATGCTCGAAGAACTGGGCCTGCCCTATGAGGCGCACAAGGTCAGTTTCGACACCCATGACCAGCTGTCCCCCGAGTTCCTGTCCCTGAACCCCAACAACAAGATCCCCGCGATCATTGACCCCAATGGCCCGGGTGGGCAGCCGCTGGCGTTGTTCGAGTCCGGCGCAATCCTGATCTACCTGGCGGAAAAAACCAGCCAGTTGCTCTCCGAAGACCCGGCCACCCGTTATGAAACCCTGCAATGGCTGATGTTCCAGATGGCCGGGATCGGCCCGATGTTTGGCCAGCTAGGCTTCTTCAACAAGTTCGCCGGCAAGGCTTATGAAGACAAGCGCCCGCGGGACCGTTACGCCGCCGAATCCCGGCGCTTGCTGCAAGTATTGGAAAAACGCCTGTTGGGCCGCACCTGGATCATGGGTGACGACTACAGCATCGCCGACATCGCCACCTTCCCCTGGATCCGCAACCTGATCGGCTTCTATGAGTCCGGCGACCTGGTGGGCATCGCTGATTTCCCTAACGTACTGCGCGCGTTGGACGGCTTCGTCGCACGTCCAGCAGTGATCCGTGGCCTGAACATTCCGAGCTGACGCATGCCGACTTTCGATTTTAAACAACTGGACGTCTTCAGCGAAGTGTCTCTCAAGGGCAACCCGCTGGCCGTGGTGCTCGGCGCCGACAGCCTTACCGACAAGCAAATGGCCGACTTCGCCAATTGGACCAACCTCAGCGAAACCACGTTTTTACTGACGCCTCGCGATCCGCGGGCCGATTACCGGGTAAGAATCTTCACCACCCTCAAGGAGCTGCCATTCGCCGGGCATCCCACGTTGGGCAGTTGCCACGCGTGGCTGCAAGCCGGCGGCGTGCCGCATGGGGATGAAATCATCCAGGAATGTGAAATCGGCTTGGTGCGTATCCGCCGCCAAGGTAACGAGCTGGCATTTATCGCGCCGCCGTTGTTGCGTGCCGGGCCATTGGATGCGCCGTTGCTGGAGCGTGTGCGCCTGGCCTTGGGCCTGGCGCCCGAGGCCATTGTGCGCAGCCAGTGGGTCGACAATGGTGCCGGTTGGCTGGCGGTGATGTTGGATGATCGTGATGCGGTGCTGGGCCTGCAGCCGGATTATTCACAATTGCAGGGGCTGGCCGTGGGGGTGATCGCCCCCTGTGACCCGGCACGTGACGCAATAGACGCACACTTTGAAGTGCGTGCCTTTGTCGCCGGCGACGGCGCCCCTGAAGACCCGGCCACTGGCAGCCTGAATGCCGGTGTGGCGCAATGGCTGCTGGCCGAGGGCCTGGCGCCCAACCGCTACGTGGTCAGCCAAGGCACGGCCATGGGGCGGGCGGGGCGTATTCACATCGAGCGCCAGGGTGATGAAGTCTGGGTAGGTGGCGCCGTGGCAGTGTGCATCGAAGGGCGACTACAGCTCTAGATCAATGAATTGTTACGTGCCTGGCAATACACTATTGGTCCCTTGGCATTTGTGTTGCCGGGACTTGGGGGCATAAGCTTTGGCCCCAAAGATTTCAGCCATTTTTTCAGGAAAGCCATGACCAGTCAGTTCCCCCAAGCCCGCCCACGCCGCCTGCGCCGTTCCCCGGAGCTGCGTGGCTTGTTCCAGGAAAGCGAATTCACCCTTAACGATTTGGTGTTGCCGATTTTCGTCGAAGAAGAAATCGACGACTTCGTGCCGATCACCAGCATGCCGGGTGTGTTGCGTATCCCTGAGAAGAAACTGGCCGGCGAGATCGAGCGTTACGCCCGTGCCGGCATCAAGTCGGTGATGACCTTCGGCGTGTCCCACCATCTGGACGCCAGCGGCAGCGACACCTGGAAAGAACAGGGCCTGGTTTCGCGGATGTCCTCGATCATCAAGGACGCGGTGCCGGAAATGATCGTGATGTCCGACACCTGCTTCTGCGAATACACCGACCATGGCCACTGCGGCGTGATGCACGGCGCTCATGTGGACAATGACGCGACCCTGGTCAACCTCGGCAAACAAGCCGTGGCCGCTGCCCGCGCCGGTGCTGATGTGATTGCCCCATCGGCCGCCATGGACGGCCAGGTCCAGGCCATCCGTCGCGCCCTGGATGAAGCCGGTTTCACTCATATCCCGATCATGGCCTACTCCACCAAATTCGCCTCGGCCCTCTACGGCCCATTCCGCGAAGCCGGTGGCAGCGCCCTCAAGGGCGACCGCAAAAGCTACCAGATGAACCCGATGAACCGCCGCGAAGCCGTGCGCGAATCGCTGCTCGACGAACAGGAAGGGGCCGACGCACTGATGGTCAAGCCAGCCGGCGCCTACCTCGACATCATCCGCGACATCCGCGAGGCTTCACGCCTGCCAGTGGCGGCGTATCAGGTGAGCGGTGAGTACGCGATGATAAAATTTGGCGCACAGGCCGGGGCGATTGATGAGGACCGGGTGGTGCGCGAGACCTTGGGGTCGATCAAGCGGGCGGGGGCGGATTTGATTTTTACTTACTTCGCTATGGACTTGGCGTTGGCGGGGATCTAACGGCGCCGTTTATCCCCTGTGGTGAGTGGGTTTGCTTTTCACAGGGGCGAGCTTGCGCAGATACACTTCGTTAGACGTTATCAAGCGATCAACGAAGTGGTGGTTTTTTGAAGTTTTGTATTAATCGATTCTTGAGCGAGCAGCAGCAGCTCGCTTAGTGTACTAATTGATTGTGCGGTAAGTTTTAAAGTGGGACAGTCCCATTCATAGTCTTTAATAACCTTTATTTGAAAATGCCCTTTTGCATCGAATGAAGGATACCAACCTACATCAATAAGAAAGCCGTCTGGATATTCAACCTGAAGCATGTCCTCCTTTAGGTTGTGGGCTTGGTGCTCAATCCCGGAATTCTGCAGTATCGATAGCTCATCGTAAGTGATTTTGCCTTTCAGGAAATCTAACGAGATCATTTGGTTAACCTCCGAAATTCTCTTTCTGAAATAGGGTGGCCGTGAATGGTTTTTGCACTCAATTCTATGCGTATCCAGCGGCTGGATGCTCCTTCGCTGGCCCCAATGCTCTCAGAGTACTCCATCACTTTCCAAGGTTTTCCATTAGTAGTCGCTCTGCCATTTTTATAGGCTTCTCTTTCCAGATTTTCAATGTTTATACCCGGTTTGTACTTTGCCGGGCCGGACTTTGTTGTTGCCAAAATATCTTTCCAAGGCATTTTCTTAGACGGGCTGTGCTTATAACCATGAGCGGTCCACTGAATTTCTTCAGGAGCAGGCAGCGTCGGCTGGCTGTCTTTGGTTTTTGCACTGGTTGTAGGATCTTCGACGCCTTCAGCGGGACCGCATTCACCAGGGCATCTACTCAGGCCAAGTGGATCAATCCAGCCAGTAGGATTGGGCACGTACTGGTACCCATTGATCCCACCGGCCAACTTCACCGGATCCGGCGTCAGGTAGCGACCAATATCCGGATTGTAGTAGCGATGGCGGTTGTAGTGCAGCCCGCTTTCCTGATCGAAATACTGCCCTTGGAAACGCAGTGGATTGTCGATCTTGCCTACGTCGAGCCGGGCGATCTGGCCGTAGGCTCGATAGTGGGCGGACCAGACGATTTCGCCTTCGGGCGTGGTGAGTTCCTGCGGCGTGCCAAGGTGGTCGAGCTGGTAGTGGTAGGGGGTTGTGGCTTGTGGTCCGAAGCCTTCCAGCAGTGCCAGTGGACGGAAGCTGCCGGGCTCGTAGATGTAGCTGCGGTGGCGGTCCGCATGATGCTCGGCAATCAGCTTGTCGCCTTGCCAGAAAAACTCGGTGGTCTTGCCGTCCACGGTCTTGCTGATGCGCCGCCCAAAGGGGTCATAGCGGTAACTGGCGGTTTCGCCGTTGGGCTTCGTCACGCTGATCAGCCGATGCTGGCAGTCGTAGCGGTATTCAGTGACGAGTTGTTGGCCCTTGCCGCGTCGTTCGCGGATCAGGTTGCCGAAGGCGTCGTAGTCGTAGTGGCGGTCGCCCTGGATCACCAGGCGGTTCGCCGCGACGATGTCCGGGCCGGGGCGGTCTTGCATGAGCAGGTTGCCCGCCGGGTTGTGGGCGAAGCGTTCCTGCACGTCTTGGGAATGGTCGGCGCGGGTCAGGCGGGCGAGGGGGTCGTAGTGGTAGCGGTGTTCGCCTTTGCGGGTGTCGAGCAGGCGGGTGAGGTTGCCGCTTTTGTCGTAGTCGTATTGGCGCTGGTAGCGGTGGTTTTGGTGTTGGGTGATGGCGTGGGCGTGCAGGCGGTGCTGGTCGTCGTAGTGGTAGTGGCTGAGCAGCTGGCCTTGTTGGCGTTGGTGTTCACGACCGGCACGGAAGAGGTGTGAGGTGAGCACTTCGCCGTTGAGCTCGACGGTGGCGAGGTGACCGCCTTTGTCGTGGTTGAAGGTGAGGCGGTTATTGTCCGGCAGGCGCAGGTTTTGTAGCTGGCCGCAGGCGTCGTAGCCGTAGCGCAAGGTGCCCCAGCCTTGGTGCTCGGCGACGAGGCGGTTTTGCTGGTCGTATTCGTAGGCCAGGGCCCAGTGGCCGTCTTCGACGCTGAGGAGGTTGCCTTGGCGGTCGTAGGCATAATCGACCACGCTGCCATCGGGCAGAGCTTTTCGGACAAGACGCCCGGCGTGGTCGCGCTCGTAGCGGGTAATGAGCTGACTGCCGTCGTCGCCGTATTCGGTCTTTTCCTGCAGGTTGCCGTTGAGGTCGTAGGCGTAGGCGGTGCGCTGGCCGTCGAAGCCGGTTTCCTGCTGGAGCAGGCCGTTGGGGTGATAGGTGAGCTGGTAGGTTTCGCCGACTTCGTTTTCGATTTCGGTGAGCAGTAAGCGAACGTTGTCGTAGCGATACTTGACCTGGGTGCCGTCGGCATTGATGCGGCGGCTGATCAGGTGCAGGCCGTCGGCGTATTCGTAGTGGGTGACGTGGCCGAGTTCATCGCGTTCGGCGATGATTTTGCCGTAGGGGTTGTAGCTGAATTCTCGTGTGGCGCCGCCTGGCAAGACGAGGCGAATCAAGCGCCCGACGCTGTCCCACTGATACTGGGTTAGCGCGCCATATTCATCCTCACACGCTACTTGCCGCCCTAGATCGTCATAGCGATAGCGCTTGATCCCGCCAGTGGGCAATTGCTCCTCAAGCAACTGCCCACGCTCATTCCACACCAGCCGATGACAACTGTGATCGGGGTACCAAACTCCGGTTAACTGCCCGCGTTTGTTGTAGCTGTAGTCCGTGACCTGCCCATCGGGATCGGTCCTACGCGTAACATCGCCCTGGCTATTACGCTCATATTTCCAGACCGCCTCGCCACGCCTGACAACCCGTACGAAACCATTATCATGCTCGTAGGACGTCGGCTCGTCATCCCCCGGAAACAACGCTACCAAGCGTCCGGCTTCGTCGTACTGATACGCCGTCACCGCCCCCAGCGGATCCTGCTCGACGGTCAGCCGGCCTTTTTCATCGTAGGATTTGAAGTGCTGGGCACCGTCCGGATCAATCCGCTGCACCAACCGTGCCCGGTCGTCATGGACATACGCTTCCTGGCTACCATCAGCGTTAAGCACCGTGACACGGCCGTCATCCCCCCAGGCATACCGCGTGTCCATCTGCGAAAAACTCGCCCAATGCCGGACACAGCGTGCCGCCTTACCAGAGCCTTCCCACGCCCAGAAGAAACTCGCCCCACCGGCCAACTGCCGCTCAAGAATGACGTGCTGATCGTCGTACTGATAACGCTCGCTTTCCCCGACAGCATTGGTCGCGCAAACCAGTCGTCCAGCTTCGTCATAGGCGTAGGAAACGACGTTCTGCTCGGTCTCCCAGACGTAGGGCTCGCGCCCTGTGGCGCGATGCACCTGGTAGTCCACTGCGACGATGCGGTCCAGCTCATAGCGCAACAGCAGCGAGCGACCAGAACCGTTATCCAGCCGCTCAATTCGCCCGGAAGGATCACGGCAAATGCGCAGCCGGTTGTCATACGCATCGCTGATCGAGACCAGCACACCGTCGCGAAAGTGATAGAACCGCGACGCCTGGGCCAGTACTAACTCATCAGGAGCCGAGCCCAAGTAGATCGCCGCTTCCGCCAGGCTATTGGTGATCGCGGGTCGGGCAGATGTGGGCAAGGGCAGGGTGGTCGAGCGGTTCTCATGATCAGTCCACACCACCGAATCGCCCGACACACAAAGCCTGTGCGCCAGCGCATGACTCCAGCCAAACCCCAAACCGCAATCCACATCCACCGCACTGGTGCGATACAGCCGCGCCCACTCAAACGGCAAGATCCCGTCCAGCGCACCATCGGTAAGGGTAAGCAATTCCTCCCCGGTGACCATCGACACCGGGCAGCCGTTGGTGACCGTCTTGTCCGCTGGCGCCGCCGCATCTCCCTTCGGATTGGAAGCCACGGCAGGCGCATCATCCACATGCTCCTGCCGGACCAATACCGTCTGCCGAGTCTTGTTGCGAACCACCGGCACCGAGTTCGAAACCAGCGTGTCGCCGGCCTTCAACGGCACCACCGGCACGGCCTTGACCGGTGTCGCCGAACTGCTAAGCAACACAGGCTTGGCGACCTCGACATGCGGCCCCAACCCTGGCCCCACTACTTGCTTGGCCAGCAATTCCAACAACGCTCGTGCGCGCCCGGATTTGACGTGACTGAGCACACCAGCCCCCAATCGCACCACTACGCCCATCGCACCCAAGACGCGAATCAGCAGCAGATTGATCAGGACCTCACCGGTAATTTCGCCCCACAGTTCAGCCATCTCCGGCGGCGGGAGCATGCGCATCCAGCTGACCAGCGCCGATAGATAGATAAACAACAGCGGTTCATCACTGAGCACCAGCAAGCCCTGGGCGATCGCGTCACTGCTCAGTGTCAGCAGTTCATCGAGCTCAGTTTGAGAAAGGTATTGCAGCAGTTTTTCGCTGTTGGGCTTGAGGTCCGCCAGCAGCGCCGACAGCTCGCCAATGTTGTCCCACAGGCTGTAAAGCGCCTTGACCATGCCGCTGGCAAAGGCCGCCTCCAGCAGGCGGCGCCGCTCAAGCGGGCGAGCGTCTGCGTAACTTTTCCACTGGGCTTGGAAAGTGTCGGTCCACTCTTTGCGCAGCCGGGCTTCCAGCGCTGCGATCACCGACTGGTAGGAGGCATACAGCGCCTTGAGGTGATCCTGGGAAACGTTGGGATAAAAGCTCACCCGATATTGCTGGTTGCGATCACACTCGGTGATCTCAAGGATGCCGCTCGGGCCGATGGTCTTATGGATGGGCTCGCCCAGCGGACCGCCGTTTGGATCAACGCGTTGCAGCATCACCGCCGTGTCGCCGATCGGCACGAACCGCGTGCTCTGGAACATATGCACCAGGGTCAACGTACCGTTGGCCCGGCAGGTGGCGACGGTGCTGCTGGGAAACAGGGAGCGATTGATCGGGACAACGAGCGTTACCTCATCGCCGACCTTGAACACCTGCTCAAGCTCCAGCGCCGAGAAGCTCCAGAAGCTATTGGCCCAATCGTCAAAGGTGTTCAAGCAATCGCGAAAGTCACGGAAGACGCCTTCAACGTCGACCGTTTTCACGTTCATTGGGGTCAGGGCCAGCCTGCCAATGACCGGGTTCAAGCGCCAACCCCATCAACCGGGGGCGTAACGAAAACAACCATCTGCAATCCCTCGCACTGTTCAATCAGGCGAGGGACTTTGCAGCGGTTCCCGGGGCAGGGGAGTAGAGCTTATCCGGCAGTTATGTGGGATGTTTCAGCTACGACCAGGCAGCCGGTTCTGCACACCGACGAACCCCGGTTAGACTTACCTGTCGATATCTGCACTGTCCGGTCCGTCGTTCATCAAGGAAGCCCCATGTATTCAAGCCGTCTGCTCCTCTGCCTCATGCCTTTGCTGGTGCTCGCCGGTTGTTCCACTTCACGCGGCCCGCAGCAGCCTGAGCGCAGTGAAGCCGAGGTGAAGGCGCAGATCGTGCGCCTGCTGCCGGCCAAGGTGGCGGACCGCAACGGTTGGGCCCAGGACATCTACACCGCCTTCGACACCCAAAAGATCTACCCCAGCACTGAAAACATCTGCGCCGTACTGGCGGTGACCGAGCAGGAGTCCACTTTTCAGGTCGACCCACCAGTGCCCGGCATGGGCAAGATCGCCCAGGATGAAATCCTGCGCCGTGCCGGCAAGGTGCATGTGCCCGCGTTCGTGGTACGCAGCGCGTTGCAATTGCGTTCGCCCACTGGCAAGACCTATGCCGACCGCTTGAATGCCGCACGCACCGAGAAGGACCTGAGCGCGATCTTTGATGACTTCATCAGCATGGTGCCCCTGGGCAATACGCTGTTTGGCGGCTTCAACCCGGTGCACACCGCAGGCCCGATGCAGGTCAGTATCGACTTCGCACAAAAGCAGGCGCGGGGTTATCCCTACACGGTGGACGGCACGATTCGCCGCGAAGTCTTCACCCGTCGCGGTGGCATGTACTTCGGCATCGCCCATCTGCTCGGCTACCCGGTGAGCTACGATCAGCCGCTGTACCGCTTTGCCGATTTCAATGCCGGTTGGTACGCCAGCCGCAATGCGGCGTTCCAGGCGGCCGTCAGCCGCGTCACCGGCAAGGAGCTGGCGCTGGACGGGGATCTGATCCGCTATGGCTCCTTGCTGCCCGGTACCACCGAGCTGGCGGTGCGCTCACTGGGGGCAAAACTGGACATGCGTAATCCCAGCATCCGCAGCCAGCTGGAGCAGGGCGAGCAGTTGGATTTCGAAGACACCACTCTCTACAAACGCGTCTTTGCCCTGGCCGATCAGGCCGCGGGCAAGCCGCTGCCGCGGGCGATCCTGCCGGGCATTGTGCTCAAGAGCCCGAAGATCACCCGCAACCTGACCACGGCATGGTTCGCCAAGCGCGTGGATGAGCGCTATCAGCGCTGCATGAAACGCTGACAGAGCAGCTCCCTACGCATGGCAGGGAATTTGCGCGGATGATGGTAATGGCCGCTGCGCGCCGCTTGGCGTACACCTTAAGGCTCGTTCCAGGGAAGAGCCGCCATGACCACCCACACCGTTCCTCAAGGTTTTGTTCCATTACCTCGCAGCAGCCCATTGCTGGACCTGCTCGGCCCGGCGTATTGCCGGGGCGAAGGCTTGCAGCTGGAAATCGGCCTGCGCGCCGATAACCGTCACGCCAATGGGCGCGGTACGGTGCACGGCGGTGTGCTGGCAACCCTGGCGGATATTGGCATGGGTTACGCCATGGCATTTTCCAGTGAGCCGCCGTTACCGTTGATTACCGCCAGCATGACCGTGGATTACCTGGGGGCCGTGC
This sequence comes from Pseudomonas synxantha, assembly GCF_900105675.1. Lineage (NCBI taxonomy): Bacteria > Pseudomonadati > Pseudomonadota > Gammaproteobacteria > Pseudomonadales > Pseudomonadaceae > Pseudomonas > Pseudomonas synxantha. The sequence continues at coordinate 3,100,462 of NZ_LT629786.1, read as the reverse complement.
AGGTAGGGGAGTGGATGGTGGTGCGCTTGGACAGCCATAAGCGCGGGCGGCAGATGGCGTTTGCCACGCTGAGTTTGCAAGTGGATGAGCGGGTTGTGCTGCGGGCGAGTGCGGTGTTTGCGGTGCCACAGAGTGACAGGCAATGAGATCGAATGTGGGAGCTGGCTTGCCTGCGATAGCGGTGTGTCAGTTAGCAATGATTTGACTGATAGACCGCTATCGCAGGCAAGCCAGCTCCCACATTTTGACCGAGTTCATTCAGGGGTATCGATAAAAGAAAAGGCCTGGCTTTTCGTGGAGCCAGGCCTTTTCTGTATTGCTCCTACAGGTCAGATGCGTTCGAGGGCCAGGGCCACGCCCTGCCCGCCACCGATGCACAGCGTCGCCAGGCCTTTCTTGGCATCTCGCTTGATCATTTCATGCAGCAGGGTCACCAGCACGCGGCAACCTGAGGCACCAATCGGGTGGCCGATGGCGATAGCACCGCCGTTGACGTTGACCTTGTCGGCGTCCCATGCCAGCTCTTTGCCCACCGCCAGGGATTGCGCAGCGAAGGCTTCGTTGGCTTCGATCAGATCCAGGTCAGCCAACTGCCAGCCGGCTTTGTCCAGGCAGCGGCGGGTGGCCGACACCGGGCCGATGCCCATGATGGCCGGGTCAACGCCCGCATTGGCGTAGCTGGCGATCCGCGCCAATACCGGCAAGCCAAGGGCCCGAGCTTTATCGGCGCTCATCAGCAGCACAGCGGCGGCGCCATCGTTCAAGCTGGAGGCGTTGCCGGCGGTGACGCTGCCGTCTTTCTTGAACGCGGGCTTGAGCTTGGCCAGGGACTGGGCGGTGGTGCCGGCGCGGGGTTGTTCGTCCACCGCAAAAGCTACCGGGTCGCCTTTGCGCTGGGGAATCAGGATAGGCGTGATCTCATCGGCAAAGCGCCCGGCTTCGATGGCGGCGGCGGCTTTTTGCTGGGAGGCGGCGGCGAAGGCGTCTTGGGCTTCACGGCTGATACCGTACTTGTCCACCAGGTTCTCGGCGGTAATACCCATGTGGTAATCGTTGAACGCATCCCACAGGCCGTCGGTGATCATGCTGTCGATCATCTTTGCATGGCCCATGCGCAAACCGGTGCGCGCGGCGGGCAATACGTACGGGGCCAGGCTCATGTTTTCCATGCCGCCGGCAATGATCACCTCGGCGTCGCCGCAACGAATGGCTTGGGCGCCCAGGTGCAGGGCCTTGAGGCCCGAGCCGCAGACCTTGTTCAGGGTCAGGCTCGGCACGGCATGGGGCAGGCCGGCGAGGATCGAAGCCTGGCGCGCCGGGTTCTGGCCTGAGCCTGCGGTGAGCACTTGGCCGAGGATCACTTCATCGACTTCGGCCGGGTCCAGGCCGGTCTGTTCCAGCAGGCGGCGGATCACCGCAGCGCCCAGTTCCGGGGCCGGGATGTTCGCCAGCGAACCTTGGAAGCTGCCCACGGCGGTGCGGGTGGCAGCAACAATCACGACGTCTTGCATGGAATCTGTCCTCACTGGAAGTGCATTTCTGGAACGTGGTCCGGGACGATCAGTTTACCGGCGGTCTTGCTCACAATCTCTTCAACGCTGACGCCAGGTGCGCGTTCCTTGAGGACAAAAGCGCCATTTTCGATTTCCAGGTACGCAAGGTCCGTCAGTACACGCTTGATGCAGTTCGCGCCGGTCAGAGGCAGGCTGCACTGGCTGAGCAATTTGGACTCACCGTCCTTGGATGCGTGGGTCATGATCACGATGATATTTTCCGCGCCAGCCACCAGGTCCATGGCGCCGCCCATTCCCTTGACCAGCTTGCCGGGGATCATCCACGAAGCGATGTTGCCTTGCACATCCACCTCAAATGCGCCAAGCACAGTCAGGTCGACATGCCCGCCGCGAATCATCGCGAAGGACTCGGCAGAGGAGAAGATCGATGCGCCGATGCGCGCAGTGACGGTTTGCTTGCCGGCGTTGATCATGTCGGCATCGATAGTGTCTTCGGTAGGAAACGGGCCCATGCCGAGCAGGCCGTTTTCCGATTGCAGCATCACTTCCATGCCGTCGGGGATGTAGTTGGCCACCAGGGTCGGAATGCCGATGCCCAGGTTTACGTAATAGCCGTCCTGCATTTCGCGGGCGACGCGTTGAGCCATTTGTTCGCGGGTAAGCGCCATGGTGATTTCCTCTTATTGTTCTGGACGTGGATTATTTGCGGACGGTGCGCTGTTCGATGCGCTTCTCGAAGGTGCCGCAGATGATCCGGTCGACGTAGATGCCAGGGGTGTGGATCTGCGCCGGGTCCAGCTCGCCCGGTTCGACGATTTCCTCGACTTCGACCACGGTGATCTTGCCGGCGGTGGCGGCCAGCGGGTTGAAGTTCTGGGCGGTGTGGCGGTAGATGACGTTGCCGAAGTGGTCGGCCTTCCAGCCTTTGACGATGGCAAAATCGCCGGTGATGGATTCTTCCATCAAGTAGGGGCGGCCATTGAATTCGCGGGTTTCCTTGCCTTCGGCAACCGGGGTGCCGACGCCGGTGGCGGTGAAGAAGGCCGGGATACCGGCGCCGCCTGCGCGCATTTTTTCCGCCAGGGTACCTTGGGGAGTGAGCACCACTTCGATTTCGCCGCTGAGCAGCTGCTTTTCGAACAAGGCGTTTTCACCTACATAGGAGGCGATCACTTTGCTGATCTGCTTTTCTTCCAGCAGCACACCCAGGCCGAAGCCATCGACGCCGCAGTTGTTGGAAACCACTGTCAGGTCGCGGGTGCCTTTGCGTTTGATTTCGGCGATGAGGTTTTCCGGAATGCCACACAGGCCAAAACCGCCGGAGAGCACGGTCATGCCATCTTCCAGACCTGCCAGCGCTTCTTCATAGGACGCCACACGTTTATCGAAACCTGCCATATGCACCTCTTTTATTGTTTGTGGTCCAGCCAGTGAACCGAGTGTTGCGCTGATGGATTGATTTGTTAAGTTGTTTTTTAAGGTTGATTGATTTAGAAAACAGCATAGTCGATCCTTCGTCCGGAGCAGCTCCATGACCGTTAAACAGATGCGTGCCTTTCTCGCCGTGGCCCAGAGCCTGAGCTTTGCCGCGGCCTGCGAGCGCCTGCACCTTTCTCAATCGGCTCTCAGCTTAACGATCAAGGGCCTGGAAGAAGGGTTGGGTGGACGCTTGTTCAGCCGTAACACACGCAATGTTGCGCTAACCCCTGAAGGTGAATCGCTGTTGCCCCTGGCACGTCGATTGATCGCTGACTGGGACAATGCCGAGGACGAACTGCGCCAGCGATTCACGCTGCAACGCGGGCGGGTAACGGTAGCGGCGATGCCATCGTTCGCCGGCAACTTGTTGCCGCCGATCCTGAAGATATTCCGCGCCCGTTACCCCCAGGTGAATGTGACGGTGCATGACCTGATCAATGAACAAGTGCTGGAGATGGTGCGTGATCGCCAGGTCGAGCTGGGCGTGGCATTCGAGCCGTCCGAAGGTTCATCGTTGGCCTTCACGCCGCTGTACCTGGACCGCTTTATTGCCGTGGTGCCGGGAGATTCGCCCTTGGCGCAATGCGCTGAAATCGACTGGAAAACCCTGTTGGAGCATCCGTTCATTACCTTGCAGCGGCCATCTACGGTGCGGGTGATGCTGGAAGATCACTTGGGTGCTTTGCAAATGAAGCTGCCCGTGGCGCTGGAAAGCCATCAACTGGTGACGGTGGGCAAGATGGTTGCCAGTGGCTTGGGGGTCAGCGCGGTGCCGGCGTTATGTGCGCGGCAAATGGAGGAAGCGGGGGCACATTGCATTACCTTGAGCGGCCCGGTGATCGAGCGGCCGATAGGAGTATTGACCAAGCCTGGGCATGAACTATCGGCGGCGGCCCAAGTATTGTTTGATATCTTTTGCGATGAAGCGGGGAAGGGCAGGTTTCCAACTTTTTGAACAACTCACAAAAAAGTATGGGAGCTGGCAAGCCAACTCCCATACTTGATCGAGTGATGCTTATTAGTAGTAGCGATCGATCACTTTAACCTGCGAGTTATCCTTGAAAGATGCCCAGGCATTGTTAAGGGTATCGAACACCTGCTCGATAAAATTGCGGTCGGCCGCGGCTTTCTTGCCGACATAACCCTGGCCCCGGCGGTACATCTTCAGGCGCGCCGCCAGCTCACGGTTATTGCGGTCGAACTCGGCCTCTTTGGTGTTGGGAGCCAGGCAGTCAATTTGCACTTCGCCCGATTTGCCAATCCACAGGATATGGTCGTCGAGTGTGTCTTTCTGCGCTGCGAACATCTCAGCCAATTCATCGATAGTTGGTTGGTTGTTCAGATTCATGTGTAAGCCCCTTGACCAGTTGGCGATCTATCAGTTGATTCGTTAAAACTCTTTAGTTGTCTCCGGTTCGGAAAACCGGGCGTCAGTGACGGTCTGCCGAATACGGGCAGGGTCTTGAGCCTGATGCATGTAGTCTTGCTGATGAACTGCTACGCAATGCTTTCATAACGAAGACAAGCAGCGTTTAGGCTCCTTGTACCTGTCCCTCTCGGGGCTGGTCAGCTTCATCAATCCGCCTTGTGGGCAGTGCACATCCGGAAAAACAGCTCGGCGGTCAGACGAGCCTGTTCAAAACGCGTGTTACCAACGCTCCCGATCCGGGAGACGTCTAGATCATGCAAGGACAAAAAGCTTACGTCAACGGTTATGTAGTGATTATTTTTGATCACTACATAAATCGTTGTGGGGGCGGGAGAATGCGGGAAAACGTGACTTGGGCGTCATTTTTGGAGTTGCTGGTCGAGCGTTTAACTCCCTGTAGGAGCGAGCTTGCTCGCGAAAATCGTCAACGATGACTCGGAACACCTGACACCCACGCGGTGCGCTCAGGTTTTTCGCGAGCAAGCTCGCTCCTACATTCGTTCGACAAGCAACGGCAGTAGCTGCTCGCAGGAGGCCTGGATTTTAACCTGCAGCAGTTCGTCCCCTCGGGTCTTGCCCAGGTTGATCGCAATCACCGGCTTACCCTGTTCGACCATCGCCTTGCACAAGCGGAACGCCGAATAGGCCATCAGCGACGACCCCACCACCAGCAAACCGTCAGCATGGTCTACCGCACTCATCGCCTTAAGCGCAGTTGCCGGTGCGACGTTCTCGCCAAAGAACACCACGTCAGGTTTGAGACGTTCGCCATTGCAATGGGGGCAGCGGGGCACCTGGAAGCGCTGTTCGAACGCGGTGTCGAGCAAGCTGTCGCCATCCGGCGCTTGCACGGCATGCACCTGCGCCATGTGAGGGTTATCGACGTCCATCTGCCGCTGGATCGCATCGCGTGCGCTGCGCAGTTGGCAATCCAGGCACAGCACCCGATGCAGGCTGCCATGCAGCTCAATCACATCGTGGCTGCCGGCCTGGTCATGCAGGGTGTCGACGTTTTGCGTGATCAGCCCACTGATCAGCTCGCGCTGTTGCAGCGTCGCCAGCGCCCGATGGGCCTTGTTTGGCTGGGCAATGCGCACCCGCGGCCAACCCAGCATCGCCCGCGCCCAGTAACGGCGCCGCGCCTCTGGGGTGGCGAGGAATTCCTGGTACATCATTGGGGCCTTGCCCCGGCGCACACCCTCACTGTCGCGGTAATCAGGGATGCCCGACGAGGTGCTGATCCCTGCACCGGTCAGCACCACAAAGTGTCGTCCGGCCATGGCCCTGTGCAGGGTGTCGAGGTGGTCTTCCTGATGTACCAAGGTGTCGAGCATGGGTTCCCCTATTCGCCGCGGATGTACTGCTCCAACTGCTGGATCAAGGCTGCTTGTTCGGCAATGGCTTCCTTGACCAGGTCGCCGATGGACAGCAGGCCAAGCAGTTTGCCGTCTTCGACCACCGGCAGGTGGCGCAGGTGACTGTCGGTCATGATGTTCATGCATTCTTCGACACTTTTATGGGTGTCCACCGTTATGACTGGCGAACTCATCACCTCATGGACCTTGGTGGTGACCGACGACAGGCCCTTGAGCATGATTTTGCGCGCGTAATCACGTTCACTGATGATGCCTACCACCACGTCATCCTTGACCACCGGCAGAGCCCCGACGTTTTTTTCCGACATCCGGACCAAGGCTTCAAAGACGGTGTGATCCCATTTGATCGTATGGACGTCCTGGTTTTTTTGGTCCTTGGCTTTCAGCAATTGTGCGACGGTCTTCATGGCGGCCACTCCGGTGTTGTTGTAGGTAGTCCAGATCCCCTACAGAATCCTAGACGGCCCACGGCAGGGCAAGACCCAAAGCGGCGTTAAACCCGTCGAAAAACGTCATTTGCCGGATTTTTTCCGGTTTTACCCCGCCGTTGACGGTTTTTTCGCCCGCTTGGGTCTGGCTGCGGTCTTGCGTGGGGCGCTCTTGCGTTTCTTCTTCCAGGGTGTGGCGCCTCGGCCTGCGGGGCTGGCGGGGCCGGTGATAGTCATGCGCATGCCGTTGCAGCGCGCCACCTGCTTGCTCATCCACGCCGCTTGCTTGGCGACGAATTCCTCAAGGCTCATTTCGCCGCTTTGCACCATGTCCAGCGCCTGCTCCCAGATGGCGGTGGTACCAGGGTCGGCAATGGCGCGGGGCACTGCGTCGATCAGGCTGAATGCCGCCGGGGTGGCCGACAGGGCCTTGCCGTTCTTCACCAGGTAACCACGGTCGAGCAGGCCCTGGATGATCCCGGCGCGGGTGGCTTCGGTGCCGATGCCGGTGGTGTCCTTGAGCTTTTGCTTGAGCAGTGGGTCTTCCACCAGCTTGGCGACGTTTTTCATCGCCTTGATCAGGTCGCCTTCGGTAAAGGGCTTGGGCGGTTGGGTCCACAGGTCCTTGAGATTGACTTTGGCCACGGCGTAGTCCTGGCCCTGCACCAGCGTCGGCAAGGCCTGTGGCGCGGGCGCTTCTCGGCCTTTGGCGGGGGCCAGGGCTTCGGGCAATGCGCGTTTCCAGCCTGGCTCGATAATGACTTTGCCTACCGCGCGCAATGCCTGGCCCGCACAGTCGAAGTCCGCCTGGGTGCGGTCATATTCATGGTTGGGCAGGAACTGCGCCAGGTAGCGCGCACGTATCAGGGTATAGACCGCACGGTGCTTGCCGGTCAGTTGGCTTAAATCCTTGCCCGCCCCGGTGGGGATGATGCCGTGGTGGGCGCTGACCTTGGCGTCGTTCCAGGCCCGCGAGCGGCGTTGAGGGTCGATGTGCGGCATCAGCTCGTTGACTGCCGCATCCGCACGGCCCAGGGCCGCGAGAATCTTCGGTGCTTCACTGTGCTGGCTCAGCGGCAGGTAGCCGCAATCGCTGCGCGGGTAGGTGATGACCTTATGGGTTTCGTAGAGGGACTGGGCGATATCCAGGGTTTCCTGAGCGCCGAGGCCGAGCTTCTTCGAGCAGATTTCCTGCAGCGTGCCGAGGTCGAAGGGCAGGGGCGCCACTTCGCGCATGCGTTCGGTGCGCAGCTTCACCAGCCGCGCAGTGGCGGCGTTAAGCATGGCGTCGGCGGCGTCCCGCGCCAATTGCGGGTTAAGGCAGCGGCCCTGATCGTCGCAGGCATCGTCATGGGCGCGCCACTGAGCAGTGAAGGTCATGCGCTCGTGGCGCAGGTCGACATCAATGGCCCAATAAGCCACCGGCACGAAATCGGCGATGCTGCGGTCGCGGTCCACCACCAGGCGCAGGGTCGGAGTCTGCACCCGGCCTACCGGCAAAACGCCCTGGTAACCGGATTGGCGCCCCAGCAAGGTAAACAGGCGGCTCATGTTCATGCCGATCAGCCAGTCGGCTCGGGAGCGGCCCAGCGCCGAATGATACAGGCTGAAGGTTTCGGCTCCGGGCTTGAGCGCAGCCAAAGCCTTGCGAATGGAGGCGTCGTCCAGTGCCGACAGCCACAAGCGCTGGATCGGCCCGCGATAGCGGCAATGCTCCACCAGTTCGCGGGCGATCATCTCGCCTTCGCGGTCGGCATCGGTAGCAATTACCAACTCCTGGGCTTCCCCCAGCAAGCGCTTGACGGCCTTGTATTGGCTGGCGGTCTTGGGCTTGACCAGCATCTTCCATTTTTCCGGCACGATCGGCAGGTCGGCCAGCACCCAGCGCTTGTACTTGGCGTCGTAGGCGTCAGGCGGAGCGGTTTCCAGCAGGTGGCCGATGCACCAGGTGACGGTGACCCCATTGCCCAGCCAGCAACCGTCGCCGCGGCGGCTGGCGCCGAGCACGGCCGCGATATCCTTGGCCTGGGAGGGTTTTTCACAGAGGTACAGCCGCATGGTCATCCCATCAGATTGGATTGATGCCTTGCAGGATGCTCAGTCAGAGGGATTTGAGCAACCATTATCTGTATGGATGTACAGCAATATGTGTGAGCAACAACAACCGAATGTGGGAGGGGCTTGCTCCCGATTGCGGTGTGTCAGCCATGAAGATATTGACTGAACCACTGCTATCGGGAGCAAATCGAATCGTCGCACCGCCCCTCCTACAGGGGATCTCCAGTGTTCAAACGAACTCAGTTATTGTCGATATCCACATGCCGGGTTTCTTTAAGACAGAACAACCCGACAACCAGGCTCACCCCCGTCACCACCACCGGGTACCACAGGCCATAGAAGATATCGCCGGTGTACACCACCAGGGCAAACGACACCGTCGGCAGGAACCCGCCAAACCAGCCGTTGCCGATATGGTAGGGCAGGGACATCGAGGTGTAGCGGATGCGTGTTGGAAACAGCTCCACCATCAGCGCCGCCAATGGCCCGTAGCACATGGCCGCGATCAGGATCAGCACCACGATCAGCACCACCACCATGACCTTGTTGACCTGGGCCACATCGGCCGATGTCGGGTAGCCGGCCAGGGCCACGGCGCCACGCAGGGCTGCCTCATCAAAGCCGTCGATGCGCACATCGCCCACGCTCACTTGCACCGGGCTGCCCGCCGGGGCGGCAGCACTGCTGTAGGGCAGGCCCTGTTTGACCAGAAAGGTCTTGACCTTGTCGCACGGGCTGTCAAAACGCGCCTTGCCCACCGGGTCGAACTGGAAGGTGCAGGTGGCCGGGTCGGCCAATACAGTAATCGGGGCTTGACGGCTGGCCTGGTCCATCGCCGGGTTGGTGTAGTGCGCCAGGCCCTTGAAGATCGGGAAGTACAGCGCGGTCGCCAACAGCAGGCCAAGCATCAGCACCGGTTTGCGCCCGACTTTGTCTGACAGCCAGCCAAACAGGATAAAGAACGGCGCTCCAATCACCACGCTGATGATCAACAGCATGTTGGCCAGGGCCGGGTCCATCTTCAGGAACTGGGTCAGAAAGAACAGCACGTAGAACTGCGCCGCGTAAAAGGTCACGGCCTGGCCGCCGTTAATGCTGAACAGCGCGATCAGCACCACCTTGAGGTTTTCCCATTTACCGAACGACTCGCGGATCGGCGCCTTGCTGGCCTTGCCTTGCTCTTTCATTTTCAAGAAGGCCGGCGACTCGTGCAGGCTCATGCGGATCCAGGTCGAGATGCCCAGCAGTACGATGGAAAACAGGAACGGAATGCGCCAGCCCCACACTTCGAACTGATCGCCCGTGAAATAACGGCAGGCCAGCACCACCAGCAACGACAGCAACAGGCCGAGGGTGGCGGTGGATTGAATCCAGCTGGTATGCAGCCCGCGCTTGCCCGGCGGTGCATGCTCGGCCACGTAGGTGGCCGCACCACCGTATTCGCCGCCCAGAGCCAGGCCTTGCAGCATGCGCAGCACGATCAGGATGATCGGCGCGGCGATACCGATGCTGGCGTAGGTGGGTAACAGCCCGACGCAGAAGGTCGCCACGCCCATCAGGATGATGGTGACGAGGAAGGTGTACTTGCGCCCGATCATGTCGCCCAGGCGGCCGAACACCAACGCACCGAACGGCCGCACCACAAAACCGGCGGCAAAGGCCATCAAGGCGAAGATAAACGCCGTGGTGTCGTTGACCCCGGCAAAGAACTGTTTGCTGATCACCGCCGCCAGGGCGCCATAGAGGAAAAAGTCATACCACTCGAACACCGTCCCCAGGGACGAGGCGAAAATGACCTTTCTTGATTCGTTGGCGGTGCTTGCTCTGGCCGCCGAGCCCAGGGGTTGAGCATGTTCTGACATCGGGTGTCCCTCACAGTGATTATTTATTGTTGTTCCACTGTCGGCGCCAGGTTTGACGCCGCTATTCAGATTGCATGAACCAGTTCTTTCTGCGCGACGAGGCTCCTTGTAGTCGGTGAAAGGATCAGCTGCGCGGCCTTCTCCGCGATCATCAGCGTGGGTGAGCAGGTATTGCCGGAGGTGATGCGCGGCATGATCGACGCATCGGCAACGCGCAGGCCGGGAATGCCATGCACACGCAGTTGGCTATCGACCACGGCGTTCTGGTCATTGCCCATGCGGCAGGTGCCAACCGGATGGAAGATGGTAGTACCGATACGGGCAGCGGCTTCGTGCAGTTGCTCTTCGGTTTGCAGCGCGTCGCCGGGCAGGTATTCCACCGGTTTGAACTGGCTCAGGGCCGGTGCGGCGACGATGCGTCGGGTCAGGCGGATGGCGTCGGCGGCCACGCGCAGGTCCTCGGGATGGCTGAGGTAATTGGGTTGTATCAGCGGCGCATCCGCCGGATTGGCCGAGCGAATATCCACGCGGCCGCGGCTTTGCGGGCGCAAGTCGCAGACCGATGCGGTAAACGCCGGGAAGCCATGCAACGGCTCGCCAAAGCGCTCCAGGGACAGCGGCTGCACGTGGTATTCAAGATTGGCCGAGGTCTGCTCCGGACCGGAGCGAGCAAACGCGCCCAGTTGGCTCGGTGCCATCGACAGCGGGCCGCTGCGGTCATACAGGTAGCGCAGGCCCATGCCCATTTTGCCCCACAGCGTGCCGGCAATCTGGTTGAGGGTGCGGGCGTTTTCCAGCTTGTAGATCAGTCGCAATTGCAGGTGATCCTGCAGGTTGCCGCCGACCCCAGGCAGTTCATGCAGTACCTCAATGCCCAGCGGCTTGAGCACATTGGAAGGGCCGATGCCGGAGCGCTGCAGGATGCCCGGCGAGCCAACGGCACCAGCGCACAGCACGATTTCCTTGCGCGCTTTCCAGCTTAGCTGCTGGCCGTGTTGGCGCCCGACCACCTGGGAGGCGCGGCCGTTTTCCAGCAGCACCCGGTCAACTTCCACGTCAGTCAGCACGGTCAGGTTGGGCCGCTGGCGGACTGGCTTGAGAAATGCCTTGGCCGCATTCCAGCGCACACCGGCCTTTTGATTGACCTGGAAGTAGCCGCAACCTTCGTTATCGCCCTGGTTGAAGTCACTGGTATTAGCGATACCGCTCTGGGCTGCCGCTTCACGAAACGCATCGAGGATCGGCCACGACAGGCGCTGTTGTTCGACACGCCACTCGCCGCCATCGCTGTGGAATTCAGAACCGCCGGCAAAGTGGTTTTCGCTGTGCTTGAACAACGGCAGTACGTCTTTCCAGGCCCAACCCGGATTGCCTTCTGCCGCCCAGCCGTCGTAGTCCTGGGCCTGGCCGCGCATGTAGATCATGCCGTTGATCGACGAGCAGCCGCCCAGCACCTTGCCCCTCGGGTAACTCAAGGCGCGACCTTGCAGGCCGGCCTGGGCTTCGGTCTTGAAGCACCAGTCGGTACGCGGGTTACCAATGCAGAACAGGTAACCGACGGGAATGTGTATCCAAGGGTAATTGTCGCGGCCACCGGCTTCCAGCAGCAGGACGCGGTGGGCGGGGTTGGCGGACAGACGATTGGCCAGCAGGCAACCGGCGGGGCCGGCGCCGACCACGATGTAATCGTATTCAGCAGTTGCAATGGGCATCTGGGGTCTCGCTTGTTTTTCTTATTGCCCCCATCCTAGTTGTTAGTTTTCGTCTTAAAAATGTTAGTTTTTACCCAGCTGCTGTGCGTTTTTAAACAGCGTCGGCGGGGTTCAGGCAAGGGAGGCGACATGTTCGACTGGAATGACCTGCGGTTTTTTCTCGAGTTGCAGCGCAGTGGCCGCCTGCTCACCGCCGCGCAACGCTTGAAGACCACGCATGCCACCGTGGCCCGGCATATCGAGGCCATCGAAAAAAGCCTCGGCACTGCGTTGTTCGTGCAACATGCCCAGGGCTATGAGCTGACGCCTTCCGGCGAAGCGCTGCTCAAGCATGCCGAAGCCATGGAAAACCTGGCGCTGCTGGCCGAAGACGAACTTACCCACGCCGCTGCGCCCCTGGGCAAGATCCGCCTCGGTGTCGCCGAAGGCCTGGGCGTGATGTTCCTTGCGAGCCGCATGGGGGGATTGTTCGAACGCTACCCGGGCTTGGAAGTGGAGCTGGTCGCGGTGCAGCGCTTTGTCAGCATCCTCAACCGCGAAGCGGAGATCAGCATCCACCTGGAACGCCCCAGCGTCGATCAACTGGTGACGCGCAAACTCACCGACTACCGCCTCGCGCTATATGCCAGCCGCGCTTACCTTGCGCGCAACCCACCCATCGAAAAACGCGAAGACCTCGCGGCGCATGCCTGGATCGATTACGTGGATGATTTGCTGTTCAGCCAGGAACTGAAATTTCTCAGCAGCTTCTGCCGTAACCCCAAGGTGGTGTTCCACAGCACCAGCGTGATTGCCCAGCACCAGGCGGCGCGTTCGGGGTTGGGCATTGCCGTGCTGCCGTGCTTCATGGCGGCTGGCGACGCGGACTTGGTGCCGTTGCTGCCGGGAGAGAGCATCCAGCGCAGCTACTGGATCAGCTCGCGCCGGGAGCTGCACAAGTCGGTGCGGTTGCGGGTGTTGTGGGATTATGTGGTGGAGTTGTGTGCCCGGGAGCAGGGTTTGCTGCTCGGCGAATCCGACTGACGGAACGGGGAGCAAAATGTGGGAGGGGGCTTGCCCCCGATGGCGGTGTATCAGTCAATGCAGCTGTGACTGAACCACTGCTATCGGGGGCAAGCCCCCTCCCACATTTGGGTTGCGTAATTCCAGAGAGATCTTAGAGCTTCACGACTTGATGCACCTGCTCGGCACAGGCCCGAGCCTCTTCAATCATCTTGCCGAACGTGTCACTGGCTACTTCCGCATGGGTCAGCCAACGTTTTTTCTGGCTCAGGCGATAGTGATAGCGCAGCGAACCTTCCTCCAGCTTCCCATCCAGGTCGAGGTCGTACCATGGCGAGCGGACCTTGCAGCCGGGGACGGCTTTTTCCATTTTTCCGCCTGCCAGTGTATAGGTGTAGTCATAGGTTTCAGGGTTGCCCAGGTAGAGGTCAGCCTGCTGTCCGTGACTGCGATAGTTGATGTAGCCCTCCCAGCGGTCTTTCAACGACGGGTCGGTGTAGACGTAGTCATTAGCCAGTTTTTCCAGGACGCGCTGGTCGTTCATGCGGGCGTTGACGCTGTAACCGTCATGCACCACAAACCCGGTGGGTTCGCGGGTGATCTGGCAGTCGCTGATGTCATTGCCGAAGTTGGCGCAGATGTTCTGGTCGGTGGCGGTGGTGCCTTGTTGGCGGTCGGCGGTGCTCAATTGCATCAGCCACAGGCGGCTGAAGGTGACGGTGGCCTCGACTGCGCCATCGCCTTCCTTACCGAACTGCACATGTTTGTCCAGGCGCACCACGACCTCGGGGCGCTCCACTGGGATGTGTTCTTCGCGCACCTGGCCCTGGGCATCGTTGACCAGTACCCAGCGGTCCTGGATGTCGGGCATGGTCTGGCCGGGGGCGAAGACCGGGTTGGTCGGGTCGAGCCACCACACCTGGCCGTCCACTTCGGCACGCACGATGGCGTGGTTTGGCGCCTGCGGGCCTGGGATCAGCAAAGCGGCTGCCACATCCCCACGGCTTACCCACGCGGTTTCGGCCTTGATGCCACTGGCCTTGAGCATGGCGGTCAGCAGGGTTGCCAGGTCTTTGCAGTCGCCGTAACCGTGCTGCTCGATTTCCGCCAGGCTAAATGGCACGTAGCCACGCTCGGTGGCGCGCCAGTCACCCAGGTAGCGGTAGTGATCATTGATGTGCTGCATCAGCGCAGCCACTTGTTCGGCCGGCGCCAGGCTGCGTGCGGCGGTCACGGCGGTGGCGGCTTGCGCCGGCAGGCTGGCACCGAGGATCTGGTTGTAGCGCTGGGCTAAATCACCGAAGTAGGCTTGGCGCTCCACCGCGCTGCCCACTTCCAGGCGTGGGATGCGCAGCAGTGCGGCGGCGGAAGATTCATTGATGTAGTTGACGTAGATCGGCGCTTTGAGCACCACATCCAGGGTCTTGCCGTTGCTCGAAGAAGTGACCTTGAAACCGTCGAACATTTCACTGCGCCACTGGATCGGCCGTTCGGCGGTGAAGCGTGCCTTGAAGCGATCACGGCGGGCCGCGCCGGGGCCGAACTTGAGCACATAGTGGAACTGGGTCACCAGCGGCTTGGCTGGGTAGTGCTGGCGTACGGTGTAGCGGATCTGTGTGCCCACCCGCAGGTTGGGGAAGGCCAGGGAAGTTTGCTTGTCGCGGCTGAAGCCCTGGTCCGGGTTGGGCGCGGTGCGTGTGTCGATTTGCGTATCGGCCAGGGCCACCGGCTTGGCGCCGGGCTGTGTGGACTGCGCGCTGATCACTTTAAAGGTGTCACCTTCGGAGTAATCGAAGTCGATACGCGAGAGCATTTCGCGGCCGCTGGGTTTGAGGATGGTGTAGTGCTCGGTGGTGGTGCAGTCGGTGCTGGCGTCGCGGTTAAAGTGGCAGTGCAGCTCGGTGTCGCTGGCCAGCGGAGCTTCGGCCATGGGTTGCAGTGCAGCACAAACAGAATGGCTGACCAGCCCCAGGCTGATCGCAAACAAAGGGCGGTGAAACGAAAAACGGTACATGGGCGCCTCGGGTGACACATTGAAACAACTACCCTGCGGGTAGCGAGAAGGCGCCGGATGATAATGGGTCTCAACGACGAAAGCCAGGATTGTTCGACAATTTATCCGCCTGAAAGGCCCGTGCTAGAGCCTTTTGTTTGATTCATGTCAAGGTTTTAGCAGTTCAAATTCCGCGCTGGCGATGCGCTCTCCGTTGATCAAAACATGCACCCGGTGTGTGCCGGGATAGTGCTTGCGCGTGGTCAATTCGCGGATGTGCTGCTCGCGGTTGATGCGCTGCCGTGCGCCTGCGCCCAGGGTAAAAGCTTTGAGCTTGAACACTTTGGACGCGCTATGGCCGGCGCTCTTTATGTAATCGATGGCGTAGTCCACCACCAGTTTTTGCGCTTGGGGAGCGGTGGATGTCAGGTTGAAAGACAGGTTGATCCGCTCGCCCAGGCGAATCGCCGCCGGGGTGATGCTCAATTGGTCAATGGTCACCTCGGCCTTGGCCCCGGCACCCATGATCGTCAGTGCGCGGGTGTTGCCTTGCTTGATCAGGCTGCGCAACGCATGGCGGGCGATCCAGGCAGTGTGCGGGTTATTCAGGTCCCAGCCTTCGATCAGGCTGAGCACCCAGCCTGGATGGTCCTTGGTGATGTCATTGAGGTGGTTGGCCACCGACTTGCGCACATAGAGGCTGCTGTCGGCCTTGAGGTTATCCAGGATCGACGCGCACAGCTCGGGATTGGCTTGCACGTTGGCCAGGCGAAACGACCATGGCAGGCGAGGGCGAGAGCCTTCGCTGGCCAGGCGGCGTACGTGTTCGTTGGCCTCCAGCGACCATTGCTGCATCACCGTCAACGTGCGCTCGAAGTCATGCAGCAAGAAGTGGCGAATGGCGAACTCGGAGGAGCCAAAGGTGGTGAAAAATTTCAACGCGGCCATGGAGCGCTTGAAATCACCCAGGCCATAGCTCGCCACGTAATGCGGCAAAAACAGACTGACAAAGCCGCTGTTGATGCGCGGCGCCAGGGCGTAAAGGTGCTTGAGGGTTTGCGCGTAATCCAGAGGGATCACCGCGTGCAGGCTCTCGCTGACCCGCGCCATGCGTTGCATCACCGATAACTCGTCCAGCCCGGCTGTGGCGTGCGTGAGAAAGCCCCTGGCATCGAATGCCGGGTACACCGCGCTCATCTCGGTGGCGATGTGTTGCAGGCGTTCGACGTTGAAGAGTTCCTTGAGGGCCGGGGCGCTTTGGTCGGTCATCGGTGCTTCCATGGGGTTGAGTCAGAGAAACCAGCGGTATTCCCGCGCATGAATTTCCTGCTGAAAAGCCAGGTGATCCTGGCGTTTGTTTTCGCAATACACATCGACAAATTCCGCGCCCAGCTTATCGCGCACTATCGGTTGCTGCTGCATGACGCGTACGGCGTCGAGCATTTCCACCGGGAAGTCGGTGCCGCTGCTGCGGTCCTCATTCAGCGGCGCGATGGGCTCACGCTTGGTTTCGAGTCCGTGTTCGAGCCCCACCAGGATCGCCGCCAGTACCAGGTACGGGTTGGCATCGGCGCTGGCCAGGCGGTGTTCGATGCGCAGGTTACGCGGGTCGGACTCGGGGATGCGCACGCAGGCGTCACGGTCTTCAAAGCCCCAACTGGCACGTGTCGCGGCGTTGACTGTGCCACCCAGGCGGCGGAAGGCGTTGTGGTTGGGCGAGAAGATCGGCATGCAGTGGGGCAGCAACTCCAGGCAACCGGCCACCGCATGGCGCAGCGCCTGCTGCTGATGAGCCGCGAGCAGGTTATTGCCCGCCGCGTCGTAGAGGCTGACATGCACATGCATGCCGCTGCCGGGAAATTGCAGGTAGGGTTTGGCCATGAAGCTGGCGCGGTAACCGTGCTTGAGCGCCACGCCACGGGTGCTGCGGCAGAACAGGGCGGCCCAATCAGCGGCGCGCAGGCCGTCGTCGCAGTGGCCGAAATTGATTTCGAACTGGCCAGGGCCGATTTCGGCGGTGATCACCGTGATGTCGATGCCCTGGGCCTTGGCGGTCTGCGCCATGTCGTCAAGCACTTCGCTGAAACGCGAGAGCCGTTCGATATGCAGATTGGGCTGGTCATCGGCATCATCGCTCAGCGGGTCACGGGCAAATTGCGGCAGGCCGTTTTCGAGCTTTTTATCGAACAGATAGAACTCCAGTTCAAACGCCACCACCGGGTGAATGCCCTTGTGCTGCAAGCGTTCCAATACCTTGGCCAGAACTTCGCGGGGTTCGAATTCAATCGGTGCCTCGGTGCCGTCCGAGGTGATGAGCATTTGCCCCAGCGGCTGCGCTTCCCAACTCACCGGCTTGAGCGTACCGGGCACCAGTCGCCGATTGGCGTCCGGGTCCCCGTCGTTGAAGCAGTAGTCGCCGATCTTGAACAACCCACCCTGGGCCCCCAGTAACACGGCATTCTGCGGCAACTTCAATGGGCTGCCGGCGGCGACTTTTTCAAGCATCTCCACCGGGTAGCGCTTGCCGTAGAAATGCCCGGGGATGTCCAGGGCGATCAGGTCGACATAGCGCACGTCGGGGTGGTTCTGGCGAAAGGTCCGTACTTCGGCCAGCAACGTGGAGGAATGGCTTTTCACGGGTGCAGCTCCTAGTTGTAGACCCACAGGACGCGGGCGGGCAGGTCGGTCAGGTTGGCGTAGCGACAGTGGGCGAAACTGGCCAGGTGGAAGCTGTCGCCGGGGCCGAGGGTGACCGGGTCGGCCTCACCGTCCACCCACAGGGTCAGTTCGCCCTCCAGCACAAAGCCGGCCTGTTCGGCGCGGTCGCTCATGCTTTGTTCACCGCTATTGGCACCGGGAGCCAGCAGGCTATCGAGCATCGAAAACGCGCCGTTCATGCTCGGCGACACCAGGATGTCGGTGATGCCATTGGCGTAATACACCGTGCGCCGCTCGTTGGGGCGGGTGACCCAGTCCACGGCCTTGGGTTTGGGCAGGCTGTAGAAATAGGTGGTGGGCACATCAAGTGCGTGGCTGATAGCGGTCAAGTCGGCCACGGTTGGGCGCGACAAGCCGCGTTCGACCTGGGACAGGAAACCCACCGACCGCTCGATTTTTTGCGCGAGTTGGGCCAGGGTGAGCTTCTTGTGCTTGCGCAGGTCGTGGATCAGCGCTGCGAGGGTGGCGAGTTCTTCTTGTGGGGTCATGAAATTTGTATTGGATAATTTCATGAAAAATTACAGGATTAATTTCACGGGGGCAATGGTGATGGAACTCGAGGCGCATTTATTCGCGCTGGAACAGGAACTTCAGACGTGTACGACGCGCTCGGATGCGCACCGGCTGGGGCAACTGCTGGCGGATGATTTTGTTGAGTTTGGTGCCAGTGGCGCTGTCTGGGGCAGCAAGGCCGAGGTGATTGCCGGGTTGCAGGATGAGGTGTTTTCCGAGCGACGTATGACTGAATTTGCGCTGAAAATGCTCAGCGCCAACGTGGCACTGGTGACCTATCGCGGTCATCGGCAAGGCGTGGGCGATTCATTGCGCAGTTCGGTATGGCGCGAAGAGCGAGGGCAGTGGCGGATGGTGTTTCACCAAGGCACACCTGCGCAGTGACTACTACCTTGTGGTAGGAGCTTGCTGCAAGGTAGGCAGGCTGAATGATTCTGCGTCGTTGCGGTCGGACACTGGGTACGCACCATTAATTGAAGGAGCACCCATGAAGTCTAAAACCCTAGCCGCCTGCCTGCTGGTCGCCGCCGGCCTGTCCACCGCCAGCTTTGTCGTGCAGGCCGGTGATACCCCTCAGGAAACCGTGCAACCTTCAAATATCAATGCCCGGGACCTGAAAGAAGGTGACCGCGCGCCGGATATGCTGATGCGCAAGGAGTCGGCGGTCAGCGATTGGAAAAAACGCGGTCTGAAGGCTCCGGGGGATGATAATCAGTGGGCGCGGGTAGGCGACAAGTTCGTGCTGCTCAAGACCACCAACGGCACGATCCTTGAGATCACCCCGGTGAAGAAATAATCCCGGCACCACCACCACCTGCTGCTTTGCAGGTGTTCTGTTTATTGCCGCGTCGATGAAGGCAAATCATCGAGGGTGAGCTTGCCAACGTTGTTGCTCTGCAGCTCGTAACGCAGCTCATCCACCATCTTTTCCACTTCTTGTGGAGTCTGCAGGCGGTTAGTGCTGATGCCGGTGACCACCAGGTCGACCCGGCCGGTCTCGGCGTCGTAGACCTTGAGGGTCAATGACGCATCCCGGCACAGGGTGAATTCGCACGTCAGCGGTGACAGGCCTTCTTCGATGCAGTTGCGCAGTTGGGAGAGGGTAAACATGCGGGTTCCTTCAGGGCATAAATACGATCCCTAAAAGGTTATTGCCTGCTTACCCGCTCAATAAGGCGAATTCGCACTAGTTGAACTAGTGCATTTGCATGCTCAGGACTTGTTTTTAAGGCGCAGTTCCCCGGCAAAAAGCCCGCGTTCACGGGCCCAGACGATGGCTGCGCTGCGGCTGTGCACGCCCAGCTTCGAATACACCGTAGCCACGTGGTTGCGCACGGTATTGGGCGCCAGCTTCAGGCGCGAGGCGATTTCCTTGTCGGCCAGCCCCTCGCAGATCAGGCCCAGCACATCGCGCTCACGGGCGGTCAGGTCGGTGAAGGCCACATTCGGCAGGTTGGGGCTGTTGACGCTTTTGGCGTTGGCCAGCTTCTCGATCAAGGTCTGGCTGAACCAGGAGGCGTCCTGCATCACTTCCTCGATAGCCGCCACCAGCTCGAGTTCGGAGCGTTTGCGTTCGGTGATGTTCATCATCACCAGAAGGTAGCTGGGCACATCCTGGATGATCACTGTGTCGGCGGACACCACGCAGTCGATCACCTCGTTGCCTTTCTTGCGCACCTTGAGGTCCTGGCCGTCGAGGTTGCCGGCTTTTTCCAGGGTGGCGAACAACTGCGCGCCAGCCTGGGGGCTGTCGATGAAGTTGATGTCTTCAATGGCCTTGCCGATCAGCTCCTCGCTGATGTAGCCGGTCATATTCATGAAGGCTTCGTTGATATCCACCACCTGGCGGTTGTCAGCGCTGCACACCAGGGTCGGTACCGGCGTCAGGCGGAAGGACTTGGCGAAGCGTTCTTCACTCTGGCGCAGGGCAATTTCCGCTTTGCGCCGGGGCTCAAGGTCGGTGAAGGAAAACAGCATGCAATCTTCCTCGTTCATATCCAACGGCTGGCCGGCGACGATCACCAGTTTGCTGCCGCCTTCGGGCAGTTTCAGCTCGGCCTGCATCTGCGGGATGGTCGCGCCTTCGCCCAGGCGCTGGATGGCCAGGTCCTTGCGCTCGGCCTGTTCCAGCACATCCAGTTCATACACGGACTTGCCGATGACCTGGTCGCGGTTGTAGCCGGTCATCTCCAGAAAACCCTGGTTGACCTTGATGTAGCGCAGGTCGCTGAGGCGGCAGATCACTGCGGGCGCCGGATTGGCGTTGAAGGTTTTCTCGAAGCGCTGCTCGGCGCTGGCCCATTCGGTGGCGTCGCTGAGGATCAACACCAGCAGCTCCGGCTCGCCCTTGGAGTCGGTCAGCACCAGGCTGCGTAAGCGATGTACCCAGCAACGGCTTTCATCGGCAGCAGGGGTGACTTCCACCACCACATCGCTGAATTCTTCACCGGTCGCGACGCGGCTTAAGGGGTAGCTGTCCAGTTGTAACGGATGATTGTTGCGATAGCGCAGGGCAAAACGCTTGGCGTACGCCTCGGTATTGGTGCCGAGCTCCTCGACTTCATTGACCCCATGCATGGCCAGTGCCGCTTCGTTGGCCCAGAGGATGGTCTGGTCGACCTCGGCCAGGATCACGCCGTCGGACAGCCCGGAAATGATCTGCTGCAATTGACGGCGGTTGGTTTCTTTGGCAAGGACATCCTGGGTCATGACTGCTCCAAAATAGAAAACGCGCGAGTTTTTGTAGGGGCTGGGCGCATGGGAATACGACCACCCGGCATCAGGATAGTGCAGAGCAATTGACCGCTGAGCAGTACGAATGCACTGGTGGACGTGGTCCATATGCGCCTGAACCTGATCTTCTTTATCGGGCGTTTCTTCCTGACAAGCCACCGCATGCCCTTGGCATAAAAACGCCCACAACAAGGACGCCGACTGGCTGAGCGCGTAAAATGCTGGCATTTTACCCGTATCCCGCAAAGGTGCCCCTTGAGCGCAGGCAAAACCGTAGGACTGTTATTACTCACTTCTCTCTTGGCGGCGTGCGGCACCTCGCCGCCACGCACGCCCAACGACATCTGCGGCATCTTCCGCGAAAAAGATGACTGGTACGACGCCGCCAAAGTCACGCAAAAGCGTTGGGGCGTGCCGATCCAGGTGCCGCTTGCCATCATGTATCAGGAGTCGGGCTTTCGCTACGACGCCAAGACCCCGCGTAAATACCTGCTGTGGATCATCCCCTGGGGCCGCGTGTCCACCGCTTCCGGCTACGCCCAGGCCAAGGATGAAGTGTGGAACGACTACCGCAAAAGCACCGGCCGCAGCGGTGCTGACCGCGAAGATTTTGACGACGCCATCGACTTTATCGGCTGGTACATGGACAAGACCTACACCATCAATGGCGTCTACAAATACGACGCCTACGGCCAATACCTGAACTACCACGAAGGCTGGGGTGGCTACCGCCAGCGCACCTACGCCAGCAAAGCCTGGCTGCTACCGGTGGCGAGCAAGGTGCAGGCGCGTTCGCAGCTGTACGCACGGCAATATGCCGGGTGCAAGGATGAGTTGGGACGCGGGTTCTGGAGCCGGTTCTGGCATTGGTTGTAAAGGCCGACACAGCGACTTCTGGATGCAGGCAGATTAAATGTGGGAGGGGGCTTGCTCCCGATAGCAGCTTGTCAGCCAATGAAGTGTGACTGATGCACCGCCATCGGGAGCAAGCCCCCTCCCACATTTAGTTTTGCATTAACGCGGCAGTATGCATTCCAGCGAACGGTCCACCATCACGCTGGCCATTTCCACCAGGTGCATGACCGAAATCACCAGGGTGCGGGAAGTGCCATCCAACTGCTCACCCGCTGTCTGCGCGGCAACGGCTGCGCAACGCAATACACTGCTGGCATGGGCCAGGGCGTCTTCGAAGCTGAGGTCGGGTGTGGTGGCGAAGAATTGCAGTTCTGGGGCGGGTGGTGCGGGGACGAGCTTTTCCATGGTTTGACTCCTAATCTAAGTTAGAAGGCCACCACCATCGCTACCAAACGACTTTTAGGGTGGTGGCCGTACGCAGATTGGTAGACCGGTGATTAGGACCCGGTGCACCCGAAGGTGCCCTGCGCACGGCCACCATAACGCAGGGCCGAAAAAAAGCGCCTTGCAGAAGGGGGCGCTTAGCGCCTAATCATTCGCGGTCTACCAAACCCCGAGTCACTGAATTGGCAGTGACCGACGAAGACTAGCCACGCAATGTGAGCGGCGCAAGCGGTTGGGATTCTCTCGGAAACGTCCTTCAAGTTAAAGGGAAATGTCATTGTTCCGACTGTTCCTACACTTGCCAAACCCAGCCGATTCTGGGAAAACCCTAGCCTTTGATGCCTTCAATGAGACCCCCATGAGCAACGACGAACTGCAGATCACCGACATCCGCCCGGGCACTGGAAAAACCGTGGTCAAGGGCGCGCTGATCACCACCCAATACACCGGCACCCTGGAAGATGGCACCGTGTTCGATTCGTCGTGGAAGCGGGGCAAGCCGTTCCAGTGCGTGATTGGCACCGGTCGCGTGATCAAGGGCTGGGACCAGGGGTTGATGGGGATGCGGGTCGGCGGGGTACGTACATTGTATGTGCCAGCGCACCTGGCCTATGGCGAGCGTTCCATGGGCGCGCATATCAAGCCCAACAGTAATTTGCGTTTCGAGATTGAATTGCTGGAAGTGCTGACGCGGGATGATTGAAACGTTGATTTGCAAGGAGGCGGTATGGAGATGATTCAGGCGATACGCGAGAGCTGGGGATGGGTTGGTATTGACCCCATCGAAGTTGTAGGTCTCACGGCGTTTGGTAATTTGATGATCAAGGACGGGCAGGCGCGTTATTGGCGGTTATGTCCGGAGGCCCTCTCTTGCGAAATCATCGCCCAGACGCGTGAAGCACTGGATGACGTCTCCAAGGATCAGGCGTTTCTGCACGGCTGGTATTTGCAACCGATGGTGGAGCAGGCCGAGAAGGTGTTGGGCCGGTTGGCACCGGGCAAGGTCTATCATTTCGTGATTTCGCCGGTGTTGGGTGGTGAATATGACATGAGCAATGTGCGTTGTATTGATCACGTCGAGCAGATTCGGTTTTGCGGTGATTTGGCGCTGGAGATTAAGGAGTTGCCAGACGGCGCCAAAGTGCGGCTCAAAGTTGTTGATTAAGGAGTATGCATCGCTGAGCCCAAGTGGGCTTGTCTAGGAATGCAGTGTGTCAGGCGATGAATTAGTAGCTGAAACACCGTCATCGGGGGCAAGCCCCCTCCCACATTTGCTTGGCGGTGTGGTTGAGAAAGGGATTCCTGAACCCATCCTGAAGAATTTTCTTATTCTCCATGCGGGCACTTTCCTACGGTTTACTCTGCCAACATCGCGGCGTAAGCTTCGCGCGTTTTCATCAATAGCGGAGACCCTCAGTGGGTACTTGTTCGAGTGACAGTTGTCGGCCGGTCTCGGTAACCGGCGCATACTTGGCAAGATAACGCGCATGTTCCAGATGCCGTTATCTCGCCTGAAAAAGCGAGAAGCGGCATCCCGGCAGTAGCCCGTCCTGGCGCCTGCCTGAATCCCTCTCATCGACGCTGACCAGCACCTGGGTAACTTCGGGATGCTACGGACGCGCCTGCCTTTTTTACGGTGGGCGGGCCAGGTTCGGCTGTGCCTGTGTGACGGGCGCGGTGCGGATGGGCAGTACCTGCACGACGGGTTTTCCTCGCGCAGGAGTAACACCATGAACCTCACGCTGCTCAAAGAGTTCTTCGCCGGCTTCCTGCGGACCCGGCATATCGCCCGGCATTTTCGCCGGCTGGCAATGCTCGAAACCGTGACCGACGCCAGCGTCAGCCGCGAAGTCCCGCCAAACCTGGCGCACACCCTGGTGGCTGCGGCCAACGGCAGTGCCATGCAGTTGCTGGGTGTGCTGGGCAGTCATTCGGCGGGGCTGACTATCCAGGAGGCCGACGCCCTGCGTGTGCAATACGGCCTCAACGAAGTCGAGCATGAGCAGCCGCTGCCGTGGTGGGTGCACCTGTGGCACTGCTACAAAAACCCGTTCAACCTGCTGCTGACGTTACTGGCAGTGATCTCCTGGCTGACCGAGGACATGAAGGCTGCCACGGTGATTTTTTCCATGGTGGTGCTGTCGACCCTGTTGCGCTTTTGGCAGGAGGCCAAGTCGAACAAGGCGGCCGACGCCTTGAAGGCCATGGTGAGCAACACCGCCACCGTACTGCGCCGCGATGCCGCCAAGCGTATTGAACTGCCGATCAAGCAACTGGTGCCGGGCGACCTGATTGTGTTGTCGGCCGGTGACATGATTCCCGCAGACTGCCGCGTGCTCAGCGCCAAGGACCTGTTCGTCAGCCAGGCGGCGATGACCGGTGAATCCATGCCGGTGGAGAAGTTCGCCCATCAGCAGGATGCCCATACCCGCAACCCGTTGGAGCTGGAGAACATTCTGTTCATGGGCACCAACGTGGTGTCCGGCGCCGCCACCGCAGTGGTCCTGGCCACCGGCAACAGCACCTATTTCGGGGCGTTGGCCCAACGTGTCACGGCCACTGATCGCGCAACCACTTCGTTCCAGCACGGGGTCAACAAGGTCAGCTGGTTGCTGATCCGCTTTATGTTCGTAATGGCGCCGCTGGTGTTGTTCATCAACGGTTTCACCAAGGGCGATTGGACCGAGGCGCTGTTGTTTGCGCTGTCGATCGCCGTGGGCCTGACCCCCGAAATGCTGCCGATGATCGTCACCTCGACCTTGGCCAAGGGCGCGGTATTCCTGTCGCGCAAGAAGGTTATCGTCAAGCGCCTGGACGCGATCCAGAACTTCGGCGCCATGGACGTGCTGTGCACCGACAAGACCGGCACGCTGACCCAGGACAAGATATTCCTGGCGCGCCATGTGGACGTGTGGGGTGAGGAGTCCGAAGACGTACTGGAAATGGCCTACCTCAACAGCTACTACCAGACCGGCCTGAAAAACCTGCTGGACGTGGCGGTGCTCGAACACGTGGAAATCCATCGCGAGCTGAAAGTCGGCACCGCGTTCCATAAGGTCGATGAGATCCCCTTCGACTTCAACCGCCGCCGCATGTCGGTGGTGGTGGCCGAGCGAGACCAGCCGCACCTGCTGATCTGCAAGGGCGCGGTGGAGGAGATCTTGTCGGTGTGCACCAGCGTGCGCCACGGCGACGTCAATGAAGCCCTGAGCGAGGAACTGCTGGCGCGCATTCGCCAGGTGACCGCGGCCTTTAACGAGGAAGGGCTGCGTGTGGTGGCGGTGGCGGCGCAGCCGATGCCGGCCGGGCGTGACACCTACAGCCTGGCGGATGAAAACAACCTGACCCTGATCGGCTATGTGGCGTTTCTCGACCCGCCCAAGGAAAGCACCGCACCCGCCCTCAAGGCCCTGAAAGCCCATGGCGTGGCGGTGAAAGTGCTGACCGGCGACAACGAACTGGTCACGGCGAAGATCTGCCGCGAAGTGGGTCTTGCGCAACAAGGCTTGCTGATGGGCAACGATATCGAAGCCATGACCGATGCCGAACTGGCCCAGGCCGTGGAAACCACCAATGTGTTCGCCAGGCTCACCCCCAGCCACAAGGAGCGCATCGTGCGCCTGCTCAAGGCCAACGGGCATGTGGTGGGCTTTATGGGCGATGGCATCAACGACGCACCAGCATTGCGCACGGCCGATATCGGTATTTCGGTGGACAGCGCGGTGGACATCGCCAAGGAAGCGGCTGACATCATCCTGCTGGAAAAGAGCCTGATGATCCTGGAGGAGGGCGTGCTGGAAGGTTGGCGTACCTTCGCCAATATGCTCAAGTACATCAAGATGACCGCCAGCTCCAACTTCGGCAACGTGTTCTCGGTGCTGGTGGCCAGCGCGTTCATCCCGTTCCTGCCGATGCTGCCAATGCATTTGCTGGTGCAGAACCTGCTGTATGACATCTCCCAGATTGCGATTCCATTCGATAACGTCGATGACGAAATGCTCGCCACGCCGCAACGCTGGCAGCCAGGGGAGGTGGGGCGTTTCATGCTGTTTTTCGGGCCGATCAGCTCGATCTTCGACATCACCACGTTCGCACTCATGTGGTATGTGTTCGATGCCAACACCCCGGACCACCAGACCCTGTTCCAATCCGGCTGGTTCGTGGTGGGGCTGCTGACCCAGACCCTGATCGTGCACATGATCCGTACCCCGAAAATCCCGTTCCTGCAAAGCCGTGCGGCGCTGCCGTTGATGTTGATGACCGGCGTGATCATGGCCGTGGGGATCTTCCTGCCGATGGGGCCGCTGGCGCACTACTTCAAATTGCAGGCGCTGCCGTCGCTGTATTTCGTATTTCTGCCGGTGATTCTGCTGGCGTACATGGCGCTGACCCAGGCGGTGAAGGGCTTTTATATCCGCCGGTTTGGCTGGCAGTAATACGCTCCATGCAACACCGCAAAACCCTGTGGGAGGGGGCTTGCCCGCGAAGACGTCAGCCCAGCAAACATGATGTTGGCTGACCCACCTCCATCGGGGCAAGCCCTCTCCCACATGTCCAGCGGCGTGCCAAAAATTATGTAAATACTCACCGCCCTCGCAGGCAAGTCAGTTCCCAGCGGATCCATGGTGGTTCCAACGTGCTGCTGCATTCATGGAGATTTTCTTATGCAGGCAATCAACAATATCAACCTCAATTCCCTGATCGACACGGTGGTCAGCCTAACCGCGGCGTTTATTCTCGGTGGCCTGATCGGCTTCGAGCGCCAATACCGCCAGCGCACCGCCGGCTTGCGCACCAATGTACTTGTGGCGGTCGGCGCGGCGATTTTCGTCGATATGGCCAACCGCCTGGGCGGCGCGGAAGGCGCTGTACGGGTGGTTGCGTATGTGGTCTCGGGCATCGGCTTCCTGGGGGCCGGTGTGATCATGCGTGAAGAAGGCAATGTGCGCGGGCTCAACACCGCCGCGACCCTCTGGGCCTCGGCGGCGGTGGGGGCTTGCGCGGGTGCCGACCTGATCCTCGAGGCGTTGCTGGGCACGCTGTTTGTGCTGGCGGCCAATACCTTGCTGCGGCCGATCGTCAATAACATAAACCGCCAGCCGTTGGACGTGGTGTCGGCGGAGGTTACCAACATCCTCTATGTGATTGCGCGGCGCAGTCAGCAACAGGCAGTGATGGTGTTGCTGGAAGCCGAGTTGGCCCGCTGCAACTACCCGGCCAGCGATGTCGACGTGCGACCGTTCGGCAGCGAAGAAGTGGAAATCGAGGCCACCCTGGCGGCGACGTCGGTCGATGGCGACGAGCTGGATGCACTGGTGGCGCGCATCTCGACCTCGACCCTGGTGGTACAGGCGTTCTGGAGCCCGAGTACCACGGACTGAACGTTATGGATATGCCACAAGCGGCTAAACTTGATCGTGGAAAAATCCTACAAACAGTCCGGATTATCCCTTCAATCTAAATATTTATGCATTGCTAAGGTTGGGCACTTACAGCAGATGGGCCCATCAGGCCCGGCTGCTGTAAGTGTGGTGTTGCAATTGAATGGGCCAGGCATCGCTTGGTTATCTTTCTGAGTTTGCGCAGTGCCGTTGGTCGGAACTGTTATTTCTCACAGGTACCAAGGTCCGATGTGATGTGTAAGGGTATTTTGTCCGTATAGGGAAGTTTATGAGCAAAGCATTAATTGTGGATGATCATCCGTTTATCCGTGCAACGGTCAAGCATCTGCTGCAGTTGGAAGGGTTCGACGACATTTATCAGGCAGGTGACGGTGCAGATGCCATGCAATTGGCGAGGGAACAGCGCCCGGACTTGATCATCCTCGACCTGGCAATGCCAAAGCTGGGTGGGTTGGAAGTGATCCACCGCATCAAGACCCAGGGCCTGCCGTGCCGCATCTTGGTGCTCACCTCTTACCTTGCAGTGTTCTTTTCCACACGCTGTATGCGCGCCGGAGCCATGGGGTTTGTGGCCAAGACCGGCGAGTTGGATGAGTTACAAAAGGCCATCAAGGCGATCATGTCGGGCTACAGTTGCTTCCCAAGTTTGCCGACCAGTTCGGTACGCCGTGACGACCTGCAGGAAACGGAACGACAGATGATCGAGTGCTTGTCTGACCGTGAGTTGACCGTATTGCAAATGCTGGCCCTGGGGCTGGGCAACAAGGAAATTGCCGAGCAGATGCTGTTGAGTCACAAGACCATCAGCACTTACAAGACTCGACTCAAGGAGAAGTTGCGTATGTCCTCGGTAGTGCATTTATCCAAGTTTGCCCAGCGCAACCATCTGATCTGAAATGATCACCACCGCGTTTACGAGGTTCGCCACGATCCTTTGGATGAGCCTGTTACCCCTGATCGCGGTGGCCCTTGACGAGCCCCACGCTTTGCGCCTGCTGGGGCATTCTCATATCGAAACTCCCGAAGTGACGCTGGACGAGGCTGATTGGCGTTGGCTGCGCGAGCGGCGCACGCTGTTGATGGGGGTTTCCGCCCCCGATTACGCGCCGTTTGACCTGACCAATAACAACCACGAACTCGAAGGCATAACTGCCGATTTTGCCGCACTGATCGGCCAGGCCCTGCATATCTCCATCGAAGTCCGGCGCTACGACACCCGCGATGAAGTGATCGAAGCCCTCAAACAGGGGGCCGTGGATTTTCTCGGGTCTGCCAACGGCTACGAAGCGGCCGACCCGCAACTGCATTTGTCTCGCTCCTACGCCAATGATCAACCGACACTGGTCACCCGCACCGGTGAAAGCCAGGTGTTGAGTGACGACCTGGCGGGCAAGCGTGTGGCGATGCTGTATCACTACATGCAGCCCGACGCTGTACGCGCCTTTTACCCCGATGCCCAGTTGGAGCTGTTTGCGTCGACCTTCGAAGCCATCGGCGCCGTGGCATTTGGTCGTGCCGATGTGTATCTGGGCGACGCCATCAGCACCAATTACCTGATCAACCGTAACCACCTCAATAATGTGCGCATGGCCGATTTTTCGACCCTGGAAGTCAACCCGTTTGCCTTCGCCGTGGCTCGGGACAATACACGTCTATTGCCCATCCTCAACGCCGCGCTGGAGGCGATTCCTGCCAGTGAGCAGATGGAAATCCTGCGTCGTTGGAGTGGGGGCAACCTCGGTATCGTCGGCGTTGATCGGTTGCAACTGAGTGCCAGTGAGCAGCGCTGGGTGCAGAAGCATCCACGGGTCAAGGTCGCAGTGCTGAACAACTTCCTGCCGCTGTCATTCATCAATGATCAAGGGCAGTTCGAAGGGTTGAGTGCCGAGGTGTTGGCGCGTATCAGCTTGCGTACCGGCTTGAAGTTCGATGTGGTGCCGGGCACCTCGTTACCGCGCCAGATCAATATCGTCAATGCGGGCACGGCGGATATGCTGGCGGTCGTGACCCCCAGTGTCGTGCGCGCCGAGAAGGTGCGGTTTACCCGGCCCTACCTCACCAACCCCTTTGTGCTGGTGACACGTGGTGGGGACTACAGCCCGGCCACCCTGGAAGATATGCTCGGCAAACGCCTGGCGATGGTGACCGGTAACGGCTTGCACGATGAGATTACGCAGAATTTTCCCGGCATCGCGTTTGTGGACGTGGAAAACCCGGAGCAAGCCATGGCGTTGGTGGCCAAAGGCGACGCCGACGGTGCGGTGAACTCGCTGATCAGTGCGCGCTATCTGATTGCCCGGGATTATCGCGACCGTTTGCGTATTGCCAGTACCGTCGGCACCGAGCCGGCACGCGTGACATTCGGGGTCAATCGCAGTCAATTGGAGCTTTATTCGATCCTGGACAAGGCGCTGCTGAGCATCACGCCGCAAGAGATGGACGAGCTGATCGGGCATTGGCGCAATGAGATCATCATCGAGGACAGCTATTGGTTGCGCCATCGCAACGTCATTCTCCAGGGTTTCGGGCTGGCGGCACTCTTGCTGGTGATCACGCTGGGTTGGGTCATCTATCTGCGCAGCCTGATTCATAAACGCGTGCAGGCCGAGCGGGCGCTGAGCGACCAGATGCGGTTCATGAGCGTATTGATTGACGGCACCCCGCACCCGATTTATGTGCGCGACCGCCAAGGGCGGCTGATGGCCTGCAATAACGCTTATCTTGACGTTTTCGGCTACAAGCTCGAAGACGTGATCGGCAGGACCGTGGTGGAAACCGACACCAACAATCTGCCCCAGGCCCAGTCGTTTCATGAGGATTATCTACGCCTGATGGCCGGTGGCGAGCCGCAGATTCATGATCGGATACTCAAGGTGCCCAGTGGCGAGATCCTGACGATTTACCAGTGGATGTTGCCGTACCGCGATGGCGACGAGAAGGTGGTGGGCATGATTGCCGGCTGGGTGGATGTGAGCGAGCGGCAACGCCTGCTTCGCCAGTTGCAGGAAGCCAAGGACGATGCCGATGCGGCCAGCCGAGCCAAGACGACCTTTCTGGCCACCATGAGCCATGAGATCCGCACGCCAATGAATGCCGTGATCGGCATGATCGAGCTGGCCCTGAAAAATGCCGAGCAGGGGCGCGCCGACCGGGATGCGCTGGAGGTGGCGTCGGTGGCCTCGCGCGGCATGCTGGAATTGATCGGCGATATCCTTGATATCGCGCGAATCGAGGCTGGGCATTTGTCCCTGGCCCTTGAACCAGCCAACTTGCAAGAACTGCTGGCATCGGTGGCACGCGTGTTCGAAGGGTTGGCGCGGGCCAAGGGGCTGGCGCTGCAGGTTGAACTTGACCCATTGATTGATCGGGTGGTGCTGGTCGACCCGCTACGCTTCAAGCAGGTGGTGTCGAATCTGCTGAGCAATGCGATTAAATTCACGGCCAATGGCCAGGTAACACTTGGGGCCAAGGCAAGCCTGGAGGGGGAGCGATTACGCTTGCAGTTGTGGGTGCAGGACACCGGCATTGGTATCAGTGTCCAAGACCAGCAGCGATTGTTCAGCCTCTTTATCCAGGGCAGCAACAACGAGCAGTCGGCGCGCAGCGGTTCCGGGCTGGGGTTGGTGATCAGCCGCAACTTGTGCGAAATGATGGGTGGCCAACTGCACTTGAACAGTGTGCTGGGGCAGGGCACCCGGGTGGATGTGGCGTTGGCATTGGCCATGACCAACGTAGCGCCCGCGCAAGTTGCGCCAAGGGAAGACCTGGCCCCCCCGAACCGTGCGCTGAGCATTCTGGTGGTCGACGACTATCCGGCCAACCGTCTGTTGCTGGGCCGGCAATTGAGCTTCCTCGGGCACCGCATCATCACCGCCGAGGATGGTGTACAGGGGCTCGAACAGTGGCGCAGTGGTCAGTTCGATTGCGTCATTACCGATTGCAATATGCCCTACAAGAACGGCTATCAATTGGCACAGGATATCCGTGCACAAGAACGCGAGCGGGGATTGTCGCCTTGCCTGCTGTTGGGGTTCACCGCCAACGCACAACCGGAAGAAACCGAACGGTGTCGGCAAGCAGGCATGGATGGCTGTCTGTTCAAGCCTACCGGGCTTGACGATTTGCGATCAGCGTTGGCGTCGCGCGCGGCCGACCCTGCCCCGCTGCGCTTGGCGGCTTTTGACTTAAGTACCCTGATTGCGCTGACAGGGGATGACCGCCCCGCACTTATCGAGTTGCTGGCGCCGTTGCTCGAGAGCCTGAAGGCCGATCGTGCCTTGCTGTTCCCGCTGCAAAGCCAGGCAGACTTCGCCAAGCTGCACGACCTGGCCCATCGCGCCAAAGGCGGTGCGCGGATGGTCAAGGCTTACGGGTTGATCAGCTGTTGTGAGGCATTGGAGCAGGTGTGTGAACAGCAGGACCGTCAGTCATTGGGGTCGACGGTCGAGGACGTGGGTGAAGCGATTGATACCTTGCATCATGGCCTGAGCGTTTATTGCAATCAGCCTTGACTGCGGTTGATCACCATTCGGGGAATTTGGGAGAACTCCTACGTGAAGGGGGAATATGCCTGATTTTGTCGTCGGCATATGTCTGGAAAATGGGTCGCGCTCACTGCCGAGCACAGCCTGTCCAGGGGTTTGCCATGCCGAACAAAGCACTGACTATCCTGATTGCCGATGAGCAGCATCTGCAACGTTTATACATCGAGAAAATGCTCAACCAGTTGGGGTATTACCGGATTGTGCCGGTGCAAACGCTTGAAGAGGTGCAGATTCTGACCGCCATTCCGGCCGAGCCCTTCGACGTACTGATCATCAACGCGAGGCTGATGGCCCATGCCTGTGGGGCTCAGGCCCAAGTGCGCCATGTGCTGGTCTATGACCACCCGCAATCGAATGCACCCACGGGCGTAATGCCAGGGCTGCGGGTACGCCTGCCCGGGATGCCGGATAACCTCAATCTCGAACACTTCATGGACATCATCGACCCACCCGAGGCCAGTCAAGGCCTGCGGGTATTGCCGTGGCTGCGGGAGTTGTCCCGTATGCCGGTGGCCGGGGCCTAGTCCCACATCGGCGCGATGCCCTTGGGGCGGGTCAAGCGATGGCCACGCTCCAGGGCGGCAATCTGCTGGCCCATCCTGTAGGAGCGAGCCCTAACTGATTGACATCAGGGCACGCCCCACATTTGCCCTGCGTCAATCTGCAGCCTTGTGGTGTTCGCGCAAGCGCTCTGCCGCACTGCGAAGCAGCTGCTCGGTAGCGTCCCACCCCAGGCAACCATCGGTCACCGATACGCCGTATTTCATCGACGCACTCAACGGCTGGCAACCCTCGAACAGGTGGCTTTCAAGCATCATGCCGATCAGCGATGTATCGCCCTGCAAGCGCTGCTCCAGTACCTCGTTGAATACTGCCGGTTGACGCAACGGGTCCTTGCCGCTGTTGGCATGGCTGCAATCGACCATGATCCGGGCTGCCACCTTGGACTTGGCCAGGTCATGCTTGATCTGGGCGACGCTTTGCGCCTCGTAGTTCGGCCCACGATGACCGCCGCGCAGCACCAAGTGGGTGTCGGGGTTGCCCGGGGTCTGGATGATCGCCGGATGGCCCTGGCTGTCGACGCCGAAGTGGCGATGGGGGTGTGAGGCAGAGCGCATCGCATCACAGGCAATCGCGACACCGCCGTCGGTGCCGTTCTTGAAACCCACGGGCATGCCCAGCCCGCTGGCCATCTCGCGGTGGATCTGCGACTCGGTGGTGCGTGCACCAATCGCGACCCAACTGAGCAGGTCATCGAAGTAGCCGGCGGCCATGGGTTGCAGCAGCTCGGTAGCGACCGGCAGGCCCAGGCGCAGCATTTCGCGCATCAGCTCCCGCGAGAGCCTCAGGCCGGCGGCCATGTCATCGCTGCCATCCAGGTGCGGATCGTAGGCCAGGCCTTTCCAACCGATGGTGGTGCGGGGTTTTTCGACGTAGGCACGGATTACCAGCAGCATCTGGTCGCTGACTTCAAGCGCGAGCTTCTTCAGGTTGCGTGCGTATTCCATGGCCGATTCCGGATCGTGGATCGAGCACGGGCCGACAATCACCAGTAAGCGTGAGTCTTCGCCATTGAGGATGGCGCGCGCAGCTTGGCGATGGGCGTGGATCTGTTCATTGAGGAACGGGCTGAGGGGCAACTGATGCTTGAGCTCCAGGGAGCTGGGCAGGCGCTGGGTCAGGGCTTCATTGGCGCTGTTCAGGGCAGAGACGGGCAAAGCGGCGACGGAGGAGTTCATATTCAAGGCTTCCTGGGCAAGCGGCGGGCGATTCCCGCACGCTTGGCCTACTGGGGTGTTCGACAATTGGCCGTATCGGCTGTACGTGTTGGCTTGCCACCAAGAGGTGACCGGTCGGAGGCGGCAGGCTGTCCCGAACGGAGCTGGCTAAATCGCCATGCAGTGCAAGTGTCGTAGCGGTAATAAGTGGCGTAGTTCATGGCGCGGTTCCTTTAAGTTCTTGATCAAACAAAATAAAAAGAGGCTGAAAAAACAAAACCCCCGGTCGGGGAGCCGACCGGGGGTTTAGATTTCTCTGGTAGGCGACCCCTTGAGTAGTGGGCGCCGATTTCAGGTATCAGGCGCGCCAGTGGCTAAACCAATACCCAAAATAAAAGCCAGCCAGTGCGCTCGAACCGTTCACGCGGGTAGCCGACACCGAGCGCAAGGCGCTGGCAGCAGGGCAAACCTGAGTGTGGGTGAGTTGCGACATGATTAGCTCTCCAAATGTTGGGGGGAGCTTACTAGAGGCGTACGGTTGGATTCAATCAGTAATTTCTATTGCGTGGGGGGACTTACGGCTATGGGTGTGTGCCGATATGCTGATGACACTTAAACAATGATTGCCAGGACGCGACCATGACTGCCTTGACCCTTGCTGCGGCGCAGACCCTTTCCATTGCGGGCGATGTTGCGGCCAATATCCAACGGCACCTGGTCATGATGCAGGCTGCGGCCGAGCACGGTGTGCAATGGCTGGTGTTTCCGGAACTGTCGCTGACTGGCTATGAACCATTCCTGGCGGCGGACCTGGCTATCGCCCTGGAGAGTGATGTATTGGCTCCGTTGCGTGAAATGGCGCGGGAGTTGCGTTTGACAGCTGTGGTGGGCATGCCGGTGCGGCTGGCCCCACAGTCGGGTGTACTGATTGGTGCGCTCGTGCTGGGAGCGGACGGTTCAATTGGCGTCTACACCAAGCAGCATCTGCATTCTGGAGAAGAGCTGGCATTTACGGCCGGGCAGGGTGGCGAGATCCTGGATTGGGAAGATGAGCGCATTGCGCTGGCGGTGTGCGCGGACTTTTCCCACGCCAGTCACCCACGCCTGGCGGCGGAATCGGGCGCCACGGTATATGCCGCCGGCGTGCTGATCAGCGAGAGTGGCTACGCGGCGGACAGCGCGCTGCTTCAAGGGTATGCGTCCGAGCATGGCATGCTGGTACTGATGGCTAATCATGGTGGCCCTTCGGGTGGCTGGACCTGTGCAGGCCGCAGCGCGGTCTGGACCGCAGATGGCAATTTGCTTGCCGCTGCGCCCGGTGTCGGCGACGCGTTGGTGATCGCCCGCCGCGAAGGCGGCTTGTGGACTGGCCAAGTGGTAGCCCTCTGAATGACGTTTCACTTGCGCCAGGCGACGGACCAGGATCTGCCCTTTGCCCGAAGCCTTACCTATGAAGCCATGAACCGCTACTACTTGCAGTACGGCTTGTTGTGGTCCAACGCCGGCTTTGATACTGCGTGGGCGGGTCGCGAGAACTGGCTGGTGTGCAACGATGATGGCGTAATGGGGTTTGTCAGCCTGAGTCGCGACGAAAAGGCGTTGTATATCCGCGAGCTGCACATGCTGGAGTGCTGCCGCAAGCAGGGGGCGGGCAGTTGGGTGCTGGAGCAGATGGCGCTCAAGACACATACCGAGGGCCTGGGCTTGTTACGCTTGACCGTATTCAAGACCAACCCGGCAAGAAGGCTGTATCAGCGCCAGGGGTTGAGTATTGTGGGTGAAGAGGATTGCTTCTGGCGCATGGAGCGTGAGTGTCGGGCATTCACCTCGGACTAAAACAGTCACGCCGTAGGAATAAGCGCATACTGCTGTCAGTTAACGCCTTGCTGATCTTGGGTTCGAGCTTCGGGCTCATCCACGATAATCCCTTCTTTCATGCCCAACAGGACCGCCACCTTATGGGCTTCTCCACGCCGTCCCTTTTTTCGCCCAGCGAGCACTTGATAGGTGGTTGCCGGGTCCACGCCATGCTCCCGGGCAAACGCTTGAACTGACTTTCCTTGGTGTTCAAGCCAAGCCTTGGCTTGTGCAGCAGTGCGGATACCGGGCATAGTTCAAAACCGTTCAAGTTTGTTTAACGAAGTGATGGTGTGTCACCTCTTGGGGTGTGCCAATCTAGGATCATACATCCAAATGAGTGGAATCGGTTCGCGCTTAAGGCAAGAAAGAGAGCGGCTTGGCCTGTCGCAGAAAGTTTTTGGTGAAATAGGAGGCGTGGAAGCCAACGCACAAGGCAAATATGAAAATGGCGGTCGTGCACCCAAGGCCGACTATCTGTCTCGTGTCGCCGAAAGAGGTGTGGACCTCCTGTACGTGTTGACCGGCAGCCCAACGCCGATCCAACTGGATAACCTCAGCCAGGTCGAAGAAAAAGTATTGGGTAACTACCGCGCCATGTTCAAGGAAGACCAGGATGCAATCCGTCGCTTGACCAGCACATTGGCCGAGCATTCATCCGTATTGAACGGAAAATCCAAGCCGCCCGCCACGGATTCCTGACCTTTCACCCAGGAAACAGCGCTGTTTGCCCCCCGGCGAACAGCCGCAGCGCGTCAAAACTCTATATATATGCCACTTGCACCTAGGTCTGCGCCTTGGTTTTTTGCTAAGGTGTTCAGCAATCTATAAGACCATATCGCGAGGTGTCTGCTTGATTAGGGTGCTAGTAGTCGATGACCATGATCTCGTTCGTACAGGCATTACACGAATGCTGGCTGACATCGACGGCCTGCAAGTAGTCGGCCAGGCCGAGTCCGGGGAGGAATCCCTGATCAAGGCCCGAGAGTTGAAACCCGATGTGGTGTTGATGGACGTCAAGATGCCGGGCATCGGCGGCCTGGGGGCCACGACCAAATTATTGCGCAGCCATCCCGACATCAAGGTCGTGGTGGTGACGGTGTGCGAGGAAGACCCGTTTCCGACTCGCCTGCTGCAGGCCGGTGCAGCCGGTTATCTCACTAAAGGCGCGGGCCTGGCGGAGATGGTGCAAGCCATTCGCCTGGTGTTTGCCGGCCAACGCTATATCAGCCCGCAGATTGCCCAGCAATTGGCCATCAAGTCTTTTCAGCCCACCAGCGATTCGCCGTTCGATGCGCTGTCGGAGCGGGAAATCCAGATTGCCCTGATGATCGTCGGTTGCCAGAAGGTGCAGACGATCTCCGACAAGCTGTGCCTGTCGCCCAAGACCGTCAACACCTACCGCTATCGTATCTTCGAGAAGCTCGCCATCAGCAGTGATGTTGAATTGACCCTGCTCGCGGTGCGCCACGGCATGGTGGACGCCAGCGCCTGACATGACCACACCGTTTGATCCAAGTGCCTTTCTCTCAACCTGCAGTGGCCGCCCCGGCGTGTACCGCATGTTCGACAGCGAGGCGCGCCTGCTGTACGTGGGCAAAGCCAAGAACCTGAAGAACCGTCTGGCGAGCTACTTCCGCAAGACCGGCCTGGCGCCGAAAACCGCCGCTTTGGTGGCGCGCATCGCCCAGGTGGAAACCACCATCACCGCCAATGAAACCGAGGCGCTGCTGCTTGAGCAGACGCTGATCAAGGAATGGCGGCCGCCCTACAACATCCTGCTGCGCGACGATAAATCCTATCCCTATGTGTTTCTATCGGACGGCGATTTCCCACGCCTGAGCATTCACCGTGGGGCGAAGAAGCAGAAGGGCAAGTACTTCGGCCCCTATCCCAGCGCGGGCGCGATTCGTGAAAGCCTGAGCCTGCTGCAAAAAACCTTTTTTGTGCGCCAGTGCGAAGACAGCTTCTACAAGAACCGCACGCGGCCGTGCCTGCAATACCAGATCAAGCGCTGCAAGGCGCCCTGCGTAGGCTTGGTGGAACCGGCAGAATACGCCGAGGATGTGCGCCACTCGGTGATGTTCCTCGAAGGGCGCAGCAATGCGCTCACCGATGAGCTGTCCGTGGCCATGGAGCAAGCCGCCAGCACCCTGGATTTCGAGAAGGCCGCGGAATTGCGCGACCAGATCTCTTTGCTGCGCCGGGTCCAGGACCAGCAAAGCATGGAAGGCGGCACCGGCGACGTCGATGTGATCGCCGCCTTCGTCAACCCGGGTGGTGCCTGCGTGCACCTGATCAGCGTGCGCGCTGGCCGGGTGCTGGGCAGCAAGAACTTCTTCCCGCAGACCGGTATCGACGAAGACGTTGCCGAGGTGATGGCCGCGTTCCTTGGCCAGTACTACGTCAGCAGCCCCGAGCGCGACCTGCCGTCGGAACTGATCGTCAACGTGGTACATGAAGACTTCCCCACCTTGATCGAGGCCATCCACGAGCTGCGCGGCCGTGAGCTGGACATCAGCCATCGCGTACGCGGCACCCGCGCGCGCTGGCAGCAATTGGCGGTGACCAACGCC
This sequence comes from Pseudomonas synxantha, assembly GCF_900105675.1. Taxonomy (NCBI): domain Bacteria; kingdom Pseudomonadati; phylum Pseudomonadota; class Gammaproteobacteria; order Pseudomonadales; family Pseudomonadaceae; genus Pseudomonas; species Pseudomonas synxantha. The sequence goes on along the minus strand of NZ_LT629786.1, from coordinate 3,062,249 downwards.
GAACAGGCCCTGGGCGCACGTCTGGCCAATCGACAGCATGTTGCCGCACGCTTCGAAGCCTTGGCCGAGGTCCTCAATCTGGAAGAGCCGCCCCAGCGCCTGGAATGCTACGACATCAGCCACTCCAGCGGTGAGGCCACGGTGGCCTCTTGCGTGGTGTTCGGGCCGGAAGGGCCGATCAAGTCCGACTACCGGCGCTACAACATCGAAGGGGTTACCGCCGGGGACGACTACGCGGCCATGCACCAGGCGCTCACGCGGCGTTTCAGCAAATTAAAGGACGGGGAGGGCAAGCTGCCCGATATCCTGCTGGTAGACGGCGGCAAGGGCCAGTTATCCATGGCGCGAGACGTGCTCAACGAATTGGCCGTGCCCGACCTGATCCTGCTCGGCGTGGCCAAGGGCACCACGCGCAAGGCCGGTTTCGAGACGTTGTACTTGAATGATGCCGCCCATGAGTTCACTTTGAAGGGCGACTCCCCCGCGTTGCACCTGATTCAACAGATCCGCGACGAAGCCCACCGTTTCGCCATTACCGGCCACCGGGCGCGGCGTGGCAAAACCCGGCGAACCTCAACCCTGGAAGGGGTTGCCGGGGTAGGTCCGACACGGCGTCGCGACTTGCTTAAACATTTTGGTGGCTTGCAGGAGCTGTCCCGTGCCAGCATTGACGAGATAGCCAAAGCACCCGGTATCAGTAAAAAGCTCGCTGAGCTGATTTATGCAAACCTGCACAGCGAATAGAATGCCTTCTCACCTCGTAGCCAGTTGTGCCGATGAATATCCCTAATCTGATTACCGTTCTACGCGTCCTGCTTATCCCGATTTTCATATTGTTGTTTTATTTGCCGTATGAATGGAGCTATGTAGCCTCAAGCTCCGTGTTCGCCTTCGCAGCCGCCACCGACTGGCTCGACGGCTACCTGGCCCGCCGCCTGGAACAGAGCACGCCCTTTGGCGCGTTCCTCGACCCGGTGGCCGACAAGCTCATGGTGGCGGTCGCCCTGGTGCTGCTGGTGCAGGAGCACGGCAACCTGTGGCTGACCCTGCCGGCTGCGGTGATCATCGGTCGCGAGATCGTCGTCTCGGCCCTGCGCGAATGGATGGCCGAAATCGGCGCCCGCGCTCACGTCGCCGTGTCGAACATGGGCAAATGGAAAACCGCCGCGCAGATGCTCGCGCTGGTCATCCTGCTGGCCAACCCATCGGACTTCTCGTTCTGGGTCCTTACGGGCTACGCCTTGCTGCTGATCGCCGCCGGCTTGACCCTGTGGTCCATGCTCCAATACCTGCGCGCCGCCTGGCCCCACCTACGCACCACCGTTGAAAAGAAATAAAACTTTTTTGAATCAAGGGCTTGACGGGTGCTGAGGATTCTATACAATGCGCATCACCAAGCGGGAATAGCTCAGTTGGTAGAGCACGACCTTGCCAAGGTCGGGGTCGCGAGTTCGAGTCTCGTTTCCCGCTCCAAGCATTAAAGAAAAAAGCCACTCTAATGAGTGGCTTTTTTTTGCCCGCGATTTGTGGAATAGACGCTTTGGCGTCTTTTTTGTTGTTGGAACGGAACGCCTCGTTCCGGCAGGGCCGTCATGTCGCGCGCGATGCCCGCACCGGATGTCGGGCTTACTTCGTGCAGGTCAGTCGCGAGTACGTCGGCGGCTCAAGCAGGATGCCCGGGGTCATGAATGTCGAGCAGTTGAATACGCGGCCCTTTGCTGTCGTGGCTTTAAATGTCAGTTCAGCACCACCCAGGAAGTCTTCCTTGCCTTTGGTCACTGGGCCCATGGTCAGCTCATCCGTTGAAGCGAGGCCGATCGCTTCGGCGGTGACTTTGTGCATTTGCAGAACATTGGGAGTGGTGGAACAGCCTGTTAGCAGGCTGGCCAGTACCAGCAGTAAGAGGGTGGTTGAGGTTTTGGTCACGGGTGTGGCTCCTTGCGAGTGGCGGCGGCAGCGAGCAGGGCGTTTTACTACATGCCGCCTGTTCGAATCTTCGAATGGACAGGGATTTGCCCTACGGCTGCGGAGTCTAGGAACACGTAATTGCTCCCACAATCACTTGGCCGAAATCGAGACGGAACCCACGGCAGATATTTCTGGATCTGTAGGAAATCAGCTACAGCAGGGTCTAGCGGCCCGTTGTTGCTTATCGGTCACGCGGCTGGACGCTGATTGATCAAGCTATGGAAACGGCCCATGTCTGATTGAAATGAGCGCATTGTCGTGTTCAACCGACGGGGCTTTGCGGCATGGAAATTGGGCTAGGTGAGCGTCGTGTTTATACTCAGCGAGCCCGCATCGTGAACGGGGCAAAAAACACAGGGAGTTACACAAGGAGCAAGGAATGGCTCGCAACGGTTATCAACTTCTGGACGCGAGGGTGTTGGCGACAGGCTCCCGGCAACGTATCCAACCCCGCAGGTACTTCATCGTCCGCCGCCCCATGACGGCGTCACTTTTTATGGGTGAGCGCATTCGGACCCGCTGGTTTCCCTGACCGCAAACATCAGGCATCGCACCGCTTCACGATCCTGTTCCGACAAGCAACGGTAGTTGCGCACCAGTTGCTCTTCCTCTCGGGTGAGCTGGTGGGGGTGCAGGGATGTACCGGGGGCAGTACGCAGTGTGGGAGAGTGTGGAGTACTTGGCATGATCCTGGTTCTTCATGAGGTGAATGGAGACGTGGGCTTCTTGCCCAGTACAACTGAATACATAACGTTTATTTTGGAAAAGAGCTCGTTATTTTTCGTGACTGTTGGGTATTTCAGATGGGGCCGTCGGAAGTGCTTGGCAAAGGTGTAGGAGCGATCTTTCAATGGAGGTGGAAAACACGCGATGGGGGGGACGCTACCGCAGATCGGGTCCTATGCAGTGCCTGAGAGGTCCGGGTGCTGGCTTTCGATCAGGTAGCCGCGGGTGTCATACCGATAGTGAATGTGCTCGCCACGGGCATTGATATTTTCGCTCAGCCGCCCAATGCGGTCATAGCGATAACGTTTGTCTTGATACACCTGCACGCGGTTGTGCTTGATCAGGCCGTTGACCTGGTAGCCATCGCCGGCCGGGTCGTAGTTGAGGCTCTCGATATGCTGGCCCTGCACCCCAGGGCTGTTGCGGTGCATGCTCTGGATTTGCTCGACGGGGTCGTAGCCATATTGGGCGCTACCTTGGTAGCTCTTGCCGGTCGATGATTGGTTCTGGAAGCGACCAATCAGGCTGTCGTCATTGGCCGCCGTGGTCGGGCGGTTGCCACCTGGGCGTTGGGTCTGCGTCAGTATCTCCGCCACCAGATTGTCGCTGGCGTCGTACTGATAGTCTTTCTGCAACAACGGCAGCACCTCGCGGGCAACCTGCTGATAGTGCAACGCCTTCTGGCTGAGGCGACCATTGCGGTCGTAGCGCGTGCGGGTGTGCAGGGCGCCTTGGGTGCGCAGTACTTCCTCGTGCAGTGCGTCGCGCTCGAAATCGCAGATCACCCGGCCATTGAGGTTGAGCTGATGCAGGTGGCCGCTGCCGTAGTACAGGTGGTTGAGCTGGCGCTGATCTGGCAGGGTCAGGGTTTGCAGGTTACCCAGTTCGTCGTAGTCGTACTGCAGCAGGCCGGCGCTGTTGGGCTCGCTGAGCAGTTGACCGAGGGCATCGTAGGTGTAGACGAGCCGCTGCTCTTCACCTTGTTTGTTTATAAAGGCAATCGACAGCAGGTTGTCGGCGTTATGGTAGGCGTACTCGGTGACGCCGTCGTCGGTGCGTTTGCGGACCAACCGTCCGAGGGCATCACGTTCGAAATAATGCTCTAGCGGCGTGTGCGGCTCGGTCGCGTCTTTGCCGTCCAGTTCCGGTTCGGCCAGCGGCGCGGGGATATGGCGGATGCCGGTGACCTCTCCCAACCGGGTCGTACTGGTAGATATGTCCACTGCCATCCAGGTCCTGCTGGGCCAGCAGGCGGTCTAGCGCATCCCACTCGAAGCGGTAGCGTTCGCGGTTTTCATTGCTCAGGTGCAGCAGGCGACCATAGGCGTCGTAGCCAAACTCGACGCTGTGGCTCATAGCTGTCGGGATCGGCATACACGTACAGGCTGCCGAAGCCATGCTCCACCTCCTGCAACAGCCGCAGCCCCTGCCACACAAACTGCACATCGCTCTGTGGCTGTTCGCTGTCATTGCGGTACACCCGTTTACCGATGCGCCGCCCCAGCGGATCGTAGCGGTACTCGCTACGTAACCTCTGCCAGCCTTGATCCTGCTCGACGCAGACCAGGCGTTGCTCTGCGTCGTAGCGAAAGCGTTGCACGGTGTGGCTGCCGATGCGTTTTTCGCTCAGGCGCCCAAAGCGGTCATAGCGGTAGCGCTTGTCCTCGAACACGTGCACGCGGTTGTGTTTGACGTAGCCGCTCATGCGGCCAGTGGGCAGTAGGTTGGCAGCGGCGTCGTAGTTGTAGGTTTCGCGGTGCCGTTCCGGGTTTTGTGGCGTGCTATGGCGATGGTCGCGCAGACGCTCGGTGGCGTCGTAGCTGTAGTGCTCGTTGCCTTCGACGCTTTTGCCATGGCTCTGGCCGAGGAAGCGCCCGAGCAGGCCGTCGTCCGGCAGCGGTTGGCGTGGATCGCTGCCACCGCGGCGCTGGGTCTGGGTCAGGCGCTCGATGATCAGGTTGTCGCTGGCGTCGTACTGGTAGTGCTTTTGCAGCAGCGGCAGCTCTTCGCGGGCGGCGTTGCGGTAGTGCAGGGCTTTCTGGCTGAGACGGCCGCTGTGGTCGTAGCGGGTGCGGGTCAGCAGGCTGCCCTGGGTGCGCAGGACTTCGTCGTGCAGTTGGTCGCGTTCGAAATCGCAGATCACTCGGCCATTGAGGTTGAGCTGGTGCAGGTGGCCGCTGCCGTAGTACAGGTGATTGAGTTGGCGCTGGTCGGGCAGGGTCAGGGTTTCCACGTTGCCCAGGGCGTCGTAGCGATGGCCCAGTTCACCCGCGTCGCTGTTTTCGCTGAGCAGTTGACCGAGGGCGTCATAGCGGAATTTCAGTTGCTGCTGTTCGCCGTTGTGCGCTTTAAAAGTGATGGCCAGCAGATTGTCAGCCGCGTCGTAGGCATAGTCGGTGATGCCGTCGTCGGTGGTTTTACGCAGCAAACGACCCACCGCGTCGCGGGTGAAGCGATGCCGGATCGGCGCATCCGATTCGCTCGGTGGCGGGCCGTCTTCATAGGTGTTGCGTGGTTCCGGCGCGGGTGTGGGATGGGCGTCGGTGCCGGTGATATCGTCCAGCGCGTTGTAGTGATAGACACGGTAGCTATCGTCCAGATCGATCTGGGTGGTCAAACGATCCAGTGCATCCCATTCAAAACGGTAGGCTTCGTTGTTCTCGTTGCTTAGTTGTTGCAGTCGCCCATAAGCGTCATAGCTGAAACGCACCTTATGCCCCAGCGCATCGATACGCTGCTGGATCCGCCCGCTGGGGTCGTAGTGATACTGGGTACGCAGGAGGGCCGGGTCGATATAGTCGGTAAGCTGGCCGGCCAGGTTGCGCTGGTAGCGGTCGATGCGTCCGTCGGGGCGCTCGCTTTCGATCAGGTGGCCGCGTGCATCGTAACGGTACTGGGTGGTCTCGCCACGGGCATTGGTGCTGGCGCACAGATAGCCGCGCTGGTCATAGCGGTAGTGGTTTTCCGAATTGGAACAATCGCGATACAGCAGCAGTTGCCCATAGCGGTTCCAGGCCAGGGTCTTGTGTCTGTCGTGGGCATCGATGATCTCCACCACTTGGCCCTGAGGGTCATAGCGGTAGCGGGTGGTGTGCCCGAGCGGGTCTTTTTCGCTGAGCAGATTGCCGCGTTCGTCGTAGCTGAAGGTGTGGGTGTGGCCGCCACGGTCGGTGATGCTCAGCGGCAGCGCCCAGTGTTCGGTGTAGAGGATGTATTCGCTACGGCCGAGCGGGTCACGGGTTTCGATCAGGCGACCAATGTCATCGTAGACGTAGTGCCATTCGCCACCTTGTGGGTCGGTGGTTCTGAGCAGTTGCCCGGCGAGCAGGTCGCTGTGCCAGCACTGTCCCAATGCGTCGATATGGTGGTAGACCTCGTACAGCGCACCCCAATAGTAACGTTCTTCACGGCCAAGGCTGTCGACGACAAGGGTTTCGCCCTTGGCCAGGTCGTACTGAAAGTGATAGTCCTCGCCATCGCTGCCCCAGTGGCGGGTGACCCGCCATTCGTGGTCGGGCTGTGGTTCCAGCAAAGGCGGCAGGGTGTAGGGCGTGCCGTCGGCGCGGACGGATTGTGGGCCTTGCTCGGGGACTTCGAAAGACGTCCAGGCATAGTGACGTGTGGCGCCGGTGGGCAGCGTATGGCTGCTCATGTAACGCTCGGGGGTGTAGGTGAAGCGCCGCAACACTTGGTCGCTGGTATCGAGTACGGCGCTCAAATCGCCATGGCTGTCATAGCGGTAGTGCACCAAAGGCTCGGTGCGCTCTAGATGGCCGGGGCCTTCATCACTGAAATATAGGCGCTCAACCAGCTCTAAGCGGCTTGGGTGCAGCTCGTTGTAGCGCAGGCGCACGGTGATGCGGCTATTGGGATCAAGCAGGTGTAGCAATCGCCCTTGCTCGTCATAGTGCAGGTTGACTGTATTCCGGTTACGGTCACCCAGGCGCACCAGTCGTGAACGCTGCGGGTTGTGGGGGTCGGTTTCAAAGACCTGATACAGGCCGTCATGGATGTCCTCGACCACCGTCAGGCCATTGCCCATTTCGAAGAATGCCAAGCCATCAAGCGTGCTGACAAAACGATTGCCGGGCTTGAGTTGCCCGAGCTCCAGGCGCTCGCCTTCGGCATTGATATACACCCACAGGTCGCCACCGTCCGGGTGGGGCACGCTTACGATTTCGACTTCGTAGAACACGCTCCAGCCGACGCCGAACAGCCCGTTGTCGCGACGGTCATTGCTGTTGTAGCGCCGTGCCCAGATGACCGGCAGGATACCGGGGAGAGTGAAGTCCAGATCCTCTGGGCCATCCTGGAACTTGCTGCCGGTGGACACCGCTACCGGGTTGCCCACCGAGCAGCTCTTTGGTCCGAACTTTCGCGCGACGAGGATGCCGACGATGATGCCCGTCACCATGCCGATTTTGCTTTTACCTCCGTGAATGGGTCGTACCACTAAAGGTTCGCCGCCAATGCGAACATCCGGTGACACGTCGGTATCCGAGCCAACGGTGGCCTCGCAAGTGGTGCGATCACCACTACGGACGGCGGGCTGACTGTTAATGAAGACTTCCGAGGATCCTTCAGCCAGATATTGGGTAGGCATGGGCAAATGCCGCATGCACACCACCTGGTCCAGTTCGGCGGGTCGGGTTCCGCTGCTAGGTGCAACCACTACGGGTGGGTTGAAAATGCTGTCGATAGATTGGTAGACGCCAACTGCACTTTGGTATGCGGCGCTTATCGGATTCAGGCCGATCAACACTCCAGTAATGGCGTCCATCACACTGGGTTTGGCCGAAAGCTCATCGGGTTCGTCCGGCTCGTCTGTTTGTGTTCCAGCGGCACGGGCCGCTAGTTCGCTATTTATGCGAGTATCAACGGAACCGCTTGCAATGTTGCCCTGGGGCGTTGGCGGAAAGATCCCGTTGAAAAAGCCACTACACGCGTCGCTGAAGTGTTCGCCGATGGATTTGTCACCAGCAGGAATCAAACTCGCCGCCGACACAAGCAAGCCAGCCCCTACGCTGATCGCTACCGCGCCTATCGCTGCTACGGCAGCGGTGCCTATGATGGCAGGCGCCGCCGCGATCACCGCAGCAGTGACCGCCGCGTACACGACAACTTCCGCCACAGTGGCGCAAAACTCAGCCAACGCGGAGGTGTGCAGGATGGGGTCGCCCACGCGGGCGGCGTGTACGGTGTCTGCCATGAATTATCTTCCTTGCAATCAGGTCAGTACGCGAAGAGCGTTTCAGGCGAACCGAAGGGATTGTTTGAGGGTTTCCCAATGGTCGAAATCAGCTTCGGTGAGCGTGCTGCCCTTGCTGTAAGTCAATGCCAGTAACCGAGTCTCGCCAGGCAGTTCACAGGCCAGTTGGTACTGGCAGGAAAGCGCGTTGCCTTGGGTGAACTCGGTCTGGACTTCCATCGCGACAATGTTGCGGTCAACGCCGACCCGCACTTCTGCTGGTTTGGTGCATTTGAAGGCTGTGACTTTCTTGCGTAGCTCGGTGAGCTGGTGGGTATAGGTCTCGGCCAGCGTTTTCTGTGGGTCCATGAGGCCGCGTGCCAGCACCAGGGTGGTGCCGCGCGTCTTGAACACCAGCATGTTGACGCTGTTGTCGTCAGGCATTTCGTTTCCTAGCCCGATGATCAAATCGTGGGTGATGTATTCGCGCATTGGAGCCATCCTCTTGGAGTCATTCATGGTTGAAGTAGCCGTCCACATCGCTCTGGATTTCCGCGCCACTGACGCCGTTCGCCGTTGTGCCGGAAGCCTTTCCACTCATGTTCAAATCGAGTTTCCCTGACAGGGTGTTGACCTTGCCGGCGTTCATTCCAGTGATGTTGAAGTTCTCGCAGGTGATATTCAGGTCGCCGTTTTCATTGAGTTCTATGACGGTCTTGCCGCACTCAAGACGCAGCTGTTTACCCCCGCCGATGTAATACTCACCAGCGACGTGGTCGTTTTTGCTGCCGCCCACTTTCAAGGTGTCATTGGCCTTCACCACCCGCATGCGGGTGCGGCCGACGGTGATGGTTTCGTCCTGGCCGACCTGGCTGCTTCGGTCCGCGCCAATCGATTGGGTCTGGTTGTTCTTCACCACCGTGTTCTGATCTTTCTGGGCATGGATAAACACCTCCTCCTGGCCCAACTCATCCTCAAAACGCAGCTCATTGAAACCTTCGCCCTTGTGGGTTCGGCTCTTGATGGTCATCCGCGTCTTGTGTTTGGGCAGCTCGTAGGGCGGCAAATTGGTCTGTCTGTAGGCGGTCCCAGTGGCGATCGGCTGGTCAGGATCTCCGTCCAAGTGGCTGATCACTAACTCCTGACCCACACGCGGGATGGCTATCGAGCCCCAGGTCGCCCCGGCCCAGCCTTGGGTGACGCGGATCCAGCAGGAGCTGTGGTCGTTGTTTTTGTCCGAACGGTCCCATGGGAACTGCACCTTGACCCGGCCCCATTCGTCGCAATAGATCTCTTCTCCCGGCGGGCCGACCACCGTGGCGATCTGCGGACCGTCGATGCAGGGTTTGGGACGCATCGGCGCTTTCCAATCGGAGGTCCAGCGGATGGCACTGGCCTTCAACGTATAAGAAGTACCAAGGCCGCTACCAAACGACTCTTCCTGCAGGCTGGTGTGCTGCTTGCCCTCATGCTTGATGGCGATGGTGCGCCAACGATCATTGAAGTCCTCACGGGGATGATCGTTGAGGTCGAAGGCCAATCCCGGTTGCAGACGTTCATCGTCGCCTTCCACATGGGCCAACTTGGCGTCGTTGCGCAGGGCTGCCAGGCGGGTCTTGGTGAAAGGCTTACCGGCAATGTCGCGCTTGTAACGGCCAGGGTAGTCGTAGCGTTCGTAGTCCTTGTGCTGGTTGTTCAGGTCCTGGTCGCCGGTGGCGGTGTGCTGCTGGTTGTAGCGCGGGTGGGTGAAGGTGTAGTCGCGCTGCACCTGGCGTGCGGTGCGCACTTGTTCGGTGTAGTGGAAGCGGGTCAACGCCGGTTCCTTTGAGTCGCCGCCCCCCATGGGTTGGTAGATCACCGGGCAGTCCGTGTGGGTGCCGATGGTGCCCAGGCCGCCGACGCGGTCGGTGAGGACGAGGGTGTGGCCGTCGGCGCGGTGTTCGAAGGTGTAGAGCAGACCTTCTTCGGCGGCGAGGCGGGCGATGAAGTCGAGGTCGGTTTCGCCGGCCTGTACGCAGTATTCGCGGGGTTGGTGCTCGAAGCAGATTTCAGTGCGAATGTCGGTCAGTTTCTGCTCGGCCAGCATGTTGGTGATGATGTCGGGCGCGGTCTGGGCCTGGAAGATGCGCCAGTTGGAACGCAGGTTGAAACGCGCCAGGGTCGGCTCGACTACCGCGGTGTAGCGGGTGCGGCGAAAGCCGGTGTCGCCTTGTTGGAACAGGCTGACCAAACCATGCACGTAGCGCACCGGGGTGTCCACTTCGAAGGGATGCCCCGCAATTGCGATGTCGTCAGTTTGAAATTGGAGCGCGGCGCGAATTAGCCGTCAATCAAGTGTTGGGCCTTCAACTTTTGGAGGTAAACTTCACCATCCGGATCGGCTTTGAAAACAGCATCCCCATCTAACATGTAAGCTTTTAGCAGCGAAGTAATTGCCTCTTCATCGAAGCCTAATAGCAATTGACATTGTCCAATTCTGTAGTGAATGAATGAGTTGTCTAGCCCATCAGGGCCATTGAGTGCATCCTTCAGATTTTCAAGGCTTTTAGGGTACTGTGTAAGTTGAAAAAAAGCGTCACCTATTGAGGCGGAAAGCCATGTGAAGGCTTCCCAGGATGCTTGCGGTGTGGGTAGTAAATTTAGTGCTTGTGACCACTTTGAAATTGCCCCTTCAAATGCCGAATCGTCATAAAGAGCATTTCCTTCCTCTGATAAGAGGGTGATGCTTTCGTAAATTCTGTCAGGTAGATTCATTTCATTTTTTTTACATTTTTTTGTGTGAGGTAAAAGTTTAGATATTTTTTATCTTCGTCTGTAAAAGGTCTTTTTCCATATTTTTTATATTGTTTGTCAAAAATTTCGTATGCAATAGAGGTTTTTCCTGAATCAAAATAGACCGTCGCCTCAATAAATTCAACGTAGTCGCTAGGTTGTGGAGCGTATAAGTCGTGCATCACAGCTAGCCAATGTATAGCTTTTTCGTATTGTTTAGTTTCTTTGAAGAAAGCAACGAGACCTCTGGCAATACTTTGAGAGTAATCAAGTGTTGATTTTGGGGATTGCATAATCCCCCAAGCTCTTAAAAAACAAGACTCGGCTTCACTTAGTTGATTTTTTTTCCAGTATTCACGTCCTTCTTTTGAAAGATTGCCAATTTTTTCAATCTGCTCTGGCGTCAATGTGGATTCCATCATGTACCTACTTTGTTGGGGGTTTGTAAGTTTGTCCAAGCTTTGCGCCTGCCGACCTATTGATGCTGAAATGGTCTAGTTCATAATTTTTGCTATCTAACATCCATTCTCTGACTTCTTTACTCTTCGCTCCTAGATGTCTACCAGTAGTGTTCCACCATGTGACAGCATCTGTTTTGTGGGCCATGTCGGCCTTGCTAAGATCATACCAATTTTTGTCGGAGGCTTGGAACTCTGTTTTACCTGTAATTGGGTTCTCCCGTAATTTTCCTTCGGCCCGCATTCGGTCTTCGACCTCGCGCCCTGTTTTTGAACTCTTGCCTGGAGTTCGCCCTAAAAACATCTCCCTTGCAGACTTCTCTCTTGGGGTGGCTTTAAAACCATCATTAGAATTTGATGGAATATCTAATTCGGGATCGGTCTTCTTTGCTAATAGTTCGGAAGCTTCATCGGTTCTTTTCGCCGTTTTGTCAACAACCTCCTTACCCGCTTTGCCCGACGCCTCAGCCATCTTCGTACCGTATCGTGCGGCTTTACCAGCGCTGCCTGCATAGCCGACAAACGGAATCGCCGAGAGTAGCGAGAGACCTGCGCCCACGTAGTCCCCGCGAAAAAGGCTAATGATACCGCTGGCAATATCGGCTACTTCCCCGACCACGGGGATCAGGCCAAACACATCCAAGCCCAGCTGGATGCCATCCAGGATCTGCTCGCCGGTGATGCCTTCCTCTTCGGTCTCGGCCTCTATCGGCGGATTGGCCTGTGATGCCGGAACTGCCAAAGGCGCCGTCTCACCCACAACCCGCCCAATGGTATTACCGCTCTTGAACGAACTGAACGGCGGCATCGTCGCCAGTTCGGCGCGCAAGTAGCCTTTGCGCATTTCCTCGTATTCATACTCCTGCATCTCCCGGCTTTCGTGCAGTTCATTACCTTGTGCATCCCGCCCAAACACGTCGACTTGCACGCCGCCGTTCTCGCCGAGCTGTAGCATCATTTCGTCCGGGCCGGCGATGCTGTCGGGAGGACGTCGGACGGGTACACTGACCGCATGCACCTGCATCGGGGCTAGATTGATCGGTTCGGCCATGCGTTAAGCCCCATTCATCCAGAACTTGTCGTCATGGCGTACCACCAACTTGCCTTCGGCACGTACGCTGCTGCTCTTCTCCAGTGGGTAGCACTTGCCGCCCACTGTGTTGCTCTTGATGCCTTTGGCGGCGCCAGCCTCATCACCCTTGGTGGTCGGCACCAGGCTCTTGTCGAACACCACCACCGGCTTGCCGTTGGCACGTACCGATTTGGCCACGCCGGTAGCGGTTTTCAGTTCAGCCGTGACGGGGTAGGGCACCGGCGGGAGGGCGCTGCCCATCGGCGTCTTGCACACATCCGGGACGATACTGATGACCTTCCATTTGCCTTGTTTACGGGCGATGACGTTATCGGCCATGTCAGAGCACCTCCCTGGCTGCGCGCTTTATCAGCGGGGCATTTGGATCCGTCTCGAAGCGCGCTTCCAGTACGCGAATGCCCAGGTGATTGGGCAGGCTGATGCGATGGGTCAGCGCTAGTGTCATGGCCTCGGCGTCGATACGCAGGGTGTCGGTGAGCATGGGCAGCGGCAGCATGGCGCCGTTGTGCAGGCGCATCAGCACAAAGGTGCGATGGCCGGGCAGTTCGACGCACAACGTGCCGTCGGGTGTGAGGTCGGGATTGGTCAGGTTGAACAGTTCCAGACGAAACGCAGGCGGCGGAAAATCGATCTGCTGATCCACGGGCGCGCCGTTCCAGTAGGCAAAGTCGAAATCTCGTGGCAAGCCCGGCCAGCGTTCGCGCTGCCAGGTTTCGTCATAGCGCCCGGCCAATGGCAGTCGCGGTGCCCAGGCACGGCCCACCACACCAAACCCCACTGGTTGGTTTTTGTAGCTGGCCGCGACCTGCGCCATGCCGTGGGCATCGAGTTCACCCTCGGGATGTTTGACCCGATCCAGGCGCCACACCGGTTTGTCTAAGGGCTCGATCTGCGGTGCAGGAAGTTCGCGCAGCGGCTTGTCCAGTTGATAGCCAAGGTCTTCCTGGCGCTTTTCGATCCAGCCTCGGCCCAGCGGGTTGCTGTAACACACCTCGTTAAGTAAATACGGCGGAGTGTTTTCATCAACCGCATGTTCGGGATTGGGTACTACGCTGCTGCCCCCGAAGGCACATTCCCAGCGCAAGGGCACCGAAGTGGCGAGCTGCGGTTCGGTCAAATGCCAACCACAGAACAGGCTGTGGCGGAAGTGGCGAGGGCCTGTGAACTTCAGGTACTTATCTAAAAAAATCTGGCGGGTCGGTGCGTTGGCCCACTGCTTAAACACCGCTTGCCGTGCGGCTTGCCACTCGACCAGTTGAGACTCGGTCAGCCGTTCGCCGGGACTCAACGGCGTCGGCAGCGGCACCTCGATTCTGGGCGGCGGCGCCACCGGCACACTGATGCGCAGTCCGGCCGTCCACTGCGTTGCTGGTTGACCTTGTGGTGCATGAGTATTGCCCACCACGATCACATCACAGCGTGGCTTGAACGGCGCCAGGTCACTTTCCTCGCAGACGCTGCTTGCCCCTTCCTCGCCGTAGTAGCGATCAGCGGTGCACAGCGCCAGTGGATCCTCATCCATCACCTCGGCGCGGAACTGCCCCGGATGCCCGTCAATCGGCAGCAACCGATAACCCACTTTCATGGCCAGCACCGGGTACTCTTGATCGTCCATGCCCAGCGCGCTAAAACACAGCGCATCGAAGGGCGTCAGATTGCGAAATTCCACGTCCACCCCTCAGTTGATATCAACGTCTTTGCCGTTGATCTGCACCGCGCCGCTGGCGCTGAAATCGAAGGTGCGGCCATTGATCAGTACGGTGCCGTCGGACTTCATCACTAGGGTGGATTTGCCCACCGTGATCTTGAATTCGTCCCCGGCGTCGATGGTGAATTTCTTGCCCACCGCTACCGATTTGTGGAGGCCGATCTGCTCGCTCTGGCTCAACCCCACCGTAGTGTTCATGGCCGCGCCAACACTGGTCTGATACGCCGCGCCGATGGTTAGCGCCTTAGCCAAACCGATGGTTTCGGCTTTGGCCAGCTTGATGGTCTCGGCCTTGTTGCCACCGATGGTCACACTGCGATTGGCACCGATGCTGATGGTTTCGTTCTGGCCGACATCCTCGGTGCGGTGGTCGCCAATAGACACGGTTTCGTTGTGTTCAACCCGTTCCTTGCGATCATTGCCGACGAAGATGCCGTTGTTGTTTTTGATATGGACGTTCTTGTCTTTTTCGGCATGAATGAACACTTCCTGGTGGCCTAACTCATCTTCAAAGCGCAGCTCGTTGAAGCCAGAGCCCTTGTGGGTGCGGCTCTTGATGGTCATTCGTGTTTTGTGCTTGGGCAGCTCGTAGGGCGGCAGATTGGTTTGGCGGTAGGTCCGCCCCGTGGCGATCGGCTGGTCAGGATCGCCATCCAAAAAGCTGATGATCAGTTCCTGATTGACCCGAGGCACGGCCATGGCGCCCCAGGTCGCCCCGGCCCAGCCTTGAGCTACACGGATCCAGCACGAACTCTGATCGTTGTTTTTGTCCGAACGGTCCCATGGGAACTGCACCTTGACCCGGCCCCATTCATCGCAATAAATCTCTTCCCCTGGCGGGCCGACGACGGTGGCGATCTGCGGGCCGTCGATGCAGGGTTTGGCAGGCAGCGGCGCTTTCCAATCCGAAGTCCAGCGGATGGCACTGGCCTTCAACGTATAAGAAGTACCAAGGCCGCTACCAAACGACTCTTCCTGCAGGCTGGTGTGCTGCTTGCCCTCATGCTTGATGGCGATGGTGCGCCAACGATCATTGAAGTCCTCACGGGGATGATCGTTGAGGTCGAAGGCCAATCCCGGTTGCAGACGTTCATCGTCGCCTTCCACATGGGCCAACTTGGCGTCGTTGCGCAGGGCTGCCAGGCGGGTCTTGGTGAAAGGCTTACCGGCAATGTCGCGCTTGTAACGGCCAGGGTAGTCGTAGCGTTCGTAGTCCTTGTGCTGGTTGTTCAGGTCCTGGTCGCCGGTGGCGGTGTGCTGCTGGTTGTAGCGCGGGTGGGTGAAGGTGTAGTCGCGCTGCACCTGGCGTGCGGTGCGCACTTGTTCGGTGTAGTGGAAGCGGGTCAACGCCGGTTCCTTGGAGTCGCCGCCACCCATGGGCTGGTAGATCACCGGGCAGTCGGTGTGGGTGCCGATGGTGCCCAGGCCGCCGACGCGGTCGGTGAGGACGAGGGTGTGGCCGTCGGCGCGGTGTTCGAACGTGTAGAGCAGGCCTTCTTCGGCGGCGAGGCGGGCGATGAAGTCGAGGTCGGTTTCGCCGGCCTGTACACAGTATTCGCGGGGTTGGTGCTCGAAGCAGATTTCAGTGCGAATGTCGGTCAGTTTCTGCTCGGCCAGCATGTTGGTGATGATGTCGGGCACGGTCTGGGCCTGGAAGATGCGCCAGTTGGAACGCAGGCTGAAACGCGCCAGGGTCGGCTCGACTACGGCGGTGTAGCGGGTGCGGCGAAAGCCGGTGTCGCCTTGTTGGAACAGGCTGACCAAACCATGCACGTAGCGCACCGGGGTGTCGTCGCGCCAGATGGTGAAGACAGCGGCCAGGTCGAGCATGCGGTAGAAGTCGATGGCCGGGTGGTGACTGACCAGCTCAAGTTCCAGTTTGAACGGCTGGGACAGGCCTTCTTCGAGGGTGAATGAGACCACTTCGAAGGGATCGCCCCGCAGCGGTTGGAAGGTGTAACGCAGGTCGCTTTGACGGGGCATGAAACCTCCTTTTTTTGAGTGCGGGTCAGTTGACCAACCAGCTGGCGTCACCGTTTTCCAGCACGCCTTCGTGGTCGGTGGTATCACCGACGCGGGCCACGGCTTTTCCGTTGATGTTCATTGAGGGCGAGCCGCTGGTGATCACGGCACCGCAACCCAGGGTGTCGCCGACAAGGGCGACGGCGCGACCGTTGACAGTGACGTTGCGCGTGCCACTGTCGACGGTGGTGGGACCACACATAGGGCAATCATGGTCGTGACCGACCAGAACGACGGCAGGCATAGAACCTCCTGGAAATTATCGAGTCAGTGAACATTCCGCCGCCTGTGCGGCGGAACGTGCCGGTTGGCGATTAAGCTGGCTTGCGCCAGTCATCCGAGGCTTCGGTGCCGGCCACCACATGGGTCCAACTGACCTTGCGATAAGCCAGGCTGGTCTTGATCAGTTGGGTGTAGTTTTCGTTGCTGCTGTTTTGCGCGTGGGGCAGTACGGTGTGAATATCGACGACAGTGGCGTCCTCCAGCTTGGTGGTGAAGAAGTGCTCCTGCTTGCCGTCGCCCGAAGTGCGGAACCACTTCACTTCAACGGTGGGCAGCATTTCGCCAGTGGCCAGGGCCTGGTAGAGCAGGGGCGAGGCCTTGCTCAAGGCGCTGGTGAAGATCAGCGGCTTATGCACGCGCTGGCCCGAAGGCTGGCCGCTTTGCGGGTCGGTGGGCGCGGCGATCTGGTGGTCGATTTCCTGGGCGAGGATTTCGTCCTCGTGACCTTCCACATAAACGTTGCCCACCGAATCGGCGGTGAAGGCACCCTTGGTGATATGGCCCTGGTTTTTGCCGTGGATGCTGATGTACGCGGGTGTTGGCATGACAAGCTCCTTGTCGCGATCAAGTGAACGGCCCTTGGGGGCCGCAGGTTATGGCCGACACGGCCATGCTTTGCAGGCGCTCGGGATGAGCGCACTGAAAATCGGTTACAGGTGCAGCACCCGCTCCAGCGACACCAGCACCTGCTGGGTGATGGTGTTCAGGCGGATGGAGTAGATCGTGTAGGCAACCGTCAGTACCACGGCGGCCATGGCCCAGGGCGTCCACAACGGCCAGGCGCGTTTGATCCGGTAGTTGCGCGGCGCGACGTTTTTCAGCGGGTCGGTCAGGCGCTTGGGCGTCTCGCCACGCAAGGGGCGCAACAAGCCGTGCAGTTGGTCGATGATCTTCTGTATTTCGTCGTCGCCCTTGATATGGGCGCCATATTTGCCCTTGAGGCCGGAGATCAGGCACTGGTACATGAACTCCAGCACATGCTGGTACCGGGCCGCTTCGGGGATCATGTTGTTCATGACGGTGAAGAATTTTTCGCCGCCTTGGGTTTCCCCGTGGAACTGGCTGAGCAACGAGCGTGCGCTCCAACTGGAGAGCCGGCCCCAGGTGGTGCGCATGACCACCTCGTCAATCAACAGGCACAGGCTGTAGGAATAGGCCTTGAGCATGCCGGCGTCGTAGTCGAGCTGGCTGACTTCTTCCATGATGGTGGTGATCTGGTTGCTGACGCTCAGGTACAGCGCAGGTACGTCATCGTGGTGGTCCAGGCGGCGCAGACGGATCACCAGGCCGATCAGTGGTGTGGCGGCATCGCACAGCGGGTTCCAGGCCACGCCGCGCAAGTCGAATTCAGGATCGGCGAGCAGTGGTTCAGGTTTTGGTTTGGGCGGTACTGTTTCGACAGATTCCGGCTTGCCTCTGGAGTGCTGCACCAGTTCATCAAACACTGGAGTATCGGTGTCCGACTCAGGGTTGGCGCTGTTTTTCACGTCACTCATCTCTCTCACTCCTGATCGCCCAGAACTGCAACTCCAGCTCCGGGAATTCACCGGCGATATGGAAACCGAACCCGCTGCCACTGCTCAGGCTTTGCCAGGCGGGGTGATGGCGGTCGAGCTCGAAATAGCTGAATCCGGCATGGAACGGCAGGTGGCGCGGCGCCACCGGCAGCGGCCGCAATGGGATGCCCGGCAGTTGCAGGCTGACCAATTGCTCCAGCCCTTCGGTGGAGGTGATTTTGATCTGCCGGGGCAGTTGCTGGCGCAAGGTTTCCGCGGGTAGTTCGGCGCGCACGGCGAGGATGAATTCGGCGTTGTCCAGCAGGCGTTTGTCGTTCAAGGCGGCGCTGCGCACGCCGTACTGCTGATCGACGATCGGCAACGACACTGCACGCGGTTGCAGAACGGTGCCCAAGGCGCGGCGCAGGGTGTGCTCCAGTATCTGGAACGACTCGCGCAGGTTGTCGTGCTGGTAGGCCGGGTATTCCTGGGGCAGGTGGCCTTCATCGGTAAAAGTCACTAATTCGCCGCAGGCTTGGGCCAGTGCGATGTACAGCCGCTCCGGGTGGACCTGACGTTGGCGCGCCAGGTGCTGGAACAGCGGGAACAAGCGGTTGAGGGTTTGCAGCAGGTTGAAGTCAGTGACATCAGCTACACCCGACTGCCCCGGTGAACCGATGCGCTGGGCCAGGTTTTTGGCGCGTTCACGCATCAGGCCGGCCACTTCACCCAGGTAGCGATACAACGCCGGCACCGCTTGCAGGGACAGGCTGGTGGGGTAGAAATGCTCGTCCATCACCAGGCTGCCGTCCGGGCGTTTGTCTTTGATTCGGCCCAGGGCGATGCCGGTAAAGGCACTGCGGTCGCTGCGTTCGAGCATCAGTTGCAGGTTGGGTACAGCCAGGTCCATGCCGACCTGATCGCCGTCATCGCTGTGGGTGTCGCGGATTTCTTCGCGGCGGGCGATGTAGCGGCTGTTGCCGTACTGGTCGGGCCAGCGCA
Source organism: Pseudomonas synxantha (assembly GCF_900105675.1). Lineage (NCBI taxonomy): Bacteria > Pseudomonadati > Pseudomonadota > Gammaproteobacteria > Pseudomonadales > Pseudomonadaceae > Pseudomonas > Pseudomonas synxantha. The sequence goes on along the minus strand of NZ_LT629786.1, from coordinate 3,043,534 downwards.
CTTCGAGGGCACCGTTGGAACGCAGTGGCAGGGCCAGGTAGACGATCTGGCCGACCGCGCTGCTGTCAGCGATCTCCAGCGGGGAGGGCGGTGCCAGGTCGTGGGGAATGTCGAAGACGCTGCCGTCGGGCATGATCCCGCGTGCCCGGGTGATGGCGATTTTGCCGAAGCTCAGGTATTCGTCGTTCAACGCCAGCTCGCTGAAGCCGTAAAGGGCGTCGTTGAGGCTGTGCAGGCGCTGGTGCACGGCGGCTTCGGCGGCGCGGGCCTGTTGCTGGAAGTGCTGGGGTTTGACGAACAAACCTTCATGCCAGATGACGGGGTTGCGTGAACTCATCGGTGGTTACTCGGGGCAAAAGCGGCTGAAAAAGGCGTCATCGGGTTTCTCCTTTGAGGCTGACCTGGGCGGCATCCAACTGCACCAGTACGGCGTACTGGTGGCCTTTGGGCTCGACACGCAGGCGCTGTTTCCACTGGCCGACATCGGTGCTGTGGTAATTGGCGATCACCGCGATAAAGCGGGTGTCTTCATCCAGGGCGCGCAGGTCGATGAACTTGAATTGGCCGGGGTTGAGCAGGTAGTCGTCGGCGCGGATGTAGGTGCTGCCCAGGGTCTTTTTCAGGTCGTCGGCCATGGACTGGGGGCTGGCGTTGATCAGCAGCGAGTCATCGGTGAGCTGCAACACCTTGAAGGCAATCGGCGTGGCGACGTGCTGCAATGCCGGTTTGCCCCAGGGCGTGGTCAGGCTCACACCCTGAGCGTCGTAGTCACCCAGCAGCGCGTCTTCGATGGGCGACATCGGCACGACGGGGGCAGGATCCTCCCTCAGTGGCGACTGGGCCGGTACGCTTTCGTAAAGGTGGTTGAGCAAGGTTTGCACCTTGTCTGTCAGCGCCTTCGGGCTGGTTGCCTGCACGTTGAGGGTGTAGGGTGAACGGCTCGCGTCTTCATCCAGTGCCGTGCCGGTGCTGATCAGGCGTGGGTTGACGTCGTCGCTGGCGTACAGGCTCAGGGAGTAGCGGCTGGGCTGATCGTCGGGGCCGCCGACCGGGATCGACGGCGTCCAGATCACCTGGCCGATCTTGCCGAGCATGGTGCAGCCGCCGAGGGTCAGGCAGGCCAGCAACAGGGTGCCCAGACGCAGGTTGCTGAACAGAGTGCTGGAACGTTTTGGAACCATTGGGCGAACTTTAGGCGGCTGCTTTTTTGAAGGCGGCGCTGCTTCCAGTGCTCGCAGCGGATCGCCTTGCTCCGTCAAATCCACGGGTTGGCACAGACGCTCGAACTCCGGGCAGGTGGCAGGTCGCTTATCCACCTGTGGCCGACTCGGCAGGTCTTCCTGGTGCCACACGTGCATGCCCTCAGGATGCTCGCCGAGCAGCTCATCGAGCGAATGCTGCCCTGGGGCGTGCTCGCCCAACTGCACCGCAACCTGATACGCACCAATCTGCAACCGATCACCGTCGTTGAGGCTTATCGCAACATGGCGCTCAAGCGGCAGGTCGTGACCGTTGACGTAGGTTCTGCCGCTGCGGTCGATTACGCAGAAGCGCCCTTCGACAACGCGGATGTCGCAGTGGTTGGGGCATACGCTGTTGTGGCGATCTTCCAGGCGCCAATCCACCGCGGCACTGCCGATGCTGCCGCCCTGGGGGCCAAACCGGTGAAGGGGCAAATACCCGTGCAGCAACTGCGCGGGATTGTTGATAACCAGGGTCAGCTTCATGCGCGCCCCCGAATCCGCACCACGGCGGGATGACGTTGTTGCTGATGTTCGATAAAGCTGGTCCAGCCCAGGTGGGTGCCGCTGGCGCGTTGCAGGTTGAACGGCGGTACATCTTCTTCGCGCAGCCCCAGTTCCAGGTCGTAGGCGGTGGCGTCGCGCAGCAGAAAATCCATCAACTGGCGCAAGCGCCCGAACTGATCGCCGCTGGGCAAAAACTGCCGAAAGCGCGCCTGGGTCAGGTTGGGAATGACGAGGGTGAACTTGCTGGCGCGGGTCTTGCTGCGGTCACCCACCACGAAATCGCTTCCGAGAACACCGTTGGCTTTGCCAAGTAACAGGCGCTGGCGTTGGTCCAAACTCACCGAGCGCGCCTCGAATTCACGGATATGCACGCCGTGCAGGTCGAAACAATGTTCGACGATACCGGACACCACCGACGGCGAGCGGCTGCGGTTGGCGATCAAACCGGCAAAGCTCAACAATCGGCCCCATGGCAGTGGCGTCGCACCGCGCAGGTCGTTGTCGTTCAACCCGACCATGGAGAATACGTAGCGCGAAAAGCGGTCGCTGGCCTCGGCCTGAAAGCGAATGTAGTAGCGGTACTTGCGCCAGCTGGTGTGCAGCAGGGTCAGCAAGCGATGATTGAAAAAATCCATGAACGCCGGGCGAATCCCGCGCTCCTGGGCCTGCTCGTAGGCCAGGCGGTCCAGGTAATAACCGGGCAAGGGCGAGTCGGTACCGTGCAGGCCAAAGAAGCTGGTCTGCAAGCGATAGCGCACTTCTTCGCGGTCCTCCTCAATGCGTGCCGCTTCGACCACGTCGGAGGCCGGAAAGCCCAGCCCGGCATGGCTTTGCAGGCGCACGCGGCGTCTCGCCGCCGCACTCAAGGGCTGCGCCTCCAGGTCATCGCCGTGCAAAGCGTGCAGATGCTCCAGCAGACGGTGAAACGAGTAGTTCCGCGCGTCGGCCAGCAGCACATCGGCTAGATCACGGGTTGTCTGCCGGTCAACAGTGGCCATTCGTAGCACTCGTTGTTGGTGGTATTGATCACTTCCAGGCGGTGGAAGGAGTTGATGCTCGCGTAGAGGGCGAAGAAGTGCGAAAGCACACTGGCGAACAGGTACAGCTCGCCTTCGCAGAGGAAGGCGTTCTGGTCCAGTTCCAGGCGGGTCTGTACGCCACGTACCGGCTGGCCCTTCATCAGCCAGTCGATGGGGGTGGTCACGGCATTCTGGATACCGTTGAGGCGCTTGCGGGTAGCGCGGGCCTGTTGCAGGTCGTGCAGGGCGGCGAAGTCATAGGCGCGGATCACCGCCTTGAGCGGCTCGGCCGACAGCAACGACAGGTAGTTCAGCGACAGGTTGGAAATCAGCGTCCAGTGCAGGCTGGCATCCAGCACCGGCCGGTAGCTTCGGGTCGGTGCGATCAGGTTGGTGTAGGTGGCGAACGAGGGCGTGACTTCGGTGGACAGCGATACATCTCCCACGCCCAGCAACTGCGGCAAATCTCGGTTGCTGCAGGTCAATTCAATGGACGCTGCTTCATGCTCACCGATGTAGAGGCTTTCATCACCGCGCACAAAAGCAATGCGATGACGTAAGCCTTCACGCCCATGGGACTCTTCGATATGCGTGCGGAAATACAGGGCGGTGTGGCCCCGCGCGTGTTCGATCTCATGCTGGAACGACTCGAACGGGGTAAAGCGCCGCAACGGATCGCCCTTGCGCTCCTTGTCGGCGGCATCCCAACCGGCCACCTTGTCGACGCTGAAAATTTCAAAGGCTTCGGGGCGGTTGCCGCTGGGGCTGATACGCCGTTCCAGGCTGCGCCCGTCCAGCGCAATCGGATTGGCGTCGTGACGAAACAGGTTGACCGCCGGCGCGCAGTACAGGTGCAGATCACTGGTGCGCAGGCGGATATCAGGCGGCATGGGCCGGCTGAACTGAAATTCAAAGCGCAGGCTGGTGGCGCTGACCTCGGGCCAGACGCGCGCCAGCTGGGTCAGGCTGAAAAAGTGAAAACGCTGCGGGAACACAAAATACTCCTGCAGGATCCGGTAGCCATCGAACACATTGCGCGGGTAGGGCAGCAGCGCCTCGTCGGGTGTGAAACCGGGAAAGCCGATAGTGTTGGTCGGCAGGCGATAGCTTTGCTTATCAATGTGCAACGTGACGCTGTCCAAGTAGTGGGCGAGCCACAGGTACAAAGTCATGGCGATGGCGTTGTCCCCACCCAAATGAAAATCCAGCTGGTCGCAGGCCATGCTGGTCAGCGGTTGCTCGGTCAACACCTTGAGGTCGATGCGCATCACCGAGGCCTCGCGACTGTGGGCATCGCTGACTTCCTGCAACGCCAATGGGTACAGATTGACTTCAGTGCAGGTACGAAACTGGCAAGAGACGCCATCCACCGGTTTGGCAAACAGCGGCGTGCCTTTGGGGATCACCTGGCGCTGGCTGATCGCATCCGCCAACGGTGTAAAACGGATGATGGTCGCGCTGGGCAGGGGCCGCAGGTAATTGGGCCAGAGCATCTGCAGCAGCGGATGGGTCAGCTCCGGCAAATCGTCGTCGATCTTCATGCCCAGTTTGGCGGTGAGGAAGGCAAAGCCTTCCAGCAGCCGCTCCACGTCCGGGTCGCCGGCCTGATCACCGAGAAATTGCGCCAGTTGCGGGTTGTCCTCGGCAAACTCGCGGCCGAGTTCGCGCAGGTAGCGCAGCTCCTCGGCAAAGCGTTGTTTCAAGTCCATTGCATCCTCATCTCACGCGGGTGTAGCCGTCGCGGCCGTGCATGGCCACCTCGATCTGCACCTGTTCTTCCTTGTGGTTGACCTGCACCTGGCAATCCAGGCGGAAGTTCAGCTCCAGCGGCAGGTCCGGGTCGGGCTGAAAGCGCACGCCCGTGACCTTGATGCGCGGTTCAAACGCTTCCACCGAACGCCGGATATCGGTGCTGATGGCCACCACCAGGTCACTGCTGGCCTGGGTGACACCATTGAAATCGCGCAGGCCCAGCTCAGGGCTGCTTTGCGAGCAGCCCTGGCGTGAGTTGAGCACCTGTTCCAAGTGGCCTTTGATCGCCTCGACACGCTGGCGCGCCTGTTCATCCGCGCTGCCGGGGCGGTAGCGCGGTGCGTCGGGTTCCAAGCGTTCGAACAGGCTGGCACCCACTTATTGGGTGTCCAGCCGACCGACGAGGGATATCTCGAAGTTGGCGCCCATGTACTTGAAGTGCGGGCGCACGGCCAGCGACACCTGGTACCAGCCTGGATTGCCTTCCACGTCCTGCACCACGACTTTTGCGGCGCGCAAGGGGCGACGGCTGCGCACATCGGACGAAGGGTTTTCCTGGTCGGCGATGTATTGTTTGAGCCAGTCGTTCAGCTCGCGCTCCAGGTCCTGGCGTTCCTTCCAACTGCCGATTTGTTCGCGCTGCAGCACCTTGATGTAGTGGGCCAGGCGATTGACGATAAACAGGTACGGCAACTGGGTGCCGAGCTTGTAGTTGGTCTGGGCTTCCTGGCCTTCGCGGGTCTTGGGGAAGTTCTTCGGTTTCTGTATCGAGTTGGCAGAGAAAAACGCCGCGTTGTCACTGTCCTTGCGCATGGTCAGCGGGATAAAACCGGCTTCGGCCAACTCGAATTCCTTGCGGTCGGAGATCAGCACTTCGGTAGGAATCTTGGCCTGCAACTGGCCGAGGGATTCATACAGGTGCACCGGCAGATCATCCACCGCGCCTCCGGATTGCGGGCCGATGATGTTCGGGCACCAGCGGTAGCGGGCGAAGCTGTCGGTGATGCGCGAGGCCATCAGGAACGCGGTGTTGCCCCACAGGTAATTGTCGTGATTGCCGTCGACGGTTTCGTCGTAGCCGAAACTGCGGGCCGAATTGTCGTCGGTGCTATAGGGCGCGCGCAGCAAAAAGCGCGGCAGGGTCAGTGCAAGGTGGCGGGCGTCTTCTGATTCGCGCAGGCCGCGCCATTTCGTGTGGCGTGGGCCATCGAAAATGTCGCTGACTTCCTTGAGATCAGGCAGGCCTTGGAAGCCTTCCAGGTTGAACAGCTCAGGCCCGGCCGCCGACACAAACGGCGCATGGGACATGGCGCCGATGGAGGCCACATAGCTGAGCAACTTGATGTCCGGCGAGCTGGGGCCAAAGGTGTAGTTGCCGACGATCGCGCCCACCGGCTCGCCGCCAAACTGGCCATATCCGGCGGTGTAGACGTGCTTGTACAAGCCGCTGCGGGTGATGTCGCCGGCGTTGTCGAAGTCGTCCAGCAGTTCCTCTTTGGTGACGTGCAGCATTTCCAGCTTGATGTTCTCGCGAAAGTCCGTGCGATCCACCAGCAGCTTCAGCCCACGCCAGGCCGACTCCAGTTGCTGGAACTGAGGCTGATGCAGGATCACGTCCATCTGCTTGCCCAAGGCGCGGTCGATTTCAGCAATCATCTGGTCGACGCGGTGCTTGTTGACCGGTTGCTGGTGATCACCGCTTTGCAGGATTTCGCTGATGAACGCAGCCACGCCTTGACGGGCAACTGCATAGCCCTCCTGGGAGGGGCGGATTGTGGTGTTGGCCAGCAGTTGATCGAGCAAGGACGGCTGTTCGTCAGCCACCAATACTTGGGCAGCGGCGCTTTCCATAGGCATGGGGAGTACTCCGTTGAGAAGGGCGTTCAAGTCAGTTGTTGGGCGCGTCGAGCACCAGGTTCAGCTCACTGGCAAGGCGTTGACGGGCGGTTTCATCGGTCAGCAGGTTTTGCAGGTGTTTACGAAAGGCCGGGACATTGCCCATGGGGCCCTTGAGCGCAACTAAGGCTTCGCGCAGTTCCAGCAACTTGTTCAACTCCGGTACTTGGCGGGCGACCGCATCGGGGCCGAAGTCATTGATGTTTTTGAATTGAAGTTGCACGTTCAAGTCGGTGTCTTGGTCGTTGTTAAGAACAGACGGAACCGCCATGTCCAGAGCAACTTCGGCTTTGCTGAGTACTTCATTGAAGGTGTCTTGATCTATTCGAACGGATTGCCGGTCCTCAAGGGCGCTTAGTTCACCGTGGCCTTTGAAATCACCCGTGATCAACAGCTTCAGTGGTAACTCGACTTCGGCTTGTTGATCACCTGTGGCTGGGACGTACTTGATATTGATGCGTTCTTTAGGCGCGACGGAACTTTGAGATTTCGACATGGGAAAAGTCCTTTTTTGAAGGTGGCGCTATTAAAAGCCCATGTTTCATAAAAAGTCATGTCGGACGAAGTCGATTCATTTCGTGGTCTCGGGATGTAAGAAAATTCCATGTTTAATGGTTTTATTGTTATGGTGAAAATTCGTACGCTATTTGGTTTTATTGTCTGAGGGGTGCATCTGATATTTAAGTGCTTTGCAGAAAAGTAGTGCCTCTGGCTTGCCTGTCCGTTATTTAATAGTTCGCGAAATTGCTGTGGTCGAGGGTGGGTTTTATCTTCGTCAATAGTAAAAGTTGAATAGTTAGAGGGAGGCGCTGATGCGCAAAGGATGGCAACGTTGGCGTTGGATTGGGGGCCTGTGTACGGTACTGATTGCCCCGCAAGTAAATGCACAAGATTGCCCGGCGATCGTGTCTCCACTCAAACGCCTGGAATGCTTTGACCTGGCTGCCGGCACGCCCATCTATCATCCGCCTGCACCGCCGCGCACCCTGAGTCGGGTGCTGCCGATTGTCGATCTGGTGCAGCGCAATGAGGCCAAGCGCCCGCCCGAGGACCAGCGCTTCTTGTTATCGTCATTCCCAGCGCCGGACAACGCTCAGCCACCCCGGCTGGTCATCTCGGCGCCCGCCTTGGGCGCATTACCGCCCCGGCCCTATTTGGCCATCAGCTGCGAGTCAAAAATTTCGCGGTTGCAATTGGTGTTGGATGAACCGGCCAAGCCCAACAAAATCCGCATTCAATTGTTCAAGGACGAACGTCCGGTTTCGGCAGCTTATCAATGGCAGGTGTTGGACGACGCGGGCCTGGTAGTCGATGCCGGGCGCGGCCTGCAGGCGATTTCCTTGTTGCGCAACATGGGCGGTGGCCAGCGCCTGCGATTGGAGAGTGACTATCCGCGGCTGCACGGCCTGGTATTCGATGCCGAGGGGCTGGGCGAACTGATCGAACAGGAGCGTCAGGCATGTCGCTGGTAATCGATGTTCCGGTCGATATTGTCGAGCGGCTGTTGGCCCCCATCGACGCCGAGCAGCCTGCTGGGCATTTCGATGTGGAGGACGAGACCTACCAGGCCATCGACCAGGAGATGGTCAAGCTGGGCGGCTTGCGCGAGAGCGATATCGACTGGCCCTACATCGACGAAGCCTCCCGCGATTACCTGGCGACCCAGTGCAAGCACTGGCGCATCGTCGGCCATTTGCAAGTGGTCTGGTTGCGTACCCGCCAGTGGGTACGCTGGGCCGATGCTCTCGGGCTGATTGCAGGTATGGTCGAACAGTATTGGGACAACGCCTACCCCAAACCCGGCCCCACCGGTTACCTGAACAAGCGCAAGCAGTTTCAACGCTTGCTGGAGGATCTGGGTCAGGTACTGCCGACCCTGGAACGCAGCAGTTTTGAACCGGCCTATCAAGTGGCGGCGCAACGGGCGCTGGCTAACCTGCAACAGTGCGTCGACAGCGCCAAGCTCGACGCCGCAGCGTTGGACACGTTGCAACGGCAGTTGGACAAATACAGCGAGCCGGCCGCGGTGAACGCGCCTGCCCGTACGCCCACTGCCAGCGGCGCTCTGGACGCGGCCTTTTTCAGCCCGCCTAAACCGCAAGCGCCAAGTAACGAACGTGAACAACGCCGCGCCGTGTTGAACATGGCCGAGCAGATCAATCAACAAGACCCCTACGACCCCACCGGCTACCAACTGCGCCGCTTCGGCCTGTGGTCGCATTTGCGCACTGTGCCTCCCATCACCCGCGACCGTCGCACTGAATTGACCGCCGTGCCCAAGGACATCGTCGACGGCTATCAGGACGCGCTGAACCACAACGCCATTGAGCCGAACCTGCTGCTGCGCATCGAAAAAAGTGTCTGCGCCTCGCCGTACTGGCTGCGCGGCAGTTACCTGGCCGCCGAGGTCGCCTCGCGGCTGGCGATGGAAGAAGTGGGGGCCGCCATTCGCCAGACCTGCGAGCGGTTTGTCTGCCGTTTGCCGGCCGTGCTGGAGTTGTGTTTCAGCGACGGTACGCCGTTCGTGGATGCGCAAACCCAGGCCTGGATCACCGGCGCCGATCAGGCGCAAGCCACCGGCAGCCCGGTGCAGGAATACGCCGGGCTGCGCGACGAACTGGCCAGCCAGCTCAATAGCGAAGGCGTGGAAGTGGTGCTGCTGCGCCTGCAGGAACTGCACGCCACCCATGACGCCCCGCGCCAGCGCAGCTACGCCACGGTGATTGCCGCTGACCTGCTGGCATCCCGTGGCCTGTCGTGGCTGGCGGATGACCTGTACGCCAGTGTGGCGCGGCTGATGCGCGAGACCACGGCGCAGGGGTGGGAGCCGGAGTTGTATCGGAAAGTGGCAACCATTATCAGTGAACGTAAGGACTAGTCACGTGCCTCGCCAAAGCGATCTGCGTTTTACCTTCGAACCCCTGAAAGGCGACGCCTTCGACGTTGTTTCGTTCAAGCTCGATGAAAGCCTGTCCCAGCCGTTCAAGCTCACCCTGGAACTGGCCAGCCACAACGCAGCCATTGACTTCAATAACGTGCTCGACCTGGCGGGGCTGTTCACGATCTGGCGCGGTGAAACTCCGGTACGTTACGTGCACGGACTGGTCAGCCTATTCACTCAGGGCGATATCGGCTTTCGTCGTACCCGCTACAGCGCGATCGTCGAACCCACCTTGGCGCGCTTCAACCTGCGCTCCAACTGGCGCATCTTCCAGGCCCAGACCGTGCCCGACATCATCACCAGCGTGCTGGCCGAGCAGAAACTGACCGACATTCGCAGCGAAATCTGCTTCGAACACCAACCCCGCGAATACTGCGTGCAGGCCGGCGAAACCGACCTCGACTTCATCGACCGCCTCGCCGCCGAAGAAGGCCTGCTCTACACCTTCGAGCACCGCGCCGACGGCCACACCCTGGTCCTCACTGACCGCGTCGGCGGCCTGGGCACCATCGGCACGCACACCGATTGTCCCGTGATCTACCAGCCAATGGCCGGAGGTGACTCGATGGAACCGGCCTTGAGCCGCTTCCACTACACCGAACAGGTGCGCACCGCCGTGCAGGTGCAGCGCGACTACACCTTCACTCACCCGCGCTATAACCAGCAGCACACCGTCACCGGCGATCAGGACCTGAATAACCAGCACAAAGACTACGAACGCTACGACTACCCTGGTCGCTACAAGCGCGACATCGCTGGCAAGCCCTTTACCAAGACCCGCCTGGCTGCGCTGCGCAACGACGCCAAGCTGGCGCATCTGGAAGGTGATGACGCCCGCCTGCAACCGGGGCTGGCGTTTGATCTCAGCGATCACCCACGCGAGGACTTCAATGATCGCTGGCGCACTATCGCCATCACCCACGAAGGCAAACAACACACCAGCCTGCAGGAAGAAGCATTTGGCAGTGACAGCGGCACATCCTATGAACTGAAGGCCACGGCCATCCGCTGGACCTCCGACTGGAAAGCGCCGATAGGCAACAAACCACGCATTGACGGCCCGCAGATCGCCACCGTGGTCGGCCCGCCGGGTGAGGAGATCTATTGCGATGAATGGGGCAGGGTCAAGGTGCAGTTCCCGTGGGACCGTTCGGACAAAAACAACGACCACAGCTCGTGCTGGATCCGCGTCACCCAAGGCTGGGCCGGGGCGACCTGGGGCTCGATGGCCATCCCCCGTGTGGGGCAGGAATTGGTGATCAGCCATCTGGACGGAGATCCCGATCAGCCGATCGCCATTGGGCGAGCGTACCGGCAGACCAATTTGCCGCCCTATGAGCTACCCAAGCTGAAAGCTATAGCAACAACCAAAAGCCGCGAGTTCGGCGGCACCCAGGCCAATGAGTTGCGTATTGACGACACCACCGGGCAAATCAGTGCGGCATTAATGAGCGAGCACACGCACAGCGCTCTGCACCTGGGTTACCTCACGCATCCACGTCACTATGGCGGTGGCCGGCCAAGGGGCGAAGGCTTTGAATTACGCACGGATGGTCATGGTGCGTTGCGTGCAGCAAAAGGATTGTTGCTGACTGCCGAGGCGCAACTGAAGGCTGGTGCGGGTCAGCTAGAGCGCCAGCAGGTGATCGAGGTGTTGCAAGCCGCCCTGACATTGGCCAGACAGCTGGGAGCATCTGCCGAAAATGCCCAGGCAATTGCCCTGAATGCGCAGCCGCAGCAGTCCCTGACTGATGCCGTGAATGCGTTGGGCCACGGTGCCAATGATCAGGCCAATGGCACCGGCAATGGCGCGCAACCCATCATCGCGTTGAGTGGGCCTGCCGGTGTCGCTGCGGCGACGTCCCGCAGCATCGTCATGGGCGCAGGCGAGCATATCGACAGCGTTGCCCAGCAGAACCAGCAGCTCACCGCGGGTAAAAAAGTGGTCGTCAATGCGGGCGACGAAATCGGCCTGTTCGCCCAGGGTGGCGACATGCGCCATATCGCCCATAAGGGGCAACTGCTGTTGCAGGCCCAACACAACAGCATTCAGGTGCAGGCAGACCAGAGCGTGGAAATCAGCGCCAGTCAGCAACATGTGTTGGTCGCTGCCGACAAGCACATCACCCTGTTGTGCGGTGGGGCCTATATCAAGATGCAGGGCGGCCATATCGAGCTGGGCATGCCTGGCAATTTCACGGTGAAAGCCGCGAACAAATACTTCGTTGATCCAAGCCATGCCGCAGCGCAACTCAATAGCTGGCCCAGCACCTCGTTCAACGAACGCTTTCAGACCTTCTTCGCCAACGGCCAACCCATCCGCAACCGTGCCTACGCGCTGGTGCGCAAAGACGGCGCACGGTTCGAAGGCCGCACCGATGGTGATGGCTTCGTCACCCTGCAACAGGGCATGACGCTGGAAGGGCTTGCACTGCAATGGCTTGAAAACGGAGAACCCGCATGACCGACAACCCATCGGCGCCTCGTGTTGCGCCCATGACCTACAACGCTCGGGGCAACCCCGTGCATACCTGGACCCTGACGCCCAGCCACATCACCGACCCGGTGCACTGCATATTGCCGCCGGACGGGATTTTGCCGGTGATTTTTGTGCCGGGGATTATGGGGTCGAATTTGAAGAGTAAGCCTGCCGAAGAGGAAGGCGGGCAGCAAGAGGAGGCTGGCGTACCCGTCTGGCGGCTTGATGCGGGGTTCATGGGCAAGAATATGTGGCTGGCCATGAACTGGATCAACAAAAAGGCCGGTATACGACAAAAACTGTTGCACCCGATCAGGGTGGAGGTTGATAACGAAGGCGCAGTGCCCAAACGTCCTGCTGGCACGGTCACAGCGCAGTCGGGGCCGGACAATAAGAACACAACACAGGCCCTGAGCAAACGCTACAGGGAGCGCGGCTGGGGCGAGGTCAGTGAAACCAGCTACCACGCGTTTCTTCTTTGGCTGGAAGACACCCTGAACAACCATTTCCTGCCTCACCAATGGCCGCAATTCGACATTCGGCCCGAGCATCTGCATACCGTTGCTGTCGAGCCTGGGCCGACTCATATCACTCGGTTAAAACCCGAAACTCCCATTGCCATGCCGGGATTGGGGGCCACCCTGGCCAGCCAGTTGCCGCCGGTTATCTCGGATGAGTTGTTGGCGCGCGGTGACTATCGAATGCCGGTGCATGCGTGTGGGTATAACTGGTTGGATTCCAACGAGCAGGCGGCACTCAGGCTGGCCGAGCGCATTGAAGAGCTGATGCACCAATATGGTCGCAACTGCCAGCAGGTGATTCTGGTCACGCACTCCATGGGCGGCCTGGTAGCAAGGCGCTGTGCGCAACTGCCAGGCATGAGCGCCAAGATCGCCGGAGTGGTGCACGGCGTAATGCCCGCGACGGGGGCGCCAGTGGCGTATCGCCGATGCAAGGTTGGCATGAGCGACGAAGACCCCATTGCCGGTGCGGTAATTGGCCCAAGCGGGCAGGAAGTCACTGCGGTGTTCGCGCAGGCGCCCGGTGCCTTGCAATTGCTGCCGACCCAGGATTACACGCCCGGCTGGCTTAGGCTGGTCGACGACCGGGGCCTTTCGGCAATGCCGCGCCAACCGGTAAAAGATCCTTACGAAGAGATCTATTTACGTCGTGACCGTTGGTGGGGGTTATTGCGCGAAGAATGGTTGGCGCCCAAGGATGGTGATGCGATCACGTGGGAGATTTTTGAGGAAAACATATCGGAAGCGAAGCAGTTCCATCTGACACTCGCGGGCTCCTATCACCCCCAAACCTACGTCTACTACGGCAGCGAAGACAAGCACCCCAGCTTCGAGTCCATCACCTGGAAAATGACTCGCGGGGCCACTGTCAATGGCCTCCACGGCTCACGCCCCGATAGCTACACGGTTTCAAATCTGCAGATGCATCAGGTCCGCGATGACGGCCGCAGCCCGGTTTACGTCGGCGGCCACGAGCAATCCATACCACCCATGCGGGGCGATCCCGATGCGCCCGTCAAAACCGTGCAGACCAGCTATTGGGAGCTGCATTGCAAAATGCAGGACGACTCCGGCGACGGCACCGTACCGGTCAGTTCGGGCAGCGCACCGATAAAACATGCTCGCAACGGTGGCGTCCGCCAGCAAATCAAGGCGCCCGGCTTTGATCATGAAGCGTCCTACGCCAACCCGTTAACACAGCAATTCACCCTCTATTCAATCATCAAAATAGCGGCGAAAGCCAAGAGGCCCCTATGCGTCGGCTGATCATTCTTTTTGTCTGCCTGGTGCTGGGGCCTCTCGCCGGCTGTGCGGCCTTCAAACAACCCAGCAAACAGGAGAAACGTAACGTGAGTGAAATGACAAGCAACATGCGCACCTGGGCGTTGGGCCGAGGCTTGATTGATTTGCCGGCCAACTGGAGTGGTGGTGGCGACGTGAAGCTCTACTACGGGTTGGGCGCCGATCACTCGTCGGTTGAAGTACGTGTGTTGGGAGAGGGTGTGACACAGGAGCGGTTTGATGCCGCATTGAATGAGCGATCGCATCGAATCGCAGCGATCAAAAACTATATGCAGTCTGATGTACCCATGCTGGTTTCGGCTAGGAGGGAGACATCGAAAAGTGTCATGTTGCAGTACTACATGCGCATGACTCAGCGCCAAACCTTCGTTCACGAACTCCACCTGCTGGTCGATGACGTCTATGTCATGCTTCGCGCGGACTCCTTTAAAGGCAACACCGCCCCGGTTGAGGCACGCCTTTTAAAACTCTCCAAAGAAATATTCAAAGTTACTGCACCACAGAACGCCGGTGCAGGCTTTGCCCTGGGGCCGATTGTGATCCGAAGTCATCACGATCAGGAGATCGCCAGCTTCTATTTTCGCCCACCAGCTTCGGATGTATCGCTGACCATCTACATCAACGCGCTCTCACCGGATGACGAAGAACGCTTGCACGTGCGCACCCAAAAAGACACGAAGATTTTCCTCGCCGGCGATTACGAGAATCTGCGTGCTGGGAAAATCACACTGGCCGACATGCAAGCCGAAGAGTCCTTGATCGGTTTCAGCGACGATACTCACCGTCAAATACTCTTTGTCAGCGAGAACTATCGAAACAATCCCTCCCTGAGTCGCCCAGGCATGAGCATCCGCTTATCGGCGGGTGGAAAAAAACGCTCCGCCATTGATCCTGATAAGCCAAGAGACCTTGTCCGCTGGACCCTTCCCGAATTCGCCAACAAAGGCTACAAACTGCCGCTTTGGCAGCTTCCAGCACCTTCAGAACCCGTCAACCCCTCACTCACCGACTACGAAGCCATGGCCGTGTGGGATGCAATCCTCAAGTCCGTGCGCATCCGCTACGGCGCGGTCGCGCCCAAGCCGGATCCCTGGGCCAATATTCGCGGGCCCAGTGCCGAGGAAGCTGCCGAAAGCAAACGCATCCTCGATGAGTTCATCGCCAGTTTGGAAAAGCGCAGGTCGTTACCAGGGGATAGCGATCAATGAATAGCGCCCGCCGGCTTTTTTTTAGCCGCCTTCACCGTCAACCCTCCCAACTCCTTTTGTGCAGGCGGCGCCCTTTTTTTATGTGCCTGACGTTTGCGTTGCTTGCGGGGTGCGCCGCTTTCAAACAACCCAGCGAGCAGGAGAAACGTAACGTGAGCGAAATGATTACCCACATGCGCACTTGGGCGCTGGGCCGAGGCTTGATTGATTTGCCGGCCAACTGGAGTGGCGGCGGTGACGTGAAGCTCTACTACGGGCTAGGCGCCGATCATTCGTCGGTAGAGGTGCGAGTCTTGGGAGAGGGCGTGACGCAGCAGCGGTTTGATGCCGCATTGAACGAGCGTGCGCACCGAATCGCGGCGGTCAAGAACGATGAACAGCAGAACGCATCTATGTTGGTTTCAGCAAGTCGTGAAACCCCGCAGAAGATATGGCTGCAGTATTTTGAGAGCACCGAAGTCCCAGACACCTTCGTCCACGAATTCCATCTGCTGGTGGGTGACGCCTACGTCATGCTCCGCGCCGAATCCTATGACGGTGATACAGCCCCCGTTGAGGCCCGCCTGTTAAAGCTGTCCAAGGAAATATTCAAAGTTGCACCTGAGAACGCCGGTGCAGGCTTTGCTCTGGGGCCGATTGTGATCCGAAGTCATCACGACCAAGAAATCGCCAGCTTCGATTTCAGCCCTCCTGCTTCAGACGTATCGCTGAACATCTACATCAACGCGCTCTCACCGGATGACGAAGAACGCTTGCACGTGCGCACCCAAAAAGACACGAAGATTTTTCTCGCCGGCGATTACGAAAATCTGCGCGCTGGAAAAATCACACTGGCCGACATGCAAGCCGAAGAGTCCCTGATCGGTTTCAGCGACGATACTCACCGTCAAATACTCTTTGTCAGCGAGAACTATCGAGACAACCCCTCCCTGAGCCGCCCTGCCATGAGCATTCGCCTTTCAGCAGGAGGTATGAGCGCAGGTCCAATAGACCCCGATGAACCAGAAGACCTCGTTCGATGGACCCTTCCCCAATTCGCCAACAAAGGCTACGACCTCCCGCTTTGGCAACAGCCCGCCAGTCCGGACCCCGTCAATCCCTCACTCACCGACTACGAAGCCATGGCCGTGTGGGATGCAATCCTCAAGTCCGTGCGCATCCGCTACGGCTCGGTCGCGCCCAAGCCGGATCCCTGGGCCAATATTCGCGGGCCCAGTGCCGAGGAAGCTGCCGAAAGCAAACGCATCCTCGATGAGTTCATCGCCAGTTTGGAAAAGCGCAGGTCGTTACCAGGGGATAGCGATCAATGAATAGCACCCACCGGCTTTTTTTTAGCCGCCTTCACCGTCAACCCTCCCAACTCCTTTTGTGCAGGCGGCGACCTTTTTTTATGTGCCTGACGTTTGCGTTGCTTGCGGGGTGCGCCGCTTTCAAACAACCCAGCGAGCAGGAGAAACGTAACGTGAGTGAAATGACAAGCAACATGCGCACCTGGGCGTTGGGCCGAGGCTTGATTGATTTGCCGGCCAACTGCAGTGGCGGCGGCGATGTGAAACTGTTCTACGGGCTGGGCGCCGATCATTCGTCGGTAGAGGTGCGAGTCTTGGGAGAGGGCGTGACGCAGCAGCGGTTTGATACCGCACTGAATGAGCGATCGCATCGAATCGCAGCGATCAAAAACTATATGCAGTCTGATGTACCCATGCTGGTTTCGGCTAGGAGGGAGACATCGAAAAGTGTCATGTTGCAGTACTACATGCGCATGACTCAGCGCCAAACCTTCGTTCACGAACTCCACCTGCTGGTCGATGACGTCTATGTCATGCTTCGCGCGGACTCCTTTAAAGGCAACACCGCCCCGGTTGAGGCACGCCTTTTAAAACTCTCCAAAGAAATATTCAAAGTTACTGCACCACAGAACGCCGGTGCAGGCTTTGCTCTGGGGCCGATTGTGATCCGAAGTCATCACGATCAGGAGATCGCCAGCTTCTATTTTCGCCCGCCAGCTTCGGATGTATCGCTGACCATCTACATCAATGCACTCTCGCCTGATGACGAAGAGCGCTTGCACGTGCGCACCCAAAAAGACACGAAGATTTTTCTCGCCGGCGATTACGAGAATCTGCGTGCTGGGAAAATCACACTGGCCGACATGCAAGCCGAAGAGTCCTTGATCGGTTTCAGCGACGATACTCACCGTCAGATACTCTTTGTCAGCGAGAACTATCGCGAGAATCCCTCTCTAAGCCGCCCGGCCATGAGTCTCCGTCTTTCAGCAGGGGGTATGAGCGCAGGCCCGATTGACCCCGATGAACCAGAAGACCTCGTTCGATGGACCCTTCCCCAATTCGCCAACAAAGGCTACGACCTCCCGCTTTGGCAACAGCCCGCCAGTCCGGACCCCGTCAATCCCCCTCTCACCGACTACGAAGCCATGGCCGTGTGGGATGCAATCCTCAAGTCCGTGCGCATCCGCTACGGCGCGGTCGCGCCCAAGCCGGATCCCTGGGCCAACATTCGCGGGCCCAGTGCAGAGGAAGCCGCCGAAAGCAAACGCATCCTCGATGAGTTCATCGCCAGCTTTGCGCAGCGCAAGCCATGACACTGAGAAGGCCTTTAACGAGAGCAAAGGGGACCATGTCTGTGGGTAACGAATTCTACAAACACGCTAGGAGCGATTCATGAAAACGGTCTGGGGTTACCTCAAACGCTGGGGCCTGCCGGTGCTGCGGCAGTTCAACCAGGCGGTGCCGGTATTGGTGCTGCTGGGCGTGGTGTTTTTGTTGATCGCCATCTGGTGGCTGGGCCCGCAGTGGACCTGGCGCGAGCGTCAGCCGCTGGGTGAATTGGCGATGCGCGTGTCGGCCAGTGTCGTGGTGCTGGTGGTGCCGCTGCTGATCTGGGCGTGGCGGGTGCGTAATCGTTATCAGATTCTGCAGGTTGAACGTCAACATGAGGCGGCGGTGCAGGCCGATCCTTGCCTGCCGTATGTCGAGGCGCAGGAGAGGGCCTTGGATCGGAGTCTGGGCAACCTGCTGAACAACATGGAGCGCCGCCGTTCGCTGTATCAGCTGCCGTGGTACCTGGTGCTGGGCGAGGAAAATGCCGGCAAGACCAGCCTGATCACGCGTTCCAACCAGAGCTTCGCTTTGTCCCATGTGACCAAGGCGGGGGTCAGGGCCCATCAGGAAGAGCAACTGGCCTATCCGGTGGATTGGTGGATCGGTGACGAGGCGGTGTTGATTGATCCACCGGGTGAATTTCTCAGCCACCCGACTTCACCGGCTGAACACGTCGAGCAGCAGGGCAAGGTCAAATCGGTGCTGCCTACGGGCACCCACGCGCGCCTTTGGTCGCATCTGCTTGACTGGCTAACGCGCAACCGCAGCCGTCGAGCATTGAACGGCGTGGTGCTGGTGATCGATGTACAGGCCTTGCTGGCGCAACGTCCCGAACAACGCAAGGCCCACGCCAACCTGCTGCGCACCCGGCTATTTGAGCTGACACGACAGTTGGGCACGCGCTTGCCGGTGTACATCACGCTGAGCAAGTTCGACCTGCTGGAAGGCTTCGAAGAATTCTTCGCACGGTTATCGCGCAGCGGGCGCGAAGACCTGCTGGGCTTCACTTTCAGCCTGGATGCGGTGGATGATTTCGATGCCTGGCTGGCGGAGCTGACCCGCGAATACCAAACCTTTGTCGACTGCCTGACCGAGCAGGTTTTCAATAGCGCCAGGGAGTCGCGCACATTGGATGAGTGTGATCGCTTGCAGGCGCTGATGCATCAGATGGGGGGCTTGCGCCCGGCCCTGTTCGGCTTCCTCAGCGAAATGCTCGGCAGCGATCGTTTCACCACGCCGGCGTTGGTGCGCGGGCTGTATTTCTCCTCGGTGCTGCAGCAGGGCACCCTGGGCAACGCTTTCGTCAAAGAAGCTGGTCAAGCCTATCAACTGCCGCCACCGCCACCCGAAGTCAAACCAGCCGGTGGCACGGCGATCTACTTTGCCCAGCAACTGTTCCAGCGGGTGATCTACCCCGAAGCAGGCTTGGCGGGCGACAACATCAAGGTGGCCCGCAGCAAGCGGCGGTTGCTGATCGCCGGGTTCAGCGTCGCATCCTTGGGCTGTTTGGTCGTCATCGGCACCTGGCAGTTTTACTTCAATATCAACCGCGACAAGGCGGCCAATGTATTGGCCAAGAGCCAGGAGTTCAGTGAGCGGGACATCGACGCCAAGGTCGACCCCACCGGGCGCAACCTGTTGTTGCCCCTGGACCAGATCCGTGATGCGGTGCTGGTCTACGGCGACTATCGCCAAGCCTGGCCGTTGCTGTCGGATATGGGGTTGTACCAGGGGAGGGCGATTGGCCCTACCGTGGATGAGGCGTACCTGAATCTGCTGTCCAAACGCTTCCTGCCGGCGATTGCCAGTGGTGTATTGGATGCAATCAACACCGCGCCCGCCGGCAGCAATCAGCAGCTGGCGGCCCTGCGTGTTTACCGCAT
Organism: Pseudomonas synxantha; assembly: GCF_900105675.1. Lineage (NCBI taxonomy): Bacteria > Pseudomonadati > Pseudomonadota > Gammaproteobacteria > Pseudomonadales > Pseudomonadaceae > Pseudomonas > Pseudomonas synxantha. The sequence continues at coordinate 3,024,164 of NZ_LT629786.1, read as the reverse complement.
GCTCGAAGAACGCCAAAACCGCCGCCCGGCCATCGTCGAAGAATGGGTCGCCAAGCAGTGGCAGCGCGCCTATCCAGGCCAGGGCCAGTTGCAGGCCGACTTGATGGGGCACCTGGGCTACGCCCTGAAATACGCCGACGCCGATCTGCCGCACTACCGGGAGCGCATTGCCCAGGTGCAGCAGCAATTGCGCCAGTTGCCCATGGCCGAACGGGTCTACATGAGCCTGAAACAGGATGCCCTGGAGCGTTTGCATCGCCCGCTGGACCTGCGCAATGAGGTCGGCCCGGCGTTCGATATCGTCTACCGCCCGCTCAACACTGATCAAGAGGGCAGCGGCCTGCAGTTGCCGCCGCTGCTCACCGCCAAGGGTTTCAAAGACTACTTCGAGCCCGGCACCGAGGGCATCATCGAACTGGCGATGATCGACCAGTGGGTGCTCGGCGAGCGCCAACGCCTGGACTACTCCGACGAAGACCGCAAAGTGCTGACCCAACGCATTCGCGCCCTGTACAGCGCCGACTACGTGGACAGCTGGCGACGCGCACTGAATCAGTTCGCGGTCACCGACTTCGACGACCTCAGTCACGGCGTGGCGGTGCTGGAGCAAGTCACTGGCCCGGCCGCACCGCTACGACGGTTGCTGGAAACCCTGCGTGACAACAGCGTGATCTACCCGGCCGTGCCCTTGGCTGAAGGGCAAGCGCCGCTCAAGCTGGACAAGGTGCCAGAGGGGCAACAACAAGCAGCAGGGATTCGGCGTGCATTCTCCAGTCTTTCAGAGCTGATCAGCGCACGAGGCGAGCAGCCGTCTTACTACGAAGAAACCCTGCGCTCGGTCAGTGCCGTCTACGACTATGCCAAAACCGTGCACGACAACCCCGATCCCGGCAAGGCGGCGCTGAAAACCGTACTCAACCGCTTCTCCCTGGACGGCGCTGACCCGATTGCCAACCTGCAACGCGTCGCCGTGGGCCTGCCCGAACCGCTGAACCAGCACGTCAAAAAACTCGCCGACCAGACTTCACAAGTGTTGGTCATTGCGGCTTTGCGCGAGTTGGAAAAGCGCTGGGACAGCGAAATCTACAGCTTCTACCGTGACCGCCTGGCGGGCCGCTACCCGTTCAAGGCCAGTGGTGAGGACGCCTCGCTGGACGATTTCGAAGCCTTCTTCGGCCCCCAGGGCCGCCTGCAGCAGTTCCACGATCAGTACCTGAACGTGTTCCTCAAAGACAACCTCGACGCTCTGTACTCCGACAGCCTCGGCGGCTACCTGGTGCGCAACGATGTGTTGGAACAGTTGAAAAAGGTCGAGCGCATCCGCGACACCTTCTTCAACCATCGGGGCCACCTGGCCGTACAACTCACCATCGAACCCCTGGCCCTGAGCGCCACCCGCCTGAGCAGCATGCTCAGCGTTGACGGTCAACTGATCCCCTACCAGCACGGTGCGCCGCAACGCACCGGGCTGGTGTGGCCCAACAGTCTGGGCAACACCAACGGCAGCCAACTGACCTTGGTGCACAGCACCGGCAATACCGCCAGCATGAGCTATCGCGGGCCGTGGTCGTTGTTCCGCCTGCTCAGTCGCGGGCACCTCAATGGCCGCACCGACACCAGCGTGGACCTGACTTTTTCTGTCGCCGACGGGTTGATGCGTTATCGGATTGGGGCAGAGAAGGCCAACAACCCGATCACCCAACGCAGTTTCGAAGGGTTTGTGCTGCCGAGAACACTGCTGGAAGAGCGTCAAACGAAGAGAGACGTAAACAAGGTTGGGGGTGTCGCCGCAACAGCACTCAGCGATGCACGCCCATAAGTCAGCGATGACTGAATACGAAATAAATACACACGAAACAGGACTGTTTACATGGCAATCAAGCTGCAAATGTTGACCGAAGATCCTAAAGAAATTGAGCTGATCGAGCGTTACTGGGCTGTCGATGAGTCAGGGCAGTACCTTGAAAAGGTGAGTGCGCTGACGGACGTTATTGAAATGGCACCAGGCGTTACACTCGCCAGCTTCATACGGCAACGTTGCAATGCATTCGATGACAATCAGGTCTGTCCCAAGTGCGCAGAACTGATCGAAATCAAAAATCGCTCCGAGGCTAAAAAAGTCCCTCAACGTTCCTCCAAGCTTTGTACGCTGTGTCAGAACGATCAAGATGCGATTGCGCTTGCGGCTAAAAAGACGAAAGCCGCAGAACTTGAACGGCAGTTGGCCGAATACGTAGGCATGCAGTTAACCCGCACGGTGGATTACTCAGCGCTACCGGACGCTCAGGTGTTGCTTCTGCTGGCGTTGGACAGGGCCGTTACCCCGAGATTAACCAATGGCGGCTTCAGATTAGGCGATTGTCGAGGCCTGGCGCCTCGGTATGTCGGTGACTTCATGCTGCAATTGCGTGAGGCAGGGCTTGTCCTTGATGACCCGAGTAAAGCAAGTCCGGGGACCTACTATTGGAAAGGCGATGAGATTTGGGTATTGGGGGATCAGGTTGTCTATCGTTTGGCGCCAGATGCTGCATCAAGGAGTGCGGACGAAGTCATTCGTAGTCTGTCGGATAGGGTTTATACCGATGCTGACGAGCTGTTCAACCTGTGGCTTGATTATGCAGTCGCTGATGTCATGCGCTATTTGGGCGCTGAGTGCGAACTCTATAACCATGATCTGTCGGAACAAGAGCTGGCAGAAATTAAAAGTACGATGCGCGCGGCATTGCACACCTACAGCGTTTCACAGCTGTGGTCGGTGGCCTGGAAGGTTGTCAGGGACGCTGCAAGTTTAGCGAATCGCGAGTACTACAACCGTTCCAAAGCGGCAGCAACCATTCCAGGAAAGATTCGGCGCAACTTGGAGAAGGTGCAGCGGGAGTCGATTGAACTCAAGGCGTGGAGCCGCCCGGAGCACCACCCCGCGGGCACATTGGGGATGGTGTTGGGCGAGATTTTGGGGGTTGATGAAAATACCTCTGGTCATAGAGTCTCTTCCCTTATTGCCTGGCTCACAGGGCAGGCCTGTTCCTCTGCTATCGAAGCAGCGCTAGACGAGCCGATACGGGAATTGATGACCCTGGCGTTGTCCCACGACATCGGCGCTTCAGTAATGCTGCGGTTCGCAGAGATGATTCGTGCCGGTCATGACGTCGGTTCTGCTATTGAAGAAATTGGCGAAGCGCTCCGGTCGTAAAGCGGGCGAGAATAGAAGAAGCTGACAGCAAGCTCTAGCCTACCTGGGAGACGCCCAACGCAAACGAGCCCGCCAGTGCCTCTGGCTGGCGTGGCAGAGACGTGGCGGCTGATGCGTATAAACCAATCACAAAGCATCCGCCCTACACGCGCCGTCGAAATTACCGGTTCTATTTCGAATGTACCGAGTGATGCCTTGCAACAACTGGGCAAAACGTTGGGCATAGATATCCCCCACCGATGGAAGCAACCAAGTGCTGTTGATTTCCAGCTGAACGCTGGGAACGCCGAGGGAAGAAGCAAACCGTGTCAGCGTCTGATTCTTGGTGGCAGGGAAGTAGTTGTCTGAGAAGTTCCGAAGCCCTTCCTTGCGCAATGCTTTACGCAGACCCGAGACAATATCGGTGCGTCCCAGTAACGAAGCCCCCTCCATGGTGCCAAAGTCGACATCATAGGGGCGCGAGGTGCTGCTGCCGTGAAGGTCAATCAATAACTGCGGCTTCTGCTGTTTGATCAGCTCGGCGACTTGTGCCTTGAAGGCATTGTCGTCGTAGTAGTTGGGGTCTGAGGGGCTGCGGTATTGGGTATATATAACGGTCGCGCAGGTCAGGCTATGGAGCAGTTTGGCCAGTGCGGCGGTAGCCGCCCCGTCCGAATAGCGATAGTCGCCTTCTCGATAGGGCTGCGTGGCGTGAGGCGCGGTGATGAGGACAGGTGTCGTGCCCTTGAGCACCACATACCAAGCGGTGTCGGTGGGGGCGGCGGTGGCACTTTGAGCCTCAATCGTTGTTTCAAGCGTTATCGCTTCTTGTATCTGGGCCGGCTGGATGAGGGCGCGTTCTGCCTGCGCCAGCCCGGTGGTGGTGAACAAGCCGATAGCCAGCGTTACGCGGATGGCACGTGATAGGCCTGCGACGTTCACTGCTTGATCAGGATCAATGACTCGGCAGGCGGATTGATCGGGCACAACTGACCGCAAAGCACACGCGAGCGTCGAGCATTCATCGGCTGCTGTAGTGTCGAGATGACCTTTTCTGAGGCGAGGCATTCAGTAATCTCCATGACTGATCCTCATCGATTACGACAGGCAAGGGTGCTAGCCTAATCAGAGACCAGTGATTCTGATGTAGCGCTCATTTTTAGCTGGGCAATCGCAGGCGTCTACTGTCATACCTGACAGTTTTTCAAACGCTTGTGCGCTCCTGCCCGAATACTCCCTGCCCAAGACCTGCACGTTCCGGCATTGTGGTAGCGCATTACCGCCGCCGTCTCCACCAGCGTGGTACTTCTTTTTGCCCAGCTCCCCCACATCGGGTTTCAGAGCCTCCACGGACAAAAAGGACGTTTTCCATGCCCATCAACCCACCTGACGCCATTCCCGATAACCTGGTCGCCAGAGCCGTCGGCGTGCAGTTCATGCATCACCCCACCTTGATCTCCGTCGTCGGCCAATGGCTGGACCGGGGCATCAAACAAGCCTATCCAACCCTGGACTTCAACCTCATCACCACCAAGCTTGCCGTACCCAATGCACTGGGGGGGGTGGGACTTACGGGTTTTGCTCAATGTGGCGCTCGATCACCTGGGGAATGGCACTTCGCTGGATTTCTCAACGCGAGACACACGGGATCATTTCCTGACCAACAGCGCACCAACACCGCTGGCCCCCACAGGTCTAGATGCGCCAGCCGTAGATATGAGTGTGATCGAGCAAGTCATCCGCGAGTTGCCTAGCATTGTCCCGATTGCTTTTCAGCAGGCACTGATTGCGTATTGGGACCAAAGCGCAGACGACGGATCTACCCGTTGGCGCTGGCTCAGTGAGTTGCTGCGCGGCAACCTGATAAACACAGCCATCGCCCCATCATTCGCTAAGCCGGCCCGTGGCGTACTCCAACAGGTAACGGACTACCCGGATCGACTCGACCGTCTGGCGGCGTTGAAGGCGAAGGCTGTTCACGTCTATGTCATGGAAACGACGCTGACCCGGGCGGGAGCCTCGTTCACGCTGTTATCGCCCGACCTGTTGGTGGTCAACGCCTCGTTGGTCCTGCTGTGTTCTTTAGCGGGAGACGTCATGTCATTTGCTTCCCAGGATGAGTTTGATCGCTACTGGGCGTCGAAGATCGACGGCGCATTTGTTGCGGACCAGATCGCGTGGAAGCGTTACGAGCCCAATGGCAATGTGTTCGACGTCCAGGCGGCTGCGGTGCTTAATCAGCAGTTGCAGGACCTGGCGGCTATCCCTTTACCCTCCCATCAGGGGCTCCATAAGCTGGAGCAGCAGTATGACGCCGTGAGCGATCCCACCCTTTTATTTGTTACTTCAACGCCTACCAAAGTGCCTATGGCCGCCCAACTGCCCGACTGGTTGAAAAGCGCCTCGGATACTCAACGCCTGGCCTATCGTACCCATCTATTGGAGCTCGCCGCTGCTAAAGCTCAGGCTCAAGGGCTGTCTTTCCTGGACGGGGTGAGTGATATCAGAACCTTCGCAGCAAGCGCCCTGCATGCGCAGATGTTGATCGATCAACCGATAGCGCCCGGCTACAACCCTGACGAACTGGAGCTGACATTTGCAGTGGCCACAGGCTATCCAGGCGGTGCGGGGATTATTCAGCGCAAAACATTGTCATTGACTGATCTCGCCTTGAGCAATCTGGTTGGTAAGCCCAAAGGTCCGATGACCATAGGGCACACCGGCGGTCAATTGATCCAGGACTGGACCACCCCCGATTACCTGACTGATCTGGTCCTGCGTGTGGACATCGGCAAAACCTACCCGGAATACCTCAAGCGCCTGCTGCTGTCCGATAGCGACGGAACCCTGCAGCGCCAACGGCTGTTCGGCGAGCAGTTGCGAGCGCAGCTACCGTTGCGGGCGTTGGAGCTGGCGATCCAGGGGCAACAGGGTTTCACGGTGCAGGGCTATCGGTATGTCGCTGCGCTGATGCAACTCAGTGACGCTGAACGTGTTATCGAGGACCGCCACATTGTTATCCGTTCGCTGGCACTGCTGCGCAAACCGGGTGCCCAGTCGGACAAGGTCGACAATATGTTCGTGATCGAAGCGCAGGACCTCCAGCCTGGCCCGGTTATCCTTTATCGTCCGCTCTATCCGCAGCTGTTGACCCAGTACACCGGCCGCGAGGCCCTGTTGGCGGCGATTGCCCAGCCGGGTGCGCTGCAGGACAGCGTATTGATGTGGCTGAGCGAACCTGCGCCAGCGGTGTATGCCAACGGTGGTTTCAATGAACCGCATATCATCCGTTTTGGTCTGGGCTCTGAGTTCGACCGGCTGGAGACACCCGGCCCCGCAACGTTGGCCGTTGATGAGGGGAGTGAGGAGCTGCTGCAACATCTGCGCAATGGGCGCTTACTGCCGTACCTGTTTGGCGAACATGCACGGTCACTGGTGGACTTGGCGGATCGCGAGTCGGTGTCCAACGCTGAGAGCCGTTGGGCACTGCTCCTGGAAGGCGGCGGGCTGTTGCTCAACACCTTGCTACTGCCCCTGCTGCAAGGCTCTGCCATGTCGATCGCGTGGTTGCTGCTGCTGACCCAAAGCTTGAACCAGGACATTCCTGCACTGCAGAGCAGCGATCCCGTTACGCGAGAGTTGGCCTGGGTCGACCTGTTGAGCAGCCTCAGCTTGGCACTGTTGCATGTCACCCGGGGCACGCCGCCCAGTAAACCCTTGATCGCCGCCGGGCCCGGCGATGCGGCATTGGTGTTGACCCCGGTGCGCCGTCCCGCCGGGAGCCTACCCAGCGGGGCCAGGCTGGCGGCGAGCAGCGTAGCGTTGCCTGACGTACCGATTGCAGAGGGCCGAACGGTCTTCGATTTTGCCTTTTCCAACGCCTTGAACCACCTCAGTACCAGCCAGCGTGCTTATGTCGAGGGTTTCAAAGTGCCTCGTCCCGCCCACCTGCCGATGCCGATCATGATCGGGCCGCTCCAAGGTCTTTACCGCCTTGATGATGGTTTGCATGCGCTGATTGGCCATGACTTGTATCGTGTAGGCCAGGCGTCGAGTCGTGTGTTTATCGTTGACGCGCTGGACTCATCACGCACCGGGCCGTGGTTGAAAAGCGATGGCGGCGGTCGCTGGACCTTGGATCTTGCGCCAAAGCTGCGCGGTGGTGCGCCGGGTGATCAGATCAAGGCACAACAAGAGAAAAATCGTAAAGCGAAGAGGCAAATGAAAGCCGAACACGTCCGGCTCGACCTGGAAACAGCACGTGAGGCGGATGTGATGACCAGCCGCTTCGAGGGCGTGAAAGCACAAAGGAATCTGTACCTCTCAGCCAGGAAAAAACTCAGAAACTGGTGGACGCTGCTCGACCAAAATACCGATGAGCGCAAAGTCGCCTTCCTGAAAAAACAACACGAAGACGAACAAGCCCACTGTCAGACACTGCTGCAAACGTTCAGTCGGGCCTTGGAGGCATTCGTCGCACAGGCCGGCCGTTTGATCGAAACACGCCGGGTGCTGATCAAAGCGATCAAACCCACAACGGCGGCGCTGGAAACCAGCGACTTCGAGAAAGCCCGTTCCAACGAGTATGGCGCCATCAGCGCTACGCAATTGCTTATCCATAATCTGCATTTGGCGCTGGCCATGGACAGCAGCTTTTCACCAAAGGGTGAGTCGGCGGGGGAGATCGCCCAACGTATCGACGCGAATGCGCCGGCCCGAACGCCTGAGGCCTATCAGGATCTGATCTCCCGCCTGGTGGAGATGAACCAGAGGGAGCAGCAACTGCTTGAGGACACCTACGCCCTGGAGGCCACCCTGAATGAGCAGGCGCAGGACTCCAGCCGGGGCTTGGGTGAGAGTCGGGCGTTCATCCAGTCGCTGCCCACCCAGGAAATGGCCGACCCGTTCAACGTGGCGCTGAACAATCTCAACTTGCTTAGAACCTTGAGCATCGACAACCTCGCGCTGACCGACGCCCCTGCGGTTCAGCATTTTTACCAATTGCTCAACGAGCAGAACCTGCGATTGGCGACGTCCTCCCACATTGCACTGAGGACCTATGCGCATTTTTCGGCCAGCGAGCGCAAGGCGGTGCTGGCGACCTTCATCAACCAGTATGCGCGCTTGGCGAGTGCCTCTGACGCGCTGCATGAGGTTGATCCGGCGCTGAGCCGTCCGGTCTATCAGGCGCGCTTCCTGGAGCGGCTGAACCAGGCGCGTCAGAGTGCCGAGTCCGAGCTGGCGGCGCTGGTGCGAGAGGAGGAGGGCATCGCCGTGCCAACCCACACGCCTTCACTTCGAGCGTCCAGGCGTTCCAGCCACCGGGCCTTTAAAACCCAGCGACGCGGTACGTTGATCGGCGATGCCCGAGCGACGCAATCGGCTGAGCAGGTGGTGATCATGGAGATTCTCGACCCGTTCAATCAACAAGCGGTTGCCAGTTTTGTCGAGCATCCCAGCGAGGGGGTGTGGAAGGAGTTGGTGGTCGCCAGCCCAGGAAGGCCGACGTCTGTGCCGCCCCAACGCTCATTGGCAAATTTGAAGCGTGCCGCCGATCAACTGACCGCGCAAAAACAGGACATCCGGCGCTCGATCCATTTCCAGATGAAAAAACTGCGGGATCCGACACGCCGCGAACACGTCGACCCAAGGGATTGGGAGGTCATGCTCACGCAACAAGCCAATAAGCTCAACGCTATCATCCAGGAAATTGAAGCGGCCCACGCGGACAAGCCCGGTGTGGCGGCGTTGCTCGGCGAGTACAGTAGCGAGGTTGCCAGCCTACTCGAAGAGGGGCGCGATTACCGCAGCACAGGCTACAAGGCGCAACGCCCTTCCCAGGAAAACATTGACTACCTGTGGACCCACCGCAAGGTCGATATCAATTTGGTGCATCGGCGCCAACCCACTGCCAGCGGTGACTACGTCGCTGAATTTTCAGTTCGGGAAAAGCACCAGCCGCACGTGCTCTGGTATGCGCACTTTCACTATGCCGACACCGAGGTGGCGGACGATGCCTACCGCGTCGCCCACCTCAAATTGGCCCACCAGCGCTTCCTGCTGCAGAAGGATCTGGTGCGAGACGCCGGCGCCAACGACAGCGCGGTGTTGAAGGTGATCTATGCTGATGTGACGCCGCCGTTGGATCACAAGCTGTTTCTTGGGTTACTGGCGAGCGTGCGGTAGTAGTGCCTGCCTGGCCCCCGCCGCGGGCAGGGCGGACGCCGGGGGCCTAGCCAGCCGCCGTGAAGCGGTACGAGGCAATCAGCTTTTGGCGGCTATCGGCGTGGCATTAACTCTGCCCGCAAACGTCTGGCAGCGCACCGCTTCACGAGCCTGTCCCGACAAGCAATGGTAGTAACGCACCAACTGCTCCTTATGATTGAACTGGCCGGGGCACAGGGATGTACTGCGCTGAAAGCCGGAGTTACAACGGCAGTTGTCGAAACCATAATAGGCTCCCCCAGTGACTGACAGCCCCGGCTGACACCGCAGAAAATCTTTCCCATTCATCCCCTCCCGCAAAGCTCTCATCCGTTCGCGCAAAGGCCTCGACAGGCCTGCACCTCGATAATCTCCCTTCACTCAACCCTGCCGCTGCAACCGAGCACCGCGTACCATGAACCTGCGCACCTTCATCCGTCGCTACTGCCTGAACTCCAGGCTCGCCACGCATGCACTGACCCGCCTGCACAAATCGCTCTCTTTGCTGGTCGCCTATCTGGCCCGGCAGGGCTTCGATTCCAACACCTGGCCGACCCGTCGTGACGAAGGCGCTTACGAGCGTCGCCTCAACAGCCTGTGCCCGGAGTTGGCCGCCACCGTGTTCAGCCACGCGCGCGACGGCATTATCCTCGTCGACCCGTTCGGCCGGGTTATCGCGGTGAACGAGGCGTTCACCCGGCTCACCGGCTACGGGCAGGACGAAGTGCTGGGGCGGGAGTTGAATTCCCATCGCCTGGTGCGTCGGCTCGCGACGTTTTATACGCCAATGAAGAATGCGCTGGATTTCCACGGGCATTGGGCCGGTGAGATTCAAAGCAGCCATAAGAACGGCCGGGAGATGACCTCCCGCATCAACATCAGTGCAGTGCATGACCGTCACGGCAATGTCCAGCACTATGTAGCGTTGTTCAGCGATGTGACGCAGATGAAACAGCGCCTCCAATTGCTGGAGCGTGATGCCCGGTATGACGCGCTCACGCAATTGCCCAATCGGCTGCTGTTGGCCGAGCGGATGCGCCAGGCGCTGGGCAAGGCGCGTCTGCATCAGCAGAAAGTGGCCATCGCGTTTATTGACCTCGATGGGTTCAAGGCGCTTAACGACAGTTATGGGCATGATTGGGGCGATCGGGTCCTGGAGATTGTCGCGGCACGGATCAATGCGACGTTGCGTGAAGGCGATACGCTGGCGCGGCTGGGGGGCGATGAGTTTGTGGCGGGGCTGGTAGGTTTACAGGCCGTGGAAGACAGCGAGCCATTGCTCAAGCGGATGCTGCAGGCGGCCAATGCCCCGATTGTGATTGGCGCGCAGACGGTTGAGATTGCGGCGAGTATCGGGGTGGCGTTTTATCCTGAGCATGGGGTGGAGATCGATGGGCTGATCAGCAAGGCGGATCAGGCCATGTACCTGTCGAAAAAGGCCGGCGGTAACCGTTTGGCGTTTTGTCCGACGCGGTTCATTTCGCTCAATAGCGAAGCCTGACGGTGGTGCCGAGGGTGCGTTCGCTGCCGGTCATGACGCCGTAGTCACCGGCGCCGAGCAGTGAATACACGGCGGTGATGTAGTGGCGATCGAAGAGGTTGCGCACCCAGCCTTCCACCTCCCAGGCACGGTCCTGGCTGCGCAGGCCCAGGCGCAGATGGGTGAGGCCATAACTGGGTTGATAGCTGCCTTCGCCGCCTTCGAGGGTGCCGTAGTAGCCGGACCTGAAGCTGTAATCGATGCCGCTGTAGGCTTCCAGCCCATGCGCCAGCGGGTGGCTGTGGTCGAGGCCGCTGCTGAGGTTCCATTGCGGCGCGTTGTAGAGGCGATCACCACTGAGGTCGCAGGTCCATTGGCCCGAGGCGGGTGGGCATGGTGCGTTGGGGAAGCTGCGGTAGCGCGCATCGCTCCAGGCCAGGCCCAGGCGCCAGGTGAGTTGGGGCTGCAGTTGCCAGGCGGAATCCAGTTCGATGCCGCGCAGGCGGACTTTGCCGACGTTGATCAGGTTGTCGCGCAGCGGGGGGGCGAACAGCGATGTCGGCGGGCTATAGGTCAGCGCTTGGTAGTTATCCACGTCGGTCTGGTAGACGGCGAGGTCGAGCATCGCGCGCTCGTCCCAGAAGCGCGTTTTAATGCCCAGTTCCAGGGAGGTGGCACGCTCCGGCTCGAAAGTGGGCGCGGTGAACGGGCCAACCACATCGAAATTGATGCCGCCGGCCTTGTAGCCCCGCGACCCGCTGATATAGCCCATCACGGCATCGTTGAAGCGGTAGCTGGCACTGAGCAAACTTGAGACGTTGTGCTCTTCAATCGCATCTTCACGGTAATAACCACCGCCCAGGGCGATGCCGCGCAGCAATTGGCCGCCCGCCTGGAAAACCGCGGGCAAGCCATTTAGCGGGGCGAGATTGCTGACGTCGCGGGAGACCCAGCCGTCTTTGCGATCCTGGCTGTAGCGCAGGCCGCCGGTGAGTTCCAGCGCGTCAATCGGGCGCCAGGAAAGCTGTCCGAAAATGGCCCGACTGTCGCCCCTTTGCTCGCCGTCGTAACGTTGTTGGGCGCCTTCGAGCAGCAAGGCCGGCACCTGCTTGGGATCGGTGAAGTTGATGCCGTAGAGTTTTTTCAGCGGCTCCAGTTGATCGCCGACGAACCAGGGCGCGGCGTCCTTGCCGAATTCGACGTCGATCTTGCGGTCGAGCTGCTGACGCAAATAATAGAGCCCGGCGACATAGTCGATGGACGAGCCGGCGGTGCCGGACAGGCGCCATTCCTGGCTGAACTGGCGGTGACCCAGCTCGGTTTCGGACTCGGCCACCGACAGCGCAGTGCTGTCGCCGTCGCGAGCGGCGCGGTAGTCCCAGTCGCGGTAGGCGGTGATGCTGGTCAAGCGCAGCGCCGCGTCGAGGTCCCAGTTCAACTCCAGTGAGACACCGCTCTGCAAGGTATGCGGACGCCCCGGCGCGTCAATGCGGGTCTCGCGCTTGTAAGGGGCGGGTTCAGCCAGCGGATAGCCGAGGAACTTGGCGCGCTGGCGAGTCTGGGCGCTGTAGTGATTGACCAGCAGCACGTTGCCGGCCTCGTTTTGCTCGGCATGGTCGGCGATCAGGCGCGCGCTGAAGTCCGGGTTCGGCGTCCATAATAATTGCCCACGCAGGCCCTGGCTGTCGGCGTCGCCGAGGCGGGTGCCATCTTGCAGATTGTCCACTGAACCATCGACCGAACTGTTGAAGACGTTCAGGCGCCCGGCCAGTACGTCGTCCTGCAGGGGGCCGGAAATCGCCCCGCGATATTCCCGCAAACCGTGCTCGCCGTAGCGTGCTTCGAAGTTGGCTTCGGGTTGAAAGGTCGGCTGTTGGGTGATGATGTTCAACGCCCCGGCCGTGGTGTTCTTGCCGAACAGGGTGCCCTGTGGCCCGCGCAGAATTTCGAGGCGCTCGATGTCCATCAATTCAGTGAAGGCCATGCCCTGGCGCGCCTGGTAAACGCCATCGACGTAGGTGCCAACGCTGCCTTCCAGGCCATCGTTGTAGGCAGTGGCGCCGAAGCCGCGCAGGCCGAACCCGGCGAAACGTGCATCGTGACCGGACACCACCAGGCCGGGCACTCGTTGTTGGATGTCCTGAAGCCGATGCAGGCCGGCCTCGTCCAGTTGCTCGCCGTGAAGCACGCTCATCGGAATCGGCACGTCTTGTGGGGCTTCCTCGCGGCGTCGGGCGGTGACGGTCGTGTCGTCGAGCGTGAGGGTGCTGGGCGCCTGTTGTCCGGCATTCACCGACGCCCAGGGCCAAGCCGCAAGGCAAAGCAAGAGCAGCCGATAACCCGAGCCCGGCATGCTAGAACTCCCGAGCCATTGCGCGGCGCACTGTATCCGTGCAGGCCAGCATCTTGACCCAAGCCAGCAATTCTCGGCTGTCGACGGGCTTGAGCAGTACTGCATCGAATACCAGATTGTCTGGATAATCCTGCGGCCTGCGTGGCGGGACCGCGGAATACAGCATCACCGGCAAGTGGCCCCAGCGCTCGCGCACCTGCCGCAACAGTTCCCAGCCGTCCATGCCGGGCATCATCTGGTCGCTGATCAGCAGGTCGACCGATTGTCCGGCCAGGCAGGCCAAGGCGTCTTCGCCGTTCGCCGCCATGCTCACGTCAAAACCGTAGCCGGCCAGCAGGTCATAAAGCCATTCGCTGTTCTGCTCGACGTCATCGACCAGCAGAACGTGCTTGCCCTGGCCATCGAGCGGCGTGGCGTTGTTGTCGACGAGGCCGAGTTCCAGGTCATGCTCCTCAGCGCATCTGAGTTGCAGGCGAAAACTAAAGTGGCTGCCGCCTTGCTCGGTGGCCTGGGGCTCGAGCCGGCTGTCCATGCGCTCCAGCAGTTGGGTGACGATCGACAAGCCCAGCCCGCTGCCGTCGTAGCGCTGCGCATTGCGGCCGCGGCGGAAGGGTTGCAGCAGTTGTTCGAACTCTTGCGGATCAACGCCGATGCCGGTGTCGATCACGCTGAAGCGCAATTCCACGCCATCGGCGGTTGCCCCCGGGTAACCGCTCACTTCGAAACGGATCTGGCCGTTGTGGGTGAATTTTGCCGCGTTAGCCAGCAGGTTCATGAGAATTTGTCGAAGACGTTTGAAGTCGGCCTCGACCAGAGGCGGCAGGTCATCGGCAAGCACCGCTTCGAAGCTGTTGCCCTGACGCGCCGCGAGAAAGCCGGCCTCGTCGGCGATCTCCTTGAGGAAACCGTACAAATACCCCGGCGCGAGGGCCAGTTGCATTTGTTCCAGCTCGCCACGGGAGAATTCGAGCATCTCATCGATCAGCTCCAGCTGCTGGCGGGCATTGCGTTCGATCGTGGCTGGGTAATCGCGGTTTGGCCCGCCGTGCAACAGGCGCGCGTAGTCGATAATGCGTACCAGCGGCGAGCGCAGGTCGTGGCTGATCCGCGCCATTAGCGCACTGCGAGCCGCCAGGGAGTCGCGCAACTGCGCGGTGCGCAGTGCCACGGTGCTTTCCAGACGTTCGTGCTCGGCCTGGCGCTGTTGTTCGAGGCTGGACAGCGCGTGCTTTTCGCGGTCGCGGCTGCGGACCACTTCCATGATCAGGGTGCACACCAGCAACGCGACGCCTGCCAACGTAGACGATAAGCTGTATTTGCTTTGCGCAGACTGCCAGGGCAGTTGTTCCTGAGGGAAGAAAATCCGCATCAGCAATTGGCCCAGCAAGAGCGCTGGCACCAGCCAGGCCATCCAGCTGTAGCTCAGGCGCCGGCGCCAGGCCATGAATAATGTCGCGAGCAGCACTGCGTAGAAGCTCATCAGCGATACCTGGACCAGCTGCGCACCCTGGACGGCATCGACTTTCAGCCACCAGAGTCGGCCGAGGATACAGCCCGACAGCGGCACCCAATAGCTCCAGCCAATGATGCGGGGCAGGCGGGACACCTGCAGCAACACGCGCATGTAGGCCAGAAACAGAACGAACGAGACCGCGCTGGCGCAGGTCAGCAACTCGCGTGTCCAGCCCAGTGCGGTGGGCCAATAGACCAGGTAGCCATTGAGGATGCAGGTGAGCAGGATGTAGCTCAGCACCGCCCCTGCGTTCACGGTCAGCAAGGGGGAGCGCAGGATCCAGCCGACGATCAGGCCGAAAGGCACGACCAGCAGGACAATGCCGAGGGTGAGTCCATCGCTCAGGTAGGTCTGTTGCTGACTGCGCAGCAGCGCCGGTTCGGACCACAGTTGCGGTTCCAGCAGCATTTGGAAATTGCTCGCCACTCGCACGAACACCGTGACGCTTTCCCGCGCCGCCAGTGAGATCGGGAACGCCGGCTGGCGCGCAGGTGGCTGGGGCCATTCGGCCAGGGGATGAGTGCTTCCCGCATGCGCATCACTCCAACGTCCGCCGGTGGACTGATAGACGCGGATGTCCTCCAGGCGCGGCGCCCCAACCACCAGCAGGCGCGAACAGGCCGCATCGCTTGAATTGGTGAGCTGCATTTTTAACCAGAACGCGGAGCGGCTATAGCCTTGGGGCGGCCAGTCTGGGGTCGGGGTGTTGAAACGCGCTGCGGGCAATCCAGCCACTTCGTCCAGGCTCAGGCTGGCCTGGGTATCCTCGAAAATTTGCAGCGTAGGCATCAGGTCCAGCTGCTCGGCCTGGCAACTTTGCACAGGGGCGGCGCGTAGCGGGCCTGCGGATAACAACGCCAACGTCAGCAGCAGGAGCTGTAGAAACCGCATCAGGTGCGTCCGGCCAGCTCTGCATCTTCAATGCCCAGGGTTTGCCGACGAAACTGACTGGGCGTCATGCCGATTCTCTGGCGCAAGGCGGTGGCGAAGTTGCAGGCATTGCGAAAGCCCACCAGCTCGGCGACGTCTTGCACGCTCATGGCGCTTTCGCCGAGCAGTTCCTGGCCGCGACGCAGCCGGGCATCGCGTATATAGGCGAACACGGTCAGCCCCAGGTGCTCACGGAAGATCGCGGTGAGACGTTTTTCATGGGTGCCGACTTTTTGGGCCAGCCAGGGCAGGGAGGGTATATCGTCCAGCTGGTTTTCAATCAATCGCATCGCCGCCCTCAGCACGATTTCATCACCTTGTGGTTGCGGATCGACCGGGCCGTCCTGAATGGCCGGCGGCGCTCGCCAAGTCAATTGCAGGTGAATCTTGATGCGTGCCAGTACTTCTTCGGGGTCGTAGGACTTGGGAATGTAGTCGACCGCGCCGACCGCCAGCCCCTCGAGGCGCTCCAGTGGCGTATTGGCCGACGACAGAAACAGGATCGGGGTATGCCGGGTGGCCGGTGCCTCGCGTAATAGCCTGCACAGGCTGAAGCCATCCATCTGGGGCATGTGAACATCCAGAACGATCAGATCCGGGCGCAGGCTCAGTGCCCGTTGATAGCCCTGATGGGCGTCGCTGGCCAGCGAAAGGCGCCAAGGCTGGGTCTTTAGCAGAACGAGTGTGGCACGGATATCTTCAGGAACATCGTCGATCAGCAGAATATGCGGCAATGAGTCGGACGCCGCCGTCGCTGCCCGCCTTTCGTATTGTCCATTGTCCATTCGCCAGGTTCTCTTATGGTGTTTCGCCAGGTCATTGCCGCGACATTGCCAGCGAGCCCCCCCGGAGACTCGCAGCAGGTATTCACTCAAGAGTTGTCTACCTGCCGGATTGCCTTTGACAGTTTGCAAGATAAGGCACGTTACGGACGGCGACAAATCGATATAGCAATAGCGGCAGATGAAGCGAGAACTGAAGCTATCAAATTTTTACTCGGCGATAAATGGTCCGTAGGGCGCGCTACGCTCTATGACTTGCGCTGCAGCGTGTGATAACCCAGCAGGCTTCTCGCTTCCTTCAGGGTTTTTCCTTCAGCGCTCAGGGGCGAATATCAGCTTCAACCTTCTCGATGTTATGTGCGCATTCGGCTACTTCGCGTGCTTTGTCACGCGCGACAACGAGTACGCCGTTGGCATCCGCAATGCCGATGCTTCTGGCACCTGCGTATTGGGTCATGATGTCACCCCATACTATGCAGTCGGTACGGCCATTATTGTCGATAACCACAATGTCGCCTGGCGCAACGTCTTCGATGAAGTCGCCGTAAACGCTGGGCCTATGACGACCTTGGAGTTACCCAGCGGCATCACCGCGAAGCATTGGCCCGGCAGTTCGAGTTTGTCCAGGGCATCTGAGTGAGGAAGTAGCCTTGCCGCCAGGTTCAACTGACGGTGACCGCCGCTAACCCCGCTGCTTGCCAGGGATGGGCTCGGCAATGCTTAGCAAGAGGATGAAGCTTGTGAAGGAACCGATTGCAAGGAAGATGAAGACATAGTTCCAGCCATAGCTGTCCAGCAGAAGGCCGGTTAAAAAGGGGGTCGCCGCAGCACCCAGCTGCCCAACCATGTTCACGATCGCGTTGGCGATCGGAAAGCTGGCTTTGGACGCCAACCCCATCGGGTAGGACATGTAGGATGAAAAACCCAGGCTCAAGACAACACCCGTCAGCATCAGCAGCAGCCCGTAAGACAGAGGCTCTGCGGGTGAGTTGATCAGCAGGTACATCATCAGCGACGTACCGATCGCGGACAGCAGCATGCCAGGCTTGCGGCGCCCACCCAGGAAACGGTCAGAGAAGTAACCGCCAAGCAGGTTGCCCAGTACCGCTCCCACCCATGGCGCTGCTGAAACGAGCCCCATATTCATGATGGAAAAGTTCTTTACCGTAACGAGGTAGGTGGGAATCCAAGTCAAAAGCACACTGGAAACACCTAATTGGAAGCAATAGCTGGTCGCACATCCCCAAATATTCCAGGATTTGAAAACCTGACCGTTTGAAGTGAGCGCGGGCACCGCCCGACGTTTAATGATTCTGTCCAGTGTATTCAGCCAATTTGCAGAGGGCTTGCTCAAGTCGGTTGCATTCGCCTGCATGGGGTCGGACTGCTCAAGTATGTACTCAAGTTCAGCCTTGTTAACGAAGCGACTTTTCGACGGGTGATCAGCAACCAGGAAATACCAAACGAGCGACAGGATGATGCCGGGCACGGCGAAGAATATGAAAATCTCTCGCCACCCCCATACCGAGATGATGATCGCGCAGAGGGGAGGAACAATGACTGGGCCAAACTTGACTGCAGATAGGAAGATGCCAGAGGCAATACCTTTCTCTTTCGCGGGGAACCAGTTGTTGATGGTCGAGGTCATGCTGATCGGCAATGGGCCTTCGGCAAGCCCCAAGCCAAACCGGTAGATTTTCAGCATCAGAAGTGATCCGGCAGTGCCCACAAGCCCTGTCAGAATCGAGGTCAGGATCATTGCCCCCGGCAGTATTTTGCTGACGCCTATGCGGGCAAAGGCAAATCCCGCCGGGATTTGCGCCAGTGCGTAAGCGAGGAGGAAAAGGCTCATAAGGCCGCCTGCCTCTGCGTTACTCATGTCGAATTCTTTACGGATGAATGGCATCGCGACGCCCAGGTTGGCCCTGTCTGCTGCCGCGATGGTGTAGATGATGAAAATCAAACCTGCTACAGCCCAGCGGTAGCTGCTGCGAGCAATAGGCTTGGCAGACTGCGAGATAGCCATGGTGCGACCTTATTGTTGTAGGTATTCGCACTTAATTTAGAGTGGGCAAACAATCAATAAAAGCGACAAATACTCATTGTAAATCATCTCTTTAAGTTATGTTTTGATTGTGCCTGGACGCTGGGCTAGTCGTCATACACCTCGATTACGGATAAGCAGCCAGGGTATAGATTTACTATTAGCGATGAGTTGAAGTAATAATCGGGTAATTATTTTCAGGTAGGTGTCAGAATGATTACGCTCAAACAGCTTGAAGCAATCTACTGGATCGTTGAGCTGGGGAGCTTCGAGGCCGCATCCATCAAGCTCAGTATGTCCCAGTCAGCCATATCAAAGCGTGTTCAGGAGCTGGAGGACGCTTTCGACGTGCCCATTTTCGACCGTTCCAAACGCAACGCTCGACTGACGCCCAAGGGCGAGGAGTTGTTCGAATGTGCAGTTGAGATGCTGCGGCAGCGAGACTACTTATTGGATCGAATTAGCTCCAAAGAGGCACTGGTCAGGCGATATCGATTAGGGGTCACTGAGCTGACGGCCTTGACGTGGCTACCATCGCTTGTCGAGAAGATCCGCGCGGCGTATCCAAAAGTGGCATTGGAGCCCTCCATTGAACTGAGCTCCGAGTTGTTCAAAAAGCTGGAAAACGATCAGCTGGACTTGATCATCGTGCCAGAGATATTCAGTGATGCACGTTTTGCCAGCACCCAACTCGACGCGGTTGAGAACGTCTGGATGAGCGCTCCGGACCTTTATCAGGAAAACGAACCAATGCAATTGCAGTCGTTGGCGTCTTACACCGTGTTGACTCAAGGCGGTAGTTCGGGTACCGGGCTCATTTACGAGCGCTGGCTGGCCGAGCACGATGTTCGATTGAATAGAACATTGACCAGTAATTATCTTGTGGCTCAAGTGGGGCTAACCATTTCAGGGGTGGGTATCAGTTATCTACCAAAAAATTGCCTTGCTTCCATCATCAAACAAGGTCGTCTGAAAATCATCCACACACAACCGCCCTTGCCACACATTCGCTACGCAGCTGTGCATCGCGCCGATCGCCTGCAAGGATTGAGTCTTGAGATCGCACACCTTGCTCGACAATGTTGTGACTTCAGCCACCTCATCCTGGATTCCTCTTTGGGAGATAATGAGTAAAAGTGATGGGTTTGCATGACTAAATATCGCTAAAAGTAACGTTTTTATTTCCTTAACATGACTTCAACCCAGCAGGGCTTAATTATGTTCAGGAGGTCATCATGTCTTTCCCAGGTTCTCGCATCCTTACATCCCCACCTCTCGCGTCAGCGGATCTTATCGACGCCTTCCGCCGGGTTGTAACGCCTCATATCAGCGACAACATGGGGCGACACATAGGTGCCAGAGGCTTGAACCGCTACAACCGTACGGGAAAGCTTGTCGGTACTGCATTGACGGTCAAGACCCGGCCAGGTGACAACCTTTACATTTATAAAGCACTGACGTTACTTGAAGAGGGCCACGTGCTTGTAATTGATGCTCAGGGCGATACCCATAACGCAGTGATTGGCGAGCTGATCAAGCTGTATGCTCAGAAACGTGGATGCGTTGGCTTCATTGTGGACGGTGCAATTCGTGACGTCGCAAGTTTCGAAGACACTCCTTGCTACGCCCGAAGTGTGGTGCATTGTGGTCCCTATAAAAGCGGTCCAGGCGAGATCAACGTTCCCGTGTCCATTGGAGGAATGCTCATCAACCCAGGCGACATTATCGTCGGCGATGAAGACGGGTTTGTTGCGTTTTCTCAGGATGACGCAGAAGAGGTGTTGGTCAAGGCACGTGCTCATGAGGCCCATGAAGAAGAGGTAAAGGCCGAGATCGCATCCGGCGTGATTGACCAATCATGGTTGGACAAGGTGCTTGAAAAGGCCGGGCTTGCACACTGAGCAAGCAGGATGAACAAGCGGTTTCTTTCGACGCCTGTACTCGGTATCGAGCCCTCGCCAGACGGAGCTTTTGGCCGGATCGATTCGCTGGTTCAACTGTATCACCCATTACTCAGCCTTGAACCACGCTGGATGAAGCGCTGGGAAGTGTTCGCGTAGCCAATCTGCAAACGCATGCACCTGTGGCGCGAGGTGCGTCCTGCTGGGATACAGTACCGAAACCTTGCGTCGCGTGGGTCGGTAAAGTCGCAGTACTTCCCTAAGCTCGCCACTGGCCAGCGACGCGTCGACGGTGATGCCCGGTGCTTGAATGATGCCGAAGCCCGCCACGGCGCAGTGGACGTAAGCATTCGATTCGTTGACGGTGATGGTGCCGCGACAGGTATAAGGCTGATCGGCTCCTTTACCTCGAAAAGACCAGGAAAGCGGCCTGTTGCTTTGCCCTGAGAGGAAGTTGACGCCTCTGTGGTTGACCAGCTCGTTCAGTGTCTTGGGTTCTCCCCATTCCTCTAGATAGGCTGGCGAGGCGCAGGTGACCATTTCCACTGTTCCAATTTGACGAGCCACCATGCTTGAGTCAGGCAGTTCGCCAATTCGCAATACGCAGTCAACGCCTTCTGCAACAAGGTCGACTGTCCTGTCAGTAACGCCCACGACGAGTTCGATGTCAGGGAACGCTGCGGTAAACGTTTTCAGGCTTTCGATAAAGCTTCGCTGTGAAAAAGCGCTGGGGATGTCGACACGCAGTCGGCCTTGCAACATGGCTCCGCTGGAATCGAACATCGAAGTGGTGTTCGAAATGTCAGCCAAAATGCATTTGACCCGCTCGTAAAATCTCTCCCCTTCGGCCGTTAAATTGACCTTGCGGGTGGTGCGTTGGAACAAGCGCACGCCCAGAGAAGCCTCTAACTCCTGAATCGATCTGGTGATGTAGGGGCGCCCTGTTTGTGTAGCCTCTGCCACCTTGGTAAAGCTGCCTGATTCGGCGAGTCGGACGAACACGCGCATTGACTGTAAGAGCTCCATTCGAGTCTCCAAGTGTGATAGCAGGGTGGGTTTGTTACCTGGAAGGGTAACAATCTTGTACATCGTTGAACATTTATCCGAATCGCTCCAAGCGAAACAATGCTCTGGGTAAACAGGCTGTCGAACCGACCGTCTGGCGTCCACTTCGAATGGAGAGAAAAAATGAAAGCGTGGCTTCTGAAAGATTTTGGCCTGGATAACCTGCAACAGGGAGATACTGAAACCCCAACGCCCAAGGCAGGCGAGCTGCTGGTCAAGGTCGGTGCCGTGTCTCTCAACTTCCGCGATAAAGCCATCGTTGATGGTATCTACGAGCCCCATATGGTTCCCAAGCCGCTGATTCCGGTAAGCGACGCGGCCGGCACCGTCGTGGCAGTGGGCGAGGGCGTCAGCCGCTTCGCTGTCGGCGACCGCGTCAACTCCCATCTGTACTCGCGCTGGATCGATGGCATGCCAGCCCATGACGAGCCCGATTACTGCTTCGGCTCACCCCTGCCTGGCGGCCTGGCTGAGTTCATGATCATCCATGAAGACAGCGCAGTTAGGGCGCCTGACGATATGAGTGATGAAGAAGCGTCGACCCTTCCAATCGCAGCATTGACTGCCTGGTATTCGCTGGTGGATTTCGGCCAGATCGAAGTAGGCCAGACCGTACTGGTACAGGGCACGGGCGGTGTATCGATCTTCGCCGCGCAGATTGCCATGGCACTGGGCGCCAAGGTCATCGTTACTTCGAGCCGCGACGAAAACCTTGAAGCCGTCATCAAGCTGGGTGCGATCGCGGGTGTGAACTACCGCAAGACGCCGGATTGGGCTGCCGAGGTCCTCAAGCTTACCGACGGCAAAGGCGTTGACCTGTTGCTGGAAGTGGCCGGCGGCGACGGTGTCAACGATTCTGTTCAAGCAACCAAAGTGGGTGGCCGTATTGCTCAGATCGGTTTCCTGACAGGCCAGACTGCTGCGCTGAACTTGATGCCGATGATCTTCCGCCAAACCACGATTCGCGGTATCGCCGTTGCGCCACGCTCTTCGTTCGACCGCATGAACGAGTTCTTGAACACCCATCACATCCGTCCCGTGATCGATCATGTGTACCCGTTTGCACAAGCGCGCGAAGCCTACGAGCACTTGGCTCGCGGTCCGTTCGGCAAGGTCGTGATCAAAATCAGTTAAAAGCGTAGGGAGGGGCCGGTATTCCACCATGCTCCTTCCATCGACCATAACCCGGCCATGGCCGGGTTTTGTTCATTCATCAGCGTTAACGCAAGGACGTACAGAACATCCGGATAGCCTCGCAAGCTTGGCGCAATGAGGCGTCGTCCAGTGCATAGGCAATACGAATGTAGGGGCCAAGGCCAAACGCACTGCCATGCACCACTGCCACGTCCGCTTCGTCGAGCAACGCATGGGCGACATCTTCGTCGGTGTGCAGCACTCGCCCGGCGGGCGAGATGCGGCCGATCAGGCCCGCGCAAGAGGCGAACGCATAGAACGCCCCCGCCGGGGTTACACATTCCAGCCCTGGCGTGTCGTTCAGCAGCGCCACCATCAAGTCGCGACGGCTCTGAAAAGCAGCACGGCTTTCGCGGATAAAGTCTTTCGGCCCCTCCAGCGCGGCGAGCGCGGCTTGCTGCGAAACCGAGCTGGCGCCCGAGGTCTGTTGGCCTTGCAGTTTTTCCATGGCCTCCAGCAACCAGCGCGGCCCCGTGGCAAAGCCGATGCGCCAGCCAGTCATGGCGTAGGCTTTGGACACACCGTTCATGGTCAGGGTTCGTGGTGCCAGTCGTGGCTCCACCTGGGCCAGGGTGTAGAACGCCTGATCGTCGAAAATCAGGTGTTCATAGATATCATCGGCCAGGATCAGAACGTGGGGATGCTCCAGCAGCACTGCCGCCAAGGCACGAAGCTCCGTCTCGTTGTACACCGCGCCTGTCGGATTGGACGGAGAGTTGAGGATCAACCAACGGGTCTGCGGGGTGATCGCGACGGCCAGTGCCGCGGGCGTCAGTTTGAAACCGGTAACGGCATCGCAGGTAACGATCCGCGCTTCGCCGCCGCACAGTTGCACCATTTCCGGGTAACTGACCCAGTATGGCGCTGCTACGATGACCTGGTCGCCCTCGTTGAGAGTAGCGGCCAGGGCGTTGTAGATCACCTGTTTGCCACCGTTGCACACCAGCGTGTCTTGCCAGCTTACGTCCAGACCGTTTTCGCGACGGAACTTGGCCGCCACCGCTTCGCGCAATGAACGTACACCGGAAACCTGGGTGTAGCGGGTATGGCCATGCTCGATGGCGTGAATGGCTGCCTCACGCACATGTCTGGGGGTATCGAAATCCGGTTCGCCGGCGCACAGCGAGATGATCTTCGCTCCTTGACCCCGGCGCTCGGCCACTCGATCCATGATCCGATAAGTCGCCGAAGGCTGCGCATTCGCCAGGCGTTGGTTCAGTCGCTGAAAGTCGGTGTTCATGCCCGGGGCCTCCAGTCGGTGAGGTTCATCAACTCCAGAGTGGAGCCGCCCGATACTTTTGCCTGTTCTTGAAAATTCGGGGGAAGGGGGAGCGTGGTCATCAGACTTTCCTCTGCAGGCTGTGGTAACCCAGCGCATCCCGGGCTTGTTTAAGGGTTTTTCCTTGAGCGATCAGGGCGCGAATGTCGGCTTCGACTGATTCGATTTGACGAGCACATGCCGCCACTTCCGGCGCACGGCCGCGAGGCACGATCACTACGCCGTTGGCGTCGGCCACCACGATATCGCGGGCACAGACTCGGGCTGTACCAACGGACACCGGTTGGTTGACCGACTGCACCTGCACCCGGTCTTTGCCGGTGCGCATGAAGCGGCCTTTGCTGAAGATCGGGTAGCCATCGTCTAGGGCTTTGTTGACGTCACGGCACACACCGTCGATGACGGTGGCCGCGATATGCCGGGTACCGGCGTACTGGGTCATGATGTCACCCCAGACGGTACAATCGGTACGGCCGCCGTTGTCGATGACCACCACGTCGCCGGGCGCGACGTCTTCGATGAAATCACCCACCGTGCCCGGCGGGACACTGGCCGGGACGTACTGCACGGTGAACGCCGGCCCGACGATGACGTGGCGGTAATTGTCCAGTGGTGCCACGCCAAGGCATTGGCCGGGCAGGCCGAGCTTATCCAGCGCATCGGAGACGCCAGGGGTGTCCAGGCCATCAAACAAGGCGATCAGTGCTTTGTCTTCAAGATTCATCAGGCGCGCTCTACGTGGATCGCTTCGAATTGGGTGTCATGCATCACTTCGGCGACCGAGCGGCCGCTGCGAACGGCCTCGACCATGCCGTCCTGGCGGCGGGCAATCCGCTCGCCAAGATCGATGACTTTTTCGATATAGGCTGAAGGCACGAATACGGTGCCGCAGTTATCGGCGATCACATAGTCGTTCTCGCTGACATCGACGCCGGCTACGCTGATGGTGATGGCAGCATCGATCTGAACCACCCGATTGCGGGCACTGATCATGGTCACGCCGCGTCCGTAAACCGGATAGCCAATCGACGCGCTGCCATCGATGTCCCGACTGAAACCATCGATTACCGTACCGCGCACCTGCTTGATGACCGCGGCGTTGGCGAGAATATCGCCCCAGCAGGAAATGCCTTCGATGCCGCCGGCGATGACCAACACACGATCGTCACTGTCGATCTGCTCTACCACCGGGGTAATCAGGTGCGCAGTGGAAGCGGTGTCGGATTTAGTCGCCAGCAGGACAGTGCTGGCGCGGCCGACGATTTTCGGGCAATTCCACAGCGGGCGTAACCCGACGGTGGCACCTGGCAGGCCGAGGAAGTCGAGTGCGTCGGAGACCGTGTTGGTGTCCAGTGCTGCGAAACGATCCAGCAAATTCAAAACGCTCATGGGGTAGCCTCTATGGTAACGGAGGCGTCCAGTGTCAGCGACACAATTTGATAGGTATATTACTAATCACAGAAGCGTTCTATACGCTCAACCTATGGATTAATCATGATCAACTTTCGTCTGATACGGCACCTCTGGTTGTTCCTGGCCGTGGCCGAGGAACAGAATTTCGGCCGCGCCGCCAAACGCCTGGGCATGTCCCAGCCGCCGCTGAGTGAGCAGATCCAGGTGCTGGAACAGGCGCTCAAGGTCAAGCTGTTTGATCGCTCTCGACGCGGCGCGAAACTGACGCCGGTCGGTGCCGCGATCCTGCCGGCGGTGCGCAAGTTCGCCGACCAGCTGGAGCGCCTGGAGCTGGCCGTGGAGGAGGCGGTGACGGGGCAGTCGGGGATGTTGACCATCGGTGCGATCTCTACGGCAATGTTTGATGTCTTGCCGGGTTTGATCGAGCAATTGAAGAGTGATTACCCGCACCTCACCGTATCCGTGAGGGAGATCGACAGTGTCGATGCCGTTCCGGCGCTGGAGGCCGGCGATATCGACCTGGCCTTCGCTCGTTTGGATGGAGACCTGGGGGCGTCGATCAATTCGCTGCCGCTGACCCAGGATCGCTTGATGGTAGCGATGCCCAGTGATCATCCCCTGGCTTCGCGCACGCGAATCAGTTTGTCCAGTTTGTCCAACGAGCCGTTGGTGATGTTTTCTCGCAAGGTCAGCCCGGTCTATTTCGACAATCTGATTGCGACCTGCCGCACCAGCGGCTTTTCCCCTCGAGTTTTGCATGAAGTGCGCTCCGTCGCCTCGCAAATTGCCTTTGTCAGCTACGGCCAAGGTATTGCACTGGTGCCCGCGTCGTTGAAAAAGCTGGCCCCGGGCAACGTTGTGTTTCGCCCACTTACCCAGAAACTCAATGTTGTGACTACCGCAGTTGCCTGGCATGCGCACCGCCCCAACCCTGTGGTCGAGGAAGTGGTTGCGCGGTTACGGGCCAAGGCATGAATGGCCAAAGGGTTGCCCACGAACAGCGACGATAGGTTTGACATATGAAAGCATTCCCTAATTAGGAATTTACAAGCCACTTGATAAGCCTGAAATTGCGTGTCTGTCAGCCGGTGAATCTGGTCCGGTGCAATTTTTTCGTTCAAGGAGTCAACAACGTGCCTTCTCCAGTAACCTTTGCTCATGAGCAACTACCGTTGACGATAGAGGGTGTCCAGTTGAGCGTTGCCGCCCTACATCGCGATGGTGTCCGGGCGCCGATCGTGTTCCTGCATGGGTTTGGCTCGACCAAGGAAGACTACGCCGACATCGTGCGGCAGGCCGCGTTCGTCGGCCATCCTTTCGTCGCATATGACGCACCGGGTTGCGGAGAGAGCCAGTGCAGTGATCTTTCGCGGATTTCCATCCCCTTTTTGCTGAAAACCGCGCTGCAGGTGCTGGAACATTTCGGTATCGAACGCTTTCATCTGGTCGGTCATTCCATGGGCGGGTTGACCGCGCTGATGCTGGCTCATCAATGCCCGGAACGGGTGCTCAGCTTCGTTGATATCGAAGGTAACATTGCCCCGGAAGACTGCTTCCTCAGTCGGCAGATCGTCGATTACCCGGCGGACGATCCCGACGTATTTTTCACCGCTTTCATCGAGCGCGCCCGTCACGCCCCGGCCTATGCCACTGCGCTCTACGCCGCAAGCTTGCGGCACAAGGTTCGCGCAGGCGCTGTACGCGGAATCTTCGAATCGATGGTCGAGCTCTCCGACAACGCCGATTTGATGGGTAAGTTCCTCGGCCTGCCCTGTCCGTGCATGTTCATGTACGGCGAGCACAACGCTTCATTGTCCTACCTGCCGCATATCCAGGCCCAGGGCGTGCGTTTGGCGCCAATTGCCCATTGCGGGCATTTCCCCATGTACTCCAACCCGGTCGCGATGTGGCAACAGATCGCCGACTTTCACGCAAGCAGCCTTACCGGGTAAATCCAAAAGCGCTTTCGGTCAGGGTCGGTATGCGCGTGCTGCGCGACTATGACCATCGCACGCCCAGCCTTCGAGTTTGGGATATCGGGTTTCTTAAGCA
Source organism: Pseudomonas synxantha (assembly GCF_900105675.1). Lineage (NCBI taxonomy): Bacteria > Pseudomonadati > Pseudomonadota > Gammaproteobacteria > Pseudomonadales > Pseudomonadaceae > Pseudomonas > Pseudomonas synxantha. Next base: position 2,996,782 of record NZ_LT629786.1, on the reverse strand, counting down.
CCTTGCCGACGGTGTTGATGGCGATGTCCGGCCTGCCTACAGCGCTGATGGCGTCGGCAAACAGCTTCTCGACGGCACCCGCTGTGGTCAGATCAGCCTGCAACGCGACGGCTTGCGCACCGCAATGGCCTTGTCTGGATTACTTGATTGATATCAATCGCAGGCGTCGGCCTGCTCTGTATCCTGCTCAAACCCACTCTGCAGGCTTGAACCTGAATGTTGGCGTGGTGGTGTTGCTTGTGCATCCCCCCGGGATGACCGCAAAGGTGTTGGCCAAGATCGCCGACGAAGCACGATGGGCTTGACGGTTGCCTCGCCGTAGGTCAGCCGTGTCCAGCTCAAATGAGAGCGAGTATCCCATGCTCTATCCGCTGTTTCTGACGTTGCATCTGTTTGCCGCGCTGATTTTCATTGGCACGGTGTTCTTCGAAGTCCTGTTCCTGGAAAGTATTCGTAAACAGCTGCCGGTCAAGGTCATGCTGTTGGTCGAACAGGGTATCGGTCGACGCGCGCGCACCCTGGTTCCATGGGTTTTGCTAGTGTTGTTTGGGGCCGGGGCGGGGATGGTCTGGTTGCGCTATTTGCCGACCCTTGCCACACCACTGGCCTCATCGTTCGGTACATTGTTGATGTTGAAGATCGCAGTCGCCGTCAGCGTGCTGCTGCACTTCCTGGCCGCCATGTATCTGTTCAGAAGTGACCGGATGTCTGCTCGATACCTGCATTTCATCCATGCCAGCCTGTTCTGCCACATGATCGTCATCGTGCTGCTGGCCAAAGGGATGTTTTACCTGACCTGGTGACCAGGTTTGCCCGGCGGTCATGCACCACCAGCATTTGCTTGCGCTTGATACAAATCAAGACGCATTGAACGCCAGGCCCTGACACTGGTAGTGCGCAGCCAGTCTCGGAGACCCGTCATGCTCAACCCATCTCACAACCGCGGCGAGCTGAACGTTCGGTACGATCAAGGCGTGCTCGATCCCGACTGCCCTGTTGGCACTGAAAAGTTCCATGAAGGGATCGGTTCCCTGGATTTGCTTCGCGCTTTACGTGCCAGCCGCCAGAAATGCCGTCCGCTGTCGCTGAACGTGCAACTGCCGTCCAACCCTAGGCCTGCCTTGTGTTCCCCGGGCGATGTTTCATGCGAGCACAGGGGCGGTGAAAGCTACCTTCGACGTCTGCAGCACGAGATTGACCTCGTCAGTTGTCACCTGGGCACGGGGCAGCGGGTCGAGCAGTTTCATCTGGGGGGCGGTATACCCGCAATCGCCCAGCTCAGAAGGCTGATGAGTCATCTTCGTGGCCGATTCAACCTTCTGGGGCATGAGTGCGGTGAGTACAGTATTGACGTTGACCTGCACCACACCGACTGGTCGACCATGGGCGTGCTGCGCGACCTTGGATTCAACCATGTCAGCATTGGCGTTCCGGACATCGGTGCCGACAGTGATATGTCGGTGGACTGCTACCAGAACCCGGCCCCCATCCATTCGCTTATCGATGCCGCGCGTACCTTTGGTTATCGTTCCATCAATGTGGATCTGGGGTATGGCCGTGCCTGGCAGACGCCGGAAAGCTTCGCACTGAAATTGGCCACTCTTATCGAACTGGAGCCGGACCGGCTGCTGGTATTTGACTACTCACGGCCACCCCATCGCTATCGGGCGATGGCCGGGGACAACATCAGAGCGCTGTGCAGCCTGGATGATAAAAGCGCGATGCGCCAAAGCTGTTTTGACCAGTTGCTCGGCGGGGGGTATCACTACATCGGCCTGGGTCAATTCGTCCGGCCCGACGATGATTTGGCGATAGCGCAGGAGCGCGGCCGGTTACGCCGCACCAGTGAAGGTTTTACCCGCCACGGGTATTGCGATCAAATCGGGTTCGGTTTGGGCGCCATCAGTCAGATTGACGAACTGTACGCGCAAAACACCGACCAATTGCAACGGTATCAGCAATGCCTGGACATCGACCAATTGCCGACGAGTCGTGGCTGGCGGTGCGAGCCACGCAGCCAGATCAGGCTCATGGTCATGGAACGCCTGGCGTGCGATTTGGAGCTGGATATCCAGGCCATCGAGACGCGTTGCGGACTGATCTTTCGCCAGTACTTTTACGCCGCCTGGCCTGTGCTGGAGCAATTGGCCGGTGACGGGTTGATTGAGCTGTCTGAGCGTTTCATCAGTATCCTTCCGGCCGGTCGGCCGCACGTAGATGCCATCTGCAACCTGTTTGAAAAGGACTCGGGCGGCGCGGGACGTGAACCCTATAGCGAGTGGATTGATCATGACACCTTCATTTGATTTCAATCGCGCCCTGGTCGAAAAATATGACCGACCGGGGCCGCGCTATACCTCCTACCCAACCGCACCGCAATTTCATCAGGCGTTCGCCGTCGATGACTATCATCGTGCCGTCACCGATAGCAACCTGGCGCCTGTGCCCAAGCCCCTGTCGGTGTACATTCACATTCCGTTCTGCAAGAGCCTTTGTTACTACTGTGCCTGCAACAAAATCATTACGCAGAAAACCCACCGTGCCGTCGAATACCTGACCTACCTCAAGCGCGAAATCGAGATGCAAGCTGCCTTGTTCGACCGTACGCGCAAGCTGACGCAACTGCACCTGGGCGGGGGCACGCCGACCTATTTGACCCGCGAGCAGCTGGCCGACCTGATGGGCTGTCTACACCAGGCATTCGACATGGACGACAGCGATGACCATGAGTTTTCCATCGAGGTCGATCCGCGCACCATCAGCACCGAACAGATCCAGTCGCTGCGCCAGCTGGGCTTCAATCGTCTGAGTTTTGGTGTGCAGGACTTTGACCCCGACGTGCAGGCGGCAGTCAATCGCCAGCAAAGTGAAGCGCAGATTTATGCCCTGGTCGCAGCGGCGCGTGAGGCGCAATTCAAGTCGGTCAGCGTCGACCTGATTTACGGCCTGCCGCTGCAAACGGTGAAGAGTTTCGATGTCACCCTCGGCAAAATCATCGCGTTGCGTCCGGATCGAATTGCCGCCTACAGCTACGCCCATTTGCCGGAGCTGGTGCGCGCGCAACGACTGATTCGCCCAGCGGACATGCCGCCACCGGAACGCAAGCTGGAGTTGCTTGAACTGACCATCCGGCGCCTGACCGAGGCCGGTTATGTCTATATCGGCATGGATCATTTCGCCTTGCCCGACGATGAGCTGGCGCTGGCCCGGGCCAATGGCACGTTGCAGCGCAATTTCCAGGGCTACTCCACCCATGCCGACTGCGATTTGATCGGCCTGGGGGTGTCAGCGATCGGTAAGGTCGGCGACAGCTACAGCCAGAGTGTCAAGGAGCTCTCGCAGTACTATGCCCGTATTGATCAAGGCTTGCTGCCGGTGCATCGGGGTTACCGTTTGAGCGCCGATGACCTGCTGCGCCGTGACGTGATCAGTGAGCTGATGTGCCATGGCCGGGTCGACTTCGGTAAATTCGAAGTGGGTCACGGCATCTGCTTCACCGAGTATTTTGCCGACGCGCTGGGGCAACTGGACGAGCATGTGCGGGACGGGCTCCTGAAGATTCATCACGGCCAATTGCGCCTGTTGCCCCAAGGGCATTTGATGATGCGCAGCGTCGCAATGGCGTTTGACGCCTACCTGGGTGACGCACAGAAGGGCCGGTTTTCCCGCACCGTTTAAGGCGTTGGAAACACCTGCAAAGAAAACCGATCGCCTTCAAGTCAGTAGGCTTGCACCTCTCACTTGGATGGAGAAAAGCGCGCCGGGTATTGCAGTGGTTGTTCGGCGAACAGATTGACCACGGTGCCGATCACCGTCAGCGTCGCAATTCCGGGCGGGCACTTAAGCCCCAGGGTCGGCAGTTGGTGCAGCGGGCCACGCACGACATGCTGGTCAGGCCGTGTGCCGTTGCTTATCAGTGCCGCCGGTGTGTCGGCGGGCATTCCGGCCTCGATCAAGCGCTGGGCGATAACCCCAAGATTCGCCAACCCCATGTAGAAGACCAGGGTTTGACTGCAGTCGGCCAGGCTGCTCCAGGGCAACGACAACGCGCCATTGTGTTGCAGGTGCCCGGTGATGAAACGGCAGGAGTTGACCAGGTCCCGGTGGGTCAGTGGGATCCCCGCATAGGCGCTGCAGCCGGAAGCGGCGGTAATGCCCGGGACCACCTGGCAGTCGATACCGCGTCGCAGCAAGTACTGAAGTTCCTCGGCACCGCGCCCGAATATGAAGGGGTCGCCACCCTTGAGCCGAACCACCCGTTGGCCTTGGTCGGCAAGGTCAGCGAGCCGTTGGTTGATCTGTTCCTGGGGCAAGCTGTGGCGGCCGCTGGCCTTGCCGACGTAATGCCGCGCGCAGGTCGGTGGGATCAATGCCAGCAGTTCGTCGCTGATGAGGCGGTCATAGACCACGGCGTCGGCCTGCATCAGCAGGCTCCAGGCGCGCAGGGTCAGCAGCCGGGGGTCGCCGGGGCCGGCACCGACCAGGGCGACTTCCCCCGGTCTGAACGCGCACTCAAGTGCGGCCGGTATAACAATGGATGCAGGCATAAGGCTTCCTTGGTGCTTCATATCAGAGGGTTTACCGCACGGACGCTTCAGTCTGTGGTGCAAGGGATCAGCGGTGACGGCTGCACGCCGATCTCTTCATCGCTTAGATGACAGCCGGGGTCCTGGCCCCAGAGGTCGCCCTCGGCCCAGGCGCGGGTGCGGGTATTGCCGTTGCAGATGGGCAACCAGCGGCATTGCGCGCAACGGCCGCCCACAGCACGGGGGTGCTCACGCAATCTCGACAGCAGCGCATCGGGCTGATCCAGCCAGAGCGTGCGAAAGGGCGTGTGCCGGACATTGCCCACCGAGTGCTGCCACCAATAGGTGTCCGGGTGCACTTCGCCGGTATTGTCGATATTGGCAATACCGCTGCCCGAGGCATTGCCGCCCCAGGCGCGAAGCATGTTTTCCAGGTGCGGGTAGTGCGCAGGCAAGCGGCTCGCGGCCCATTGCAGCAAGAGAATGGCATCGGCATCGTTGTTGCCACTGACAAAATCGGTGCCGTGGCCTTGTTGAATGTCTTCCCAGGCGCGTTCGAAGATCAAGGTCATGGCGTCGCGGCTCATCTGCCGCTGCGCATCAAGCTGGCGACTGCGTTTGCCGCGGCCGCTGTAGTTGAGATGCGACAGGTAAAACTTCTGTACGTCGTACTCGCGCATCAGTGCCAGCAGTTGGGGCAACTGCGTGTGGTTCTCCTGGGTCAGCGTCGTACGCAGGCCCACGCGAATGCCTCGTTCTCGACAGAGCCGGATCGCGTGCATGGAACGAGCGAAGCTGCCTTTCAGTTGCCGGAAGGCATCATGGGTGGCTTCCAGGCCATCGATGCTGATGCCTACATAGTCAAACTGCGCGGCGCTGATCCGCGCGATGTTCTGCTCATCGATCAACGTGCCGTTGGTGGACAGCGCCACAAAGAAACCCTTGGCGCGGGCATAGGCGCTGAGCACAAACAGATCCTCGCGCATCAGCGGTTCACCGCCGGAAAATATCAGTACTTTTACGCCGGCATCGTGCAGGTCATCGATCACAGTCAGGGCGGCGGGCGTATCCAGTTCGTCGCGAAAGACACTGTCGGCCGAGGTGGCGTAACAGTGTTTACACGTCAGGTTGCAACGCCGCAGCAGGTTCCAGATCACCACCGGTGGCCGGTTGCTGCCCGGTGGGCTGGTTCTTGGGGCGGGCGCCTGGCCGCTCAGGGCGCGCAGGTATTGGCTGATCCTCAACATGTAAATCTCCTTGATTCAGCTGCGTTCAGCGTGGCGCTTGCGGTAGCCGCACACCGGTTTTCTTCAGGATGCGGCTGCTCACCAGCATCTCGTCGGCGACACAGGCGTCACCCAGCAATTGGCGCAGGTGCTCGCGATAGTGGTTGATCTCGTCGCTGCTGCGGCCATGGACCATAGCGAACAGGTTGTAGCGCCAGGCGATTTGGCGTGGGCGTCGGTAGCAGTGGCTGACGAACGGCTGCGCGCCGATCAATGCGCCAAGGCGCGGCATGTCGGTGTCGCGCACGTCCCAGACGGTCATGCCGTTGTGGCGATAGCCCAGGCGATAGTGGTTGGGGACAGCCGCAATCCGCCGGATCGCGCCCTCGGCTTGCAGGCGCTTGAGCAAATCCAGGGTTGCCTCGACGCTCAGGTGCAACTGTTCGGCGAGCCAGGCCCATGGGTCGTCCACCAAGGGCAGGCCGGCCTGGGTCAGCTCGATCAGATGCCGGGCCAGGGCGTCCTCAGACCGGGAAATACACACCGACATGATAGGTCTCCTCTTTAGGCAGGTTAAGCAGTGGCAGGCCTGTCAGAATTTCGATGTGGTGCAGGGTTTCGGCGATCGCCTGTTCTGTCGAGCAGGCGAGCACGAACCACATGTTCCAGGCGTGTTCGCGTCGATAGTTGTGCGCCACTTCGGGCAGGGCGTGCAGTTGTTCGGCTACCTGTTCGAAGCGTTCTTCCGGCACCGCCAACGCTGCGAGGGTGAACGCGCCGCCCAGCCGCTCGATGTCGAACAGTGGGCCGAAGCGCGTGAGTATTCCGTCAGCGAGCATTTGGCGCAGACGCTCGAGCAGTTGCGTGCTGCTGCTGTCCAGTTCGGCGGCCAGCGCCTGCCAAGGGTGGCGTACCAGCGGTAGACCCCGTTGCAAGCGGTTGATCAATCGGCGGTCGAGGTCATCCATGGCATGGGGCTCCCATTGGCGAGGCTGCAAAGCGTGCGCCGCACTGTTTGAAGGCGTGGGTGCTGAACAGCAATTGATGGGGCAGGTCGCTCAGCAGGTGTTCGTCCAGCAATTGCTGAATCTGGGTTTCGACCTGTTCACGTTGACGTCCATGAACCATGCAGAACAGGTTGTATCGCCACTGCGGCAAACGCCGCGGCCGTTGATAGCAGAGAGTGATGCCCTGCGCTCGCCCCAGGCGCTGGCCGACCTCGTCGATCAGCGCGTCCGGAACATCCAGTACCAACATTGCGTTGGCGGTAAAGCCCAGGGCGCGGTGGTTGAGCACCAGGCCGATTCGGCGGAACAAGCCCTGCTCATGCCACAGATGCATCTGCCCCAGCACCTGGTCTTCGTTGGCGTTTATTCGCTCGGCGAGGCATTGGTAGGGGCGCGATACCAGCGGCAGGCCAGCTTCAAGGTGCCGACGCAGCGCCAGCGTTTGTCTGGGGGTCAAGTCGGTATTCATGGCGTTTCTCCCAGGGAAAAACCGAGGTCGATGCGGTAGGCGGTCAACATCGGCAGGTCCAGTGGCGTGAGGCCGGTGTCTTTTTCAAGTTCGTTGAGTACGCGTTGGATGTGTGGGCGATCAGGGCCGGTCACCACAAACCACAGGTTGTAGAAATGCTCCCGTGCATAGTTGTGATTGACCTCGGGATACTGGCTGACGCGCTCAGCGACCTGATGCAGGCGTGTGGCGGGCACGGCGAACGCGGCGAGGGTGCTGGCTCCGGCACGGCGGTGGTCGAACACCGCGCCGACCCGTGAGAGGGTGCCGGCCTGATCCATGGCGTGCAGACAAGTCAGCACGTGCGCCTCGTCGCAACCGAGGGCGGCGGCCATGGCCTTATACGGTTCCGCGCACAGCGGCATTTCGTGCTGGAAGCGATCCATCAACTGGCGACTCAGCAGGTCCAAGTCCATTTCAATAGCCCATTTTTTGTGCGCGGCTGCTGAAGAAGATGCCGCTTGGCGCGCTGGCCGGCAGGGTGGCCAGCCGTTTGAGGGTGTACGGGTCCCAGACTTGGACCTGATCGCCGTCGCGGGCCGACAGCCACAACTGGTCGCCACGGGCGGTGAACTCCATGTGCAGCACGGCCGGGCCCGGTCGCAGGTCGGCGATTACGCGATGGGTTTCGGTGTCGATCACCTGAACCCGATCATTATCCGGGTAGGCAAAATTGACCCACAGCTGCCGGCCATCTGGCCGCGAGGTGACGAACACCGGCTGCCCAGCCACCGCAATGGTTGCGGTCTGCTGCCAACTGCGCGAATCCATCACCAGCACCTGATGGCGGCCGACGGCGGGCACAAAGGCCTGGTTGTCGGCGACGGCCCAGCCTTCCAGGTGCGGCATTTTGTAGACCGGGAGTTTTTCCTGGCCGCGACCGTAGTCGCCGAGTATTCGCTTTACGCCTCGTTCCGGATGCCAGAGATCGAGTTGGGCCATGCCGTCTTCGCCGAACAGCCCGGCCATGTAATAGCGCCCATCCGCAGTTATCAGTGCGTCGTAGGGTTGCTGTCCGATGTCTTTGAAGCGGCGGATCACTGGCGAGTTGCCCTGGCTGAAATCGGCGCTCCAGATTTCGCCGGTATCGAACAGGCTGAACACAAAGCGTTGTCCGGGGGCGTCCACCAGGCCCACTACACGAGAACGTTTGCCATCGGCCAGCGCCGTGGCGGGGATGTCCGCTACCTGTTGCAGGGTGCCGGCATCGAACACCTTGACTCCGCCGGGGACGTAGTTGGACACCGCGATCAACCTGCCGTCCTGACTGATGGCGCCGCCGATGCTGTTGCCGCCCTGGATGACCCTGTGGTCGATGCGCTGGGTCAGCAGGTCGATTTTGCTCAAGCCCCCGTCGCGACCGAACACATAGGCATAACGCTGGTCAGGGGAGAACACCACCGAGGCATGGGACAGATCGCCAAGGCCTGTGAGGCGGGCCAGCGCGGTGTGTTTCTGGCTTTCGATGATCTGGATGCTACCGGTGCTGCGTTCCACCACGACCCCCAGGTCGCCGGTGCCCCGCAAAGGAGTTTGAGCGCAGGCGGATAACAGGAGGCCGGTCGCCGCTGACAGCAGGATTGAACGGATCATGGTGCGGGGTATCCCTGGAGAAGAAGATCGACCAGCCAACGGATGTCGTCGGCACTGAGCAGCGCGCCCTAGCCCGGCATGGCGGTGCCGGGGCGCCCTTGGGTGACGGTGGCGATCAGGCTGGCCCGCGACTTGCCGGCCAATGCTGTGCGGGTCAGCTCGGGGCCCAGCCCACCGGTCATGTACAGCCCGTGGCAGGCACCGCAGTCCTGGGCCAGCAAATGTTCGAGTTGCACCTGGCGCTTGGCGTCCGGCGCCGCAACCGAGCTTGCACAAATGAGCAGGAGGGCCGCCATAATCGCAGCGTGTCGATAGGTGTTCATGACGCCCTCCCGGTGGTTATTTGAGCGTCAGTACCCAGGTCGCAAGGGTCTTCGCTTCTTCTTCGGTGACCGGGTTGGCCGGCATCGGTATCGGCCCCCAATTGCCTTGCGTGCCATTTTTGATATGGCTCGCCAGGGTGTCCACGGCGCCGGCCGTACCGGCGCTCCTGGCCGCGACATCCTTGAGCGCCGGGCCGACCATCTTGGTGTCGATGGCGTGGCAGGCGGCGCAAGGCTTACTCTTGAACAGCTCCAGTGCGTCTTGCGCCATGGCAGGCTGCACAATCAGCCAGGCAGCCAGGGCAAACAATGAAAGCAGCGTATTTTTCATGGCGATTCCTTGCATTGATGGAGCTCAATAGATGTCGTGCTGGGTGTTGTAGACGTTGAATTTGCCGGTGGGCGTAATCAGCCGCTTGTCTTTGATCACCGCTTTGAGCTTCAGGGTTTTGTCGTCGATCACCACCAGTGCCGACTCGTCTGCCTGCCCGCTCCAGACGGAGAACCAGACCTCGTCCCCGGCCTTGTTGTATTCCGGCTGCACGACCCGCATAGCGCCTTGCTTGATCCCGGCGTACTCGGCGATGGGCAGTACGGTGTAACCGGCGTCGAGCTTGTCGAGGTTGAATACCGCTACCGATTGGCTGAGCTTGGCGTCTGGGTTGAATGTGGTGTCGACGTACAGGTGGCGTGAGCTGGGGTGGGTTTTGATGAACAACGAACCGCTGCCCTGGCCTTTGAGCGAGGCGACCTGTTTCCAGGCGTATTGCGGGTGTTTGACCGGGTCGGTGCCGATCAGCGAGATACCGTCATCGCCCAGGTGGCTGGTGGCCCAGACCGGACCGTAGACCGGGTGCTCGAAGTTGGCGCCGCGACCCGGGTGAGGGATTTTGCCGACGTCCACCAATGCCGTCAGTTTGCGCTCCTTGGAATCGATGACGGCGACCTTGTTGGAGTTGTTGGCGGCAGTCATGAAATAGCGATGGGTGCCGTCCCAACCACCGTCATGCAGGAACGGCGCGGCATCGATATAGGTGATGGTGAGGTTCTTGATGTCCTGGTAATTGACCAGCATCACCTTGCCGGTTTCCTTGACGTTGACGATGAACTCTGGCCATTCGTGGGAGGCGATGATCGCCGCGACTCGGGGTTCGGGGTGGTATTCCTGCGTGTCGACGGTCATGCCGCGGGTCGAGACGATTTGCTTGGGCTCCAGGGTTTCGCCATCCATGATGGTGAACTGCGGCGGCCAGTAAGAGCCGGCGATGGTGTATGTGTCTTCGTAGCCCTTGAACTTGGAGGTCTCGACCGAGCGCGCTTCAATACCCACTTTGACTTCGGCAACCTTGGTCGGCTCCGCCGGCCATAGGTCGATCATGTCGATCCGGGCGTCTCGACCAATCACCAGCAGATAGCGACCGGAGGCGGAAATTCGCGAGATGTGTACCGCATAACCGGTCTCGATCAGCTTGACGATTTTCTTGCTGTCGCCATCGACGAGAGCGATCTTGCCGTCATCACGCAAGGTCACCGAAAACAGGTTCGGCAGGTTGAGCGTGCTCAGTTGTTTCTTCGGACGGTCTTCAGGCTTGACCAACACTTTCCAGGTCTTGCGCGTCTCGGCCATGCCCCATTCCGGCGGTGTCGGCGGTGTATGTTGAATGAACTTCGCCATCGCGGTGATCTGCTCCTTGGTCAGAGCGTTGGACGTTCCCCAATTCGGCATGCCCGCCGGTGACCCGTAGGTGATCAACGCTTCCAGGTAGGGTTGCCCGCGGGACTGTGTGATGTCGGGGGTCAAGGGTTTACCTGTGGCCCCTTTGCGCAGGACGCCGTGGCAACCAGCGCAGCGTTGGAAATAAATCTCCTTGGATGAGTCGAACTCGTCTTGGCTCAGGTCAGGCGCCCCGGCGGTTTTCACCATGGGCGGGGTGGCCGCCGCCGTGGCGGGTTCGTCAGCGCCGGCGACCTGGCTTATCGCCAAATAGAGTGTGGCGACGGCCAGGGCAAACGTTTTTCTATTGCTGATCAGCATTCCATTTCTCCTCAGGCAAGACCTTTGCGATGTGCTGAAACGCCAGCAGAACGCAGGTTCTTAGTGCGTTGCAAGGCTATGCCCGAGCAGGCCAATGCTTGCTTGACGGCGATCAAGTTTGCCGGCCGTGTCACTTGCCAGGTTGTCGCAGGCGCCCGTAGCGTGTGCCTTGAATCCGCTTTTGGAACAGGTAGCCCATGGACCGTATTCCGTCGTGCGAACAGGTCGAACCTTTCTACCAACCGCTGAACAATGAGCAGGTACTGTTCGAGCAGGCCTGGCGTCACGGCATGCCGGTGCTGATCAAAGGCCCGACCGGATGCGGCAAGACCCGCTTCGTCCAGCACATGGCTCATCGCTTGAAACTGCCGCTCTACACCGTGGCGTGTCACGACGACCTGAGTGCCGCAGACCTGATCGGTCGCCATTTGATCGGCGCCAAAGGCACCTGGTGGCAAGACGGACCGCTGACCCGTGCGGTCCGGGAAGGAGGCATCTGCTACCTCGACGAAGTGGTCGAGGCACGCCAGGACACCGTGGTGGTGCTGCATCCACTGGCCGATGATCGTCGGGAACTGTTCCTGGAACGCACCGGCGAAGTGTTGAAGGCGCCGTCGTCCTTCATGCTCGTGGTGTCTTACAACCCCGGTTATCAGAACCTGCTCAAGGGCATGAAGCCCAGCACCCGCCAACGGTTCATGGCGATGCGCTTCGGCTATCCGCCAGTAGCCGACGAAGAGCGCATTGTCGCTCGGGAAGCCCAGGTGGACAGCGCGCTGGCGGCACGAGTGGTCAAGCTGGGGCAGGCCTTGCGCCGGCTCGATCAGCATGACCTGGAAGAAGTCGCCTCGACGCGACTGCTGATTTTCACTGCGCGCATGATCCGCTCCGGCCTGAGCCCGCGAGAGGCGTGCATGGCGTGCCTGGCCGAGCCGCTGAGCGATGATCCGCTAACGGTCGCTGCGCTGATGGACGTGGTTGATGTGCACTTCGGCTGAGCCCAGCGAGCTGTGCCGTGGCCACTTGCCGGGCGATCTGGCGATGTGGTTTTTCATTCTGGCCGAGTTGTCTGTGTTCGCAATCTTGATTCTGGCGTTTGCGGTGACCCAGGCTCTCAGGCCACAGATGTTCAGTGACAGCCGACAGTTGCTTGCCACGTCTACCGGTTTGGCGATGACATTGAGCCTGATCACTGCAGGGTTGTTCGCTGCACTGGCGCAGGAGCGCGTCCGGCGCTCACGGCCCCGCCACGGCGCGGTTTTCCTGTTGCTCGCGTTGCTCGCCGCGAGTGTCTACGTAGTGTTGAAAGTCACCGAATACCGGCACTTGCTGGTCTCGGGGCTGGGCATGGAGCACAACACGTTTTTCACGCTCTACTGGATCCTCACCGGATTTCACTTTCTCCATGTATTGCTCGGCATGTTCATCCTCGCATGGCTGGCCGAGCGTTGCCGTCGAGGCCTGTACGACGCCGCAAACCACAACGGCTTTGAATGTGGCGTGCTGTATTGGCACATGGTCGATCTGGTCTGGGTGGTGCTGTTCCCGCTGGTCTACGTGCTCAATTGACGGGAGGATATATGTCCGCGTCCAGGTTACTGCTCCTCTGCTGGGCTGGGTTGGCCACGTTAAGCCTGTGTACGGTGGCGCTGGCACAGGTCGGCACCTCGAGATGGTTGTCGATGGTCATTTTGCTGGTAGCGGTCGGCAAGGCCTGGCTGATCACGGACGGCTTCATGGAACTGCGCCACGCCCCGCGCCTGTGGCGTCGGTTGATGCTGAGCTGGGCGCTGGTATTGGCGGCCGTTGTCGGGCTGACGCTCGTGTTGTTCCGTTGAAGAGCTCATTGATGAGCATGGGTATCCGCACTCGGTAAAAGTGTGGGAGGAGGCTTGCCCCCGATGAGCATAGGTATCTACACAACTTTTATATCAGCCGACCCGAACGTAACCACGATGCGAAGCGAGCCGCTCTTGATCTTGATCTGCTTTTGATTTTAGGCGCCCCGTTAAACCACGCTGGCCGGAATTCGACAGGGATTTGGGGGGTAAACCGGCAGGGATGCCGGTTTAGCCGCCCCGCGCCATGGATGGCGCGTGGCGGCGGCCCCCCAAATCCCTGTCGGATTACGGGCACACCGAGCCTGGGCGAGGTGCCGAGTGGTGGGGCAAGAGCCTTTTGGTTACTTTTGGGGCTCTCTTTTCCAAAAGTGACCCGCTGTAAAAGCGGAACCATAAGTAGCCATTGCCCAAATAACGGATATGTACTCGATCAAACTCCAACATCCTGGTGGGCTGCCAGGCCGCCATCGGGAGCAAGTCGAATCGTCGCACCGCCCCTCCCACAGGTCCTACGGCATGTAGATCCCCATGCATTGCCATGGATCGTCGTTAATACCTGACCAAAACCATCTGGCTTTCTTGATCGCCATCAAGCAGGTTTCAAACCCTCGCTTCCTATCATGGACGGGCCAAGCAACGAGGAAGCGACCATGTCAGAGACCTTCACAAAAGGCATGGCCAGGAATATCTATTTCGGAGGAAGCATCTTCTTCTTCCTGATATTCCTGGCCTTGACCTACCACACGGAACAAACCTTTCCCAAGCGCAGCAATGAAGCGCAATTAACTCAATCAGTGATACGCGGCAAAACAGTCTGGGAGCAGAACAACTGCATCGGCTGCCACACATTGCTGGGAGAGGGTGCCTACTTTGCGCCTGAGCTAGGCAACGTGTTCCAGCGCCGGGGCGGGGAGGACGGCTTCAAACCCTTCCTGCAGGCCTGGATGAAAATGCAGCCGCTGGGCGTACCGGGTCGACGAGCGATGCCCCAGTTCAAGTTGAGTGACCAAGAAGTGGATGACATCGCCGAGTTCCTCAAATGGAGCTCGAAAATCAACACCAATGGCTGGCCGCCCAACAAGGAGGGCTGAGAGATGAGCATGGCTAATCCGCATCTGAAATTCGCCTCGCAAGCCGTGGCCAAACCTTACTTCGTATTCGCCTTGATCCTGTTTCTCGGTCAGGTGCTGTTCGGTTTGATCATGGGCCTGCAATATGTGATCGGGGATTTTCTGTTCCCGATCATTCCCTTCAACGTGGCGCGAATGGTCCACACCAACCTGCTGATCGTCTGGTTGCTGTTCGGCTTCATGGGCGCCGCTTACTACCTGATTCCTGAAGAGGCCGACCGCGAACTGCACAGCCCCAGACTGGCGATCATTCTGTTTTGGGTGTTTGCCGCTGCCGGTGTGCTGACGATCCTCGGCTACCTGCTGGTGCCCTACGCGGGCCTGGCCAGGTTGACCCACAATGAGCTGCTGCCGACCATGGGCCGGGAGTTTCTGGAGCAACCGACCATCACCAAGATGGGTATTGTGCTGGTGTGCCTGGGCTTTCTCTACAACATTGGCATGACCCTGCTCAAAGGGCGCAAGACCACGGTCAGCATGGTCATGATGACCGGGTTGATCGGGCTCGCGGTGTTCTTCCTGTTCTCCTTCTACAACCCCGGCAACCTGGCCCGCGACAAGTTCTATTGGTGGTGGGTGGTGCATCTCTGGGTGGAAGGCGTGTGGGAATTGATCATGGGCGCGATGCTGGCTTTCGTGCTGATCAAGATCACCGGTGTAGACCGGGAGGTCGTAGAGAAATGGCTGTATGTGATTATCGCCATGGCGCTGATTACCGGGATCATCGGTACTGGGCACCACTTTTTCTGGATTGGCGCGCCCGAGGTCTGGTTGTGGGTCGGATCAATCTTCTCTGCAATGGAGCCGCTGCCCTTCCTGGCGATGGTGATATTCGCCTTCAGCACGGTGAAGAACCGCCGTCGACAACACCCCAACCGCGCCGCGACGCTGTGGGCAAAGGGCACCACGGTGACAGCCTTCTTCGGCGCGGGCGTCTGGGGCTTTCTACACACCCTGGCCCCGGTCAACTTCTATACCCACGGTTCGCAACTGACCGCAGCTCATGGCCACCTGGCTTTCTACGGCGCCTACGCGATGATCGTGATGACCTTGATCAGCTACGCCATGCCGCGTCTGCGCGGGCTCGGTGAAGCCGCTGACGAACGCTCGCAGACCCTGGAGATCTGGGGCTTCTGGATGATGACCCTGTCGATGGTGATGATCACGCTGTTCTTGACCGCTGCCGGTGTCGTGCAGGTTTACCTGCAACGTTGGCAGCCCGATGGGATCGCATTGCCGTTCATGGCCACGGTCGAACATTTGCAGGTGATGTTCTGGGCGCGTCTGGGCGCAGGGGTCGGGTTCTTCGCAGGGCTGCTCTGCTATCTGTTCAGCTTCAAGCAGCGGGGGCGCGCAGCCTTGCGTGCGCCGGCGGCGGTGGTGCCTTCATGAATCGGCATAACGGCTAGAAAAGGTCGGCCCGGCTGATCCAGCGGGCCGTTTTTTTGCTTTCCAACAAGGGCAAGTACCATGGCCTTTACCGTCGAACTGGAAGAGTGGGTAGGCAGCATCTGGCATCGCTTCATCACCCGGCGCGCCAGCCCGGATTTCCCCGAAGCCCGGGTTGAACTGATCAGCCAGCAACGCCCGCTGGCGCTGTTGTTTCGTGCCATGGGCGGTGCCAATGGCATGGGAGTGGAAGCGGCCAGTGACCGCGACCTGTTACTGCGGCGCAATGTGCTGCAGCAGATCGCTGGCACCTGCAAACAAGTGCCATTGGCCTGGTGTGACGAGAGTACCCTGCGGCTGCCATCGAGCCTCGCGGTATTCCCTCAAGTCGCGCTGAATGAGGAACTCTATCGTTGGCTCGCGTTGCTGGCGGCGCAGGCCGGACCGATGCGGCATTGGGGGCGGGACAACCAGCGCTGGACGCAACAGCTGTTGCGGCGTTATCCAGCGCTGCGTCCGCGCTACCAGCGCCTGGTCGAAGCCCACCTGCGATTGCGTCCGGATCCGGCTTCATTGAGCTGCGCTGAAGCGGCGCTGGAGCGCGCGTTATGTCAGGCATTGCGCCAGCCGGGCAGTGTCGAGGATTTTCCGCGCAGCGAGCGTGCGGTGTGGCCGCTGCCGCTGTGGCTGTACCCGCCGCAACAGCTCGCCAGTCCGCTGACGGCCGATCTGGGCGATGAATCCGAAGACACCTTGACGACATCGCCCGGCGAGCAGAAAGGCGGGCGAAAACGCGCCAAACGTATCGATGACAGTCCGCGAGACGGTGGACTGTTGGTGGTGCGCCTGGAGAACCTGTTCAGTTGGACCGAGCACGTGGACCTGGACCGCTGGTCGGACGACAGCGAAGACCCGGATGCCGCCAGGGTCGCCGACGATCTGGACGAGCTGACCCTGTCGCGCACGCGACTGCGCAAGGGCGGTGGCTTGAAGCTGCACCTGGATTTGCCGCCCGCTGATGTCGACGATATCCCTTTGGGCGAGGGCATCAAGTTGCCCGAATGGGACTATCGCAAGCAGCGGATGCAGGACGCTTTCGTCAATCTGCAAATGATGGTGCCCCGTGACAGTCAAGCGCAGCCGCTGCCGCCACGGCTGAAGGTGTCGGCGCAGCGTCTGCGGCGTCAATTCGAGCATTTGCGCAATGATCGTCAGTGGCTGCGCCAGCAAACCCAGGGCTCGGAGCTGGACATGCAGGCCTGGCTGGATTTTCACGTTGAGCGCGAGCATGGGCAGTGCGCCGAGCGCGGTCTGTTCATGGAGCAACGCCAGACGCGCCGTGACCTGGCGTGCCTGTTGCTGGCCGATGTCTCGATGTCCACCGACGCGCACCTGAACAATGAGCATCGGGTCATCGATGTGATCCGTGACACGCTGTTGCTGTTTGGCGAAACCCTGTCGGGGCTGGGGGATGATTTCGCCCTGTACGGGTTTTCGTCGCTGCGCCGTCAGCACGTGCGCATGCAGGCACTCAAGACCTTCGCCCAGCGTTATGACGACCACACCCGGGGCCGTATTCAAGGGCTCAAGCCTGGGTATTACACGCGCATGGGCGCGGCTATTCGCCAGGCCACGTGCCTGTTGGGCAGCAGCAAGCGGCGCAGCAAGCTATTGCTGCTGCTGACCGATGGCAAACCCAATGACCTGGATGTGTATGAGGGATGCTACGGTGTCGAAGACACCCGCGAGGCGGTGCTCCAGGCCCGGCGTCAGGGGCTGACGCCGTTCTGTATCACCATCGATCGCGAGGCCGGGGATTATCTGCCCTACATGTTCGGTGCCAATGGCTACACCTTGATCCGTCAACCTGAGCAATTACCCCTGCGCTTGCCGCAACTGTATCGCCAACTGACGCAGCCTTGAGTCCAGGTCTGAATCCTGCGGCCTCAATTGATGCTGCGCGGCAACACGAAAAACATCGTAATGCAAAAGATCGTCAAGCCAACGCAGAACCACTTGAACCGGTGCAAACGGCGTGCCTGGGCGCGTTCGGCCATCACCGGCAAGGGCATGCCGCATTGCAGGCAATCGGATTGCCTGGACGGGTTGGTAGTTTGGCAATACAGGCAGACGGGCAGGGTGCTCATTCGAACTGTTCCAGGCGCAGACGATCAAGAATGGCGATCTGGCGGCCGTCCTGGGTGATGATTTTTTCATCGATCAGGCGGCGAATGATCCGTGAAAAGGTTTCCGGTTGGATCGACAGATGCCCGGCGATCAATTGCTTGGCCATCGGCAGTTCGAATTGGCTGTTGACCGGCTGCAGACGCACCAGTTGCGTCAGCAAATAACGCACGACCCGGTGGGTGGCGTTTTTCAGCGACAGGGTTTCGATTTCATTGACCCGCTGGTGCAAGCGAACGCAGAGCTTGCCGAGTAACGCAAAAGTCAGCCGGCTGTTGCTCTGAAGCAGGCGCATGTAGGTGGCGTTGGATAGCCGATACAGTTGAGTAGGGCAGACCGCCTCGGCCGAGGCCACGTAATTGGGGGTATCCATCAACATCATCGCCTCGGCGCAGGTTTGTCGATCGCCGATGACCTCAAACACTTTTTCCTGCCCATCGGGCGTCAGCCGGTAGATTTTCACTGCCCCGGCAATCACGAAATAGAACGAATCGGCGGGCTCGTCTTGCCGGAACAAGGGTTCGCCTTTGTCGATGCTCAGCAAGTGACTGGTACTCATCAATTCATCCAGCTGTTCTTCGTTCAACGGCTCGAACAAATGATGACTGCGCAAAATCTGGTGGTGAACGCGATGAAGCACCATGGGAATTCGTCCTGAAGGTAAAGGAAGGGGCGGCCAACGAGTCAGACGAGGCCCAGGGAAAGGCCACTGGCCAGGGCCAGAACCGAGGCCAACAGCACGAACCAGGTCAGGGGTTGGATGACTTTTTTCATGACGACTCCCGCAGATCGAGGCTTTCATTGAATACCCGATGCTTGAGCAAGACGCGGGCCATGCCTGGAGGCCTTTATTCATGGGGATGGGAAGGCACGACGGTAAAAATGACCCTGGTCGATAGGGTCTTAATGACCGTATCAGGGTGATTTTTACCCTGATCCGTTCACCGTTGCAGCCGCGCAGGCCGCACCGACAATAAGTCGCCTCAGGGCACGGCCCTTGCACTCTTGATCTGCGACAACGGCGACTGATCGCCTATACCCGATGATGCATCCGGATTTACCTCGGCACTCGCGACTAAGTGTCAGGTCGGCAACAGGTTAGAGGAGTGGCGTTATGCAAGTGCTTGAGCGGCGTAAAGCGATGGCGATCCCGCCGCTGTTACGGCTGGCCTTCCGGCCTTTTTTCCTTGCCGGCTGCCTGTTTGCGGTGTTGGCCATTGCGCTGTGGCTGGCAGCCTTCGG
Source organism: Pseudomonas synxantha (assembly GCF_900105675.1). Taxonomy (NCBI): domain Bacteria; kingdom Pseudomonadati; phylum Pseudomonadota; class Gammaproteobacteria; order Pseudomonadales; family Pseudomonadaceae; genus Pseudomonas; species Pseudomonas synxantha. The sequence goes on along the minus strand of NZ_LT629786.1, from coordinate 2,977,778 downwards.
CGGTTCGATTTCCCACTGGACTCCCGCAGGCGGTTGGCTGGGCTGGCATCGGCATGAACTGCTGTTCGGCTTCGGGCTGGCGATCATTGCAGGTTTTTTGCTGACGGCGGTGCAGACCTGGACCAGTCGCCCCGGGCTCAGCGGCAAGCCGCTGGCTGCCCTGGCGCTGTTGTGGCTGTGCGCACGGGCGGCCTGGTTGCTCAATGCGCCCTGGCCGCTGCTCATGGTGCTGGAATTGGCATTCCCACTGGCGGTGGCGTTGCTCATGGGGTTGAGCCTGTGGAAGGTGCGACAGAAACGTAACTATCCGATTGTGATGGTGTTGCTGTTGTTAGCCGTGGCCGATGGGTTGTCGCTTTATGGCGTACGCGAAGGCCATGAAGGCTGGCAGCGCCAAGGCGTACTGGCGGGCATCTGGCTGGTGGCAGCGATGATGGGGTTGGTCGGCGGGCGGGTCATTCCGTTTTTCACCCAGCGTGGTCTCGGTCGGGTCGAGGGAGTTGCTCCATGGCCGTGGCTGGACGGGGTGTTGTTGATCGGTGCGCCGCTGGTTGCGTTGCTGTATGCAGCGGGGCCGGCCCTCACCCCCAATGTCTGGGTGGGCCTGCTGTTCGCGGTGTTGGCGGCGGGGCATCTGGTGCGCCTGGTTCGCTGGCATGATCGGGCACTCTGGCGCGTGCCGTTGTTGTGGTCGCTGCACCTGGCCTATGGCTGGTTGGCAGTGGCGTGCCTGGGCATGGCGCTGTGGCATCTCGGCGTGCCGGTCAACCCGAGCCTGGCGGTGCATTGCCTGACGATCGGTGCCATGGGGGGGTTGGTGCTGGCGATGATTGCACGGGTCAGCCTGGGGCATACCGGTCGGCCACTTGAGCCGCCCTCGGGCATGACCCTGGCGTTCATCTTGCTCAATCTGGCGTGTCTCAGCCGGGTTGTGTTGATTGTGGTCCTGCCCTTGCCGGCGCTGTGGCTGGCCGGCCTGTGCTGGGCGCTGGCGTTTGCATTGTACGCCTGGCGTTACGGGCCGATGCTGCTGCGCACTCGGGTTGACGGTCATCCGGGTTGAGCCGGCGAATGAATGGAGGTGGACAGTGATATACCCTTTTTTGCTGGTGACCCACTTGCTAGCGGCAATCGCCTTCATTGGTACGTTGTTTTTCGAAGTGGTGATCTGGCATCACGCCCGCCAGCAGTTGCCGGATGCGCCACGGTCGACGGCCGATCAGGCCATTGCCCTGCGCTCGCGCAAGGTCCTGCATGGCGTGGTGGTGCTGTTGTATGGCGCCGGCATCAGTCTGGCGTGGCAGTACCGGGGCGCCTTGAGCCAGCCGCTGGCCAGCAGTCTTGGCACGTTGTTGAGCCTGAAGATCCTGTTGGCCCTGAGCATCATCGGGCATTATTTGCTGTTGGCCTATTGGCTGAAAAACGCTCGGCTGAGCGCTCAGCGGGCAAGCTGGATTCGCCGCAGCATCCTCGGGCACATGGTGTTGATCGTGATCCTCGCCAAGGCCATGTTTTATTGGCATGGCTGATCGATAAAAGTGCCCGGCAGACAAAACCCGCGGCAACCGGTGGGCTGGCGCGGGTGGGTTGCAAGCGGCAATCGATCAGTGCCTGGGGGTCAGGGCGTTTACGAAGAGCACATTGTTTTCCAGGTGGATGTGTTGCATCAGGTCGTCGCGAAACTCCAGCAGCCCGCGATACAAGGCACGCCAGGTGTTACAGGCATCCGCTGGCGGGGTGATGTTGTTGGTCAGGGCCAGCAGTTCCTCCAGCGCCTGGCCATGCTGGTCATGTTCGAAACGCAGCACCTGGATCGGCGGGGCGGCTTGGAGGCCGATGCCCTGTTGCAGCATCGGGAAGAGCACTTGTTCTTCCTTGAGCATGTGGCCTTCGAGTTCTTGTTGAATGTCGGTCAGCAGGTCGGCCAAGCCGTTGGGGCAACTGCTGCGCGCCCCGTGGACCTGCTCGACCCGCCGGGCCAGGCGGATCAGTTCGGGCAGTTGCTCGCGGTGGCGAGCGTGGTAACGCGTGAGGAGGTGAGTGATCAACACATGCGACGGCTCGTTGCGCCAGTCAAGTTTGGTTTCGCCGGCGTCTTGCAGGCTGTGCAGGGCCTCGACAATCAGTGTCGGGTCGAGATCCTTGCCCAGTGCCGCTTCACGCAGGCTTTTATGTCCACCACAACAGAAGTCCAGCTTGAAGGTGTGAAAGATCCGGGTGGCACCGGGAATGTCGCAGGCCAGTTGGCCGAGGCTTTGTTCCAGCAGGGTCTGGCTCATCAGGGTTCCTTGATTGGGTTTCAACGGTTCCCCAGCCTTGTTGCATCCGGCATGCCATGTTTAATGGATTGATAAATAACGATTAATTATTAGGTGTGGTGATAGTTACCCTGACGCTCTAGGGTGAATGCCACCATAGAGGGTGATGACTACCATGCTGCGAGAAAGCCTGGCCGCCGACTTGATCGTCGAGTTGCCCAATGCCGTACGGTTCCAACGCCTGGTCCAGACCCTGCGCGAATATTTCAACAGCGGTGCCGTGGGCTTGCTGCGCCTGGATGAAGACAGCCTCAGGCCTGTCGCGACAGTGGGGTTGGTGCACGAAGCGTTGGGGCGCCGATTTGTCATCGCTCAGCATCCTCGACTGGCTGCGATCATGGCGTCGCGCGAGCCGACGTGGTTCGAGCCGGACAGCCGCCTGCCGGACCCCTACGACGGCTTGCTCGACAACCACGTGGGAGAACCGTTGCCGGTGCATGACTGCATGGGTGTGAGCCTCTACGTGGAGGGGCGCATCTGGGGCGCCATCACCCTCGATGCGTTGCATGCCGGCACCTTCGACAGCCAGGCGCGGGAGGAACTCAAGCGTTGCACCTTGCAGATCGAAGCCGCCGTGCGCGTCACCCGCCTCGAACAGGAAAACCGCAGCTTGCGCTTGTCCCGCAGCGGCCTTCAAGATGTGCGCTTGCCCGCCGACGAAGGCGAAATCCTCGGCCAGAGCGAGGCGTTGCACCAGTTGCTCAATGAGCTGGATGTACTGGCCGATTCCGACCTGCCGGTGTTGCTGTTGGGCGAGACAGGTGTCGGCAAAGAGTTGTTCGCCCGGCGCCTGCATCGTTTGTCGGGGCGCAGCCACAAGCCGTTGATACAGGTCAATTGCGCCGCCTTGCCGGAATCCTTGGCAGAAAGCGAGTTGTTCGGGCACGTCAAGGGCGCCTTTTCCGGCGCCACCAGTGACCGCGCCGGACGTTTCGATGCGGCCAACGGCGGCACACTGTTTCTTGATGAAGTCGGTGAGTTGCCGCTAAGCGTGCAGGCCAAGCTGTTGCGCGCATTGCAAAACGGCGAGATCCAGCGGCTGGGGGCGGATAAACCGTTGCACGTGGATGTACGGATCATCGCCGCGACCAACCGGCACCTGCCCGACAGCATCCGCGATGGCCTGTTCAGGGCTGACCTGTATCACCGGCTCTCGGTGTACCCGGTGCCGATTCCGCCTCTGCGCGAGCGCGGTAACGATGTGCTGATGCTCGCCGGGCATTTCCTCGAGCTCAATCGGGCACGGCTCGGCTTGCGCGGTTTGCGCTTGTCGCCCGCGGCCGAGCGGGCCTTGCTGGCCTATACCTGGCCGGGCAATGTGCGCGAACTGGAACATGTGATCAGTCGCGCTGCGTTGAAGCAACTCAGCCGCGGTACCAGTCGCGCGCTGATCATGACGCTGGAGGCGCAAATCCTCGATCTTGACAGTGCGACGGGGGCATCGGGAATGCTCGTCGAGCGGCCGCTGGAGCTGATGCCTGATGCGCCGTTCCAGGCCTTGGGCGCTGCGGTGGATGACTGCCAGCGAGAAAAAATTCTTCACGCCCTGAGTCTTTCTGCCCAGAACTGGGCGGGCGCCGCACGGCTGCTGGACGTCGACCCCAGCAACCTGCACAAACTGGCCCGGCGTCTTGGCTTGAAGTAAGCCGTGGCGGCGCCGCCTGTTGATGGCGATCAAGGTGAGGTCAGCCAGTGGCTTGCACACTGGGCCAAATCCCCACGGAGATCACCGTTATGCCACTTTCCCTGGCTCAGATGCGCCGTAACTACACCCTCAACGGTCTGCTGGATGAGGCTGCGCCGGACGATCCACTGGCCATGTTCCGCCAATGGCTGCAGCAAGCGCGTGACACCGAATGCGCGCCTGTCGAGGCTAACAGCATGATGTTGGCGACGGTCGACAGTGACGGGCAACCGCACTGCCGGGTCCTGCTGCTCAAGGGCTTGAGCGACGATGGCTTCACGTTTTTCGGCAATTACCAGAGCGACAAAGGCCTGCAACTGGCCGCTAACCCGAATGCCGCCATGACGTTTTTCTGGCCAGGTCTGGAGCGTCAGGTGCGCATTGAAGGCCAGGTATCCAGGCTCGATCCGCAACTCTCGGATGCCTACTTCGACTCCCGCTCAGTGGCCAGCCGCCTGGGCGCCTGGGCTTCACCGCAAAGCCAGCCGCTGGCCAGCCGGGCAGCGCTGGATTCGCGTTTGGCCGAAACCATCAAGCGTTTCGTTGGCCAGGCCGTGCCGCGACCGCAGCACTGGGGTGGTTACTGCCTGCGCCCGGCACGCCTGGAGTTCTGGCAGGGGCGTGCCGATCGCCTGCATGATCGACTCGACTACCGTTTGCAGAACGGCGAATGGTGTCGCCGCCGCCTGGCGCCTTGAGTCTGTATTCGCCCTGTGGAGGTACCTCGTTGGAGGAATAGGCCGGGCGGCGATTCCGGTTCAGGCTTGGCCAAACCCTCATCTACGGGAAGGCTTTTATATGGCCCATTTGGCGCAACGCACCTTTATTCCCCTGAACATCGCCGTGCTGACCATCAGCGATACACGCACCTTTGACACCGATACCTCGGGGCAGACCCTGGCTGGCTTGCTGCAGACCGCCGGCCATGTGCTGATCGACCGGGCGCTGGTCAAGGACGACATTTATCAGATTCGCGCCATTGTTTCCCGGTGGATCGCCGACCCCCAGGTGCAAGTGGTATTGATGACCGGCGGCACCGGTTTCACCGTGCGCGACAACACGCCGCAAGCAGTCCTGCCATTGCTCGACAAACAGGTGGAAGGCTTTGGCGAACTGTTCCGCCAGGTCTCCCTGGCGGAAATCGGCATGTCCAGCTTGCAATCGCGGGCCCTGGCTGGAATGAGCAACGGGGTGTTGGTGTGTTGCGTCCCGGGTTCGCCAGGGGCGTGCCGGACAGCCTGGAACATGATCCTGCTGGAACAGTTGGACAGCCGCACCGGCCCCTGCAATTTCGCCCCGCATTTGAAACCGCAGCCGCAACAAGGCAATGAAGCCTGCGAGACGCGCTCATGACCGCTGGAGTGTGCGACCTCGGTCATCTGATGCCGGTGGACGAGGCCATTCAGCGTTTGTTGGGTCAGGCCCCGACACCCCCGTTGGCGCAAATGATCGGCCTGGATCAAGCCTTGGGACGAGTGCTGGCAACCGACATTCATTCCCTGGTGAACCTGCCGGCCTGGGACAACAGCGCCATGGACGGCTATGCGCTCCGGGCAGCCGACCTACCATCCCAGGGGGGTTACTTGCCCATTGGTGGGCGAATTGCTGCCGGGGATCAAGCCGGCTCGCCGTTGCTCGCCCAGCAGACGGTGCAGATTTTCACCGGCGCGCCATTGCCTGCGGGCGCCGATACAGTGGTGCCGCAAGAGCGCTGCCGGATCGACGGCGAGCGCGTCTGGTTTCCGTCCGTCAGTGCGGGCGATCACGTGCGCAAGGAAGGTGAAGAGGTTCGCCGTGGGGACCTGTTGCTCAAGGCCGGCAAGCGCTTGCGTGCACAAGAATTGGGCTTGCTGGCTGGCGCAGGCGTGGCGCGGGTCGCGGTTCATCGACCGTTGCAAGTGTGCTTGCTCAGCAGCGGCAATGAGCTGCGCGAGCCGGGCGATGTCTTGGCGCGGGGGCAGATTTACAACAGCAATCGCTATTGCCTGTCTGCGTTGCTGCGCGGCTGGGGCGTGGAGGTGCACGACTATGGCGTCATGGCAGATGAGTTGGCGGCCAGCCGCGATGCCTTGAGCCTGGCGTCGTCGGAGTGCGATTTGCTGCTCAGTTCCGGTGGCGTCTCGGTTGGCGAGGAAGACCATCTCAAACACGCGATCAAGGAACTGGGTAGCCTGGATTTCTGGCGGCTGGCCATTCAGCCGGGTAAACCCCTGGCCTTTGGCGAAGTCGCCGGCAAACCCTGGATCGGTATGCCGGGCAATCCTTCGGCGGCCCTGATTACCGCGTTGGTGGTCGTGCGGCCGTTCCTGCTCCGGGCGCAGGGCGTCACGGACGTGATGCCTGTGCCATTGGCCGTGCCGGCCGGGTTCGACTGGTTGCAACGCAACAAACGCCGTCAGTACCTGCGGGCCAGGCTGACACCCGCTGCCGACGGCCGTTTGAGCGTGGCGCTGCACCCTCAGCAAAGTTCGGCGATGTTGACCGCTGCGTGCTGGGCCGACGGGTTGGCCGTGATCGAGTGCGAGCAGCAAGTGCTCAAGCACGACAGCGTGATGTTCCTGTCCTTCGCCGACCTGATGCATTGATCGCAATTGATTGTCGTCAAGGCCATGGCGGCTGGTCTGGCTAGACTGGCAGCGCCTTTCTGATCGGTGCACTAGCGATCCCGGGCGAGAGTCAAGACGCGTTTTTCATGAGGATTACCCATGCAACTGGTTTGTCCGGCAGGGAATCTGCCTGCGCTTAAAGCGGCGGTGCGCGAAGGCGCGGATGCCGTCTATGTCGGTTTTCGCGATGACACCAACGCCAGGCATTTTGCCGGCCTGAATATGGATGACAAGCAGTTCGACGCTGCGGTCGCCCACATCCGTCAGCACCAACGCAAACTCTACGTCGCGGTGAATACCTACCCGCAACCCAAGGGCTGGGAACGCTGGCAGCGGGCGGTCGATCGGGCTGCCGATTTCGGCGTGGACGCGCTGATCGCCGCCGATCCCGGGGTGCTCAACTATGCCAGCCAGCGGCACCCGCAACTGGCGTTGCACCTGTCGGTCCAGGGCTCGGCCACCCACGCTGCGGCGCTGCAGTTTTACGCCCAGCGCTACGGTATCCGGCGTGCGGTGCTGCCACGGGTGCTGTCGTTGGCGCAGGTGCGTCAGGTCGCCGCCACCAGCCCGGTGCCGATCGAAGTGTTTGGCTTTGGCAGCTTGTGCATCATGGCCGAGGGGCGTTGCCACCTGTCCTCCTACATCACCGGCGAGTCGCCGAACCTGTGCGGTGTCTGTTCGCCGGCCAAGGCTGTGCGTTGGAGTGAAGACGCCCAAGGCTTGAGCGCGCGCCTCAGCGAAGTACTGATTGATCGCTATACCCCTGACGAGCCGGCCGGTTACCCAACGTTGTGCAAGGGCCGCTTTCTGGTCGACGGCAAACGCTTTCATGCGCTGGAGGAGCCCACCAGCCTCGACACCCTCGACTTGCTCCCTGAGCTGAGCGCCATCGGCGTCGAGGCGGTAAAAATCGAAGGTCGCCAACGCAGCCCGGCCTATGTCGAGCAAGTCACCCGCGTCTGGCGGGCCGCACTCGATGCCCATCGCGGCTCACCGGGCAGTTTTCAGGTCAAGGCGCAATGGCGCCAGGTGCTGGCTGGTTTGTCCGAAGGCAGCCAGACCACCCTGGGTGCTTATCATCGATCGTGGCAATGAGGGACGAAACATGCAGCTCAGCCTTGGACCGGTCCTGTTTTACTGGGACAAAGAGCAACTCAGCAACTTTTACGCCGAGATGTCGGCCTTGCCCCTGGATGTGATTTATCTAGGGGAAACCGTGTGCTCGAAACGCCGGGCTTTTTCACTGGATCAATGGCTGGGGTTGGGGCGTGAGTTGCAGGCCTGCAGCCAGGCGCAATTGGTGATCTCCAGCTTGACGCTGATCGAAGCCGCGTCCGAACTTTCCAGCCTGCGGCGGCTCTGCGACAACGGCCAGCTGCTGGTGGAAGCCAATGACATGGGCGCGGTGCAGTTTCTGGCTGAACGCAAGTTGCCGTTCGTGGGTGGCCCGGCGCTCAACCTGTACAACGGGCATGCGCTGGCGCAATTGCTCGACTGCGGCATGACCCGTTGGGTACCGCCGGTGGAGTGTTCAGCTGCGTTGATCAGCGATGTGATCGCGCAGGTCCGCGAGCTCGGCCGTGACGTGCCGGAAGTGGAAATCTTCGCCTATGGGCATTTGCCCTTGGCCTATTCCGCCCGCTGCTTTACCGCCCGCGCGGAAGATCGACCGAAGGACGACTGCCAGTTCTGTTGCATCAACTACCCCGATGGCCTGGCGCTGGCCAGCCAGGAAGGCCAGCCGTTGTTCACCCTTAACGGCATTCAAACGATGTCGGCGCAGGTGACCAATCTGCTGGCCGATTATTCCGGGTTGGTGGCCTGCGGGGCCGATCTGCTGCGCCTGAGTCCACGAGCCCAGGGCATGAGCGAGGTGATCGAGGCGTACCAACGGGTTCGCCTGGGCCAGACACCGCCGCTGTTCGTCGAGGGTTGCAATGGTTACTGGCATGGCCAGGCCGGCATGCTGCGCGTTGAGGAGGTCGGCCTGTGTTGAACCGCAAAGCGTGGCTATTGAAAGGCGCTGATCGCTTACTGCCGCTGGTACGCCGAGTGCCCTTTGCGGTGCAGCGCCTGGCGCTGCAGCAGGCGCTGAATCGCTGCCTCGCCGAGCCGTTGCGCGACGGTGAATTCGAAGTGCTGCGCGGGCGTTGGCTGTGCCTGCGAATTGCCGATCTGGGGTTGTCCTGGTACCTGACCCTGGGCCGCGAGGGTTTGCAAATTGCCCGTCAGGCCCAGGCTCACGTGACCATCAGCGGCAATTGGCGAGAGTTCCTGCTCCTGGCCAGTCGCCAGGAGGATCCGGACACGCTGTTTTTCCGCCGGCGCCTGGTCATCCAGGGCGATACCGAGTTGGGGTTGGCGCTGAAGAACCTGATCGACAGCCTGGACCCTGACGTCTTGCCGGTCTGGTTGTGGCGCAATCTTGAGCGGGCGGGCAAGGGGCTGGCGGTGCAGTAGAGGCATAGGTATCTACACCACTTTGCTACGCCGCTGCTCCCTGACAGCTTATAGCGATCTAACTGATGCACCGCGATCCAAATGTGGGAGGGGCGGTGCGACGATTCGACTTGCCCCCGATGGCGGCCTGACAGCCGACCAGTATTTGACTGATGGTCTCGGCCCAAGTGTGGGAGGGGGCTTGCCCCCGATGGCGGCCTGACAGCCGACCAGTATTTGACTGATGGTCTCGGTCCAAGTGTGGGAGGGGGCTTGCCCCCGATGGCGGCCTGACAGCCGACCAGTATTTGACTGATGGTCTCGGCCCAAGTGTGGGAGGGGGCTTGCCCCCCGATGGCGGCCTGACAGCCGACCAGTATTTGACTGATGGTCTCGGCCCAAGTGTGGGAGGGGCTTGCCCCCGATGGCGGCCTGACAGCCGACCAGTATTTGACTGATGGTCTCGGCCCAAGTGTGGGAGGGGGCTTGCTCCCGATGGCGGCCTGACAGCCGACCAGTATTTGACTGATGGTCTCGGCCCAAGTGTGGGAGGGGCTTGCCCCCGATGGCGGCCTGACAGCCGACCAGTATTTGACTGATGGTCTCGGCCCAAGTGTGGGAGGGGGCTTGCCCCCGATGGCGGCCTGACAGCCGACCAGTATTTGACTGATGGTCTCGGCCCAAGTGTGGGAGGGGGCTTGCTCCCGATGGCGGCCTGACAGCCGACCAGTATTTGACTGATGGTCTCGGCCCAAGTGTGGGAGGGGGCTTGCCCCGATGGCGGCCTGACAGCCGACCAGTATTTGACTGATGGTCTCGGCCCAAGTGTGGGAGGGGGCTTGCCCCCGATGGCGGCCTGACAGCCGACCAGTATTTGACTGATGGTCTCGGCCCAAGTGTGGGAGGGGGCTTGCCCCCGATGGCGGCCTGACAGCCGACCAGTATTTGACTGATGGTCTCGGCCCAAGTGTGGGAGGGGGCTTGCCCCCGATGGCGGCCTGACAACCGACCAGCATGCCGGATCAGAGCGAGTACATATCCATTGCTGCGGTAACGGCCACTTAGGGTTCCGCTTTTACAGCGGGTCACTTTGAAAAGCGCAAAGTAACCAAACGCTCTTGCCCCACCACTTGGCACCTCGCTCAGGCTCGGTGTGCCCGTAATCCGACAGGGATTTGGGGGGCCGCCGCCACGCGCCATCCATGGCGCGGGGCGGCTAAACCGGCATCCCTGCCGGTTTACCCCCCAAATCCCTGTCGAATTCCGGCCAGCGTGGTTTAACGGGGCGCCTAAGATCAAGATCAAAAGCAGATCAAAAGCAGATCAAGAGCAGATCAAGAGCAGATCAAGAGCAAAAGCGGCTCGCTACGCATCGTGGTTACCGTCGGCTGCCACACAGTTGAGCTGGTATTGCGCATTCATCGCAGCCAATCGTGTCTATTGGAACGCAGCCAGATCCTTTTCGGCGAGGATGCTGATGTTGCGTCGTTGCATCTGGATCAGTCCGCACTCGACCAGGCGATGCAAAATCCGCGAAAAGGTTTCCGGTTGAATCCCCAGCTTCGACGCCACCAGGCGTTTGGATACCTGCAAGACAATCTGTCCGGTAACCGGGTGGCGTTCCTGGAGCAGAAAACTGATCACCCGACGGCTCGCGCTCGCCATGGTCAAGGTGTCGATGTCCCGCAGGCGCAGGTGCAGATGGACGCTCATGCTCGCCAGGATAGCCAGGCAGACTTTCGGCTGGTCTTCCAGCGCCTTGCGGTAATGGTGGCCCTCGATACTGACCAGCACGCTGTCCTTGAGGGCGGTGCCGCTGACCGGGTAAAGCCGGGCCTGGCTGAAGAGCAGGGCTTCGGCGAAGGTCTGGCCGGGTTGAATGATTTCCACCAGGTTTTCCTGGCCTTCGCCGTTGAGGCGGTAGAGTTTGATCTGGCCGCTGACCAGCAGGAAAAAGCGCTTGGCCGGATCGCCCTGGTACATCAGCGTGGCTTGGCACGGCAGGCGCTTGAGCATGGCCAGGCCGCAGACTTGCTCGAAAACGTTCTCCGGCAATTGGCTGAACAGATGATGACGACGCAGCGTTAAGACGATGGAAGGGTGGGTCAGCATGGCGTACCTCCGCTGACGGTCATTGTAGAGCGCGCAGGGGGGTTGACCTATGCCTCTGCCGGCCTACCTCCAAGGAGGCATGCCTCAGCCTGTAATGCGCAGATGCTCCATGGCCCACACCGCCGCTTCGACCCGTGAACGCAAGCCGAGTTTGTGCAGCAGGTTCTTGACGTGGACCTTGACCGTTCCTTCGGTGATGCCCAGCTTGTGTCCGATAACCTTGTTGCTGTAGCCGCTGGCGATGGTCTTCAACACCTGGCGTTCACGCTCGGTCAGTTCTACCACCGCTTGACGCGGCGGTGAGCGCAACGCCTGGGCCATGACCTGCGTCAGGCCAGGGCTGATGACCAATGCGCCTTCGAGGGCATCGCGGATGTACTGGATCAGCAGCTCGGGCTCCATGTCCTTGAGCAGATAACCGTCGGCATCCAGGCGCAGCGCATCGCGAATGTCGTCTTCGGCATCCGACACGGTAAACAGCAGTACCTTGCCGGTGTAATGCATGGCCCGTAATCGACGCAGGGTCTCAATGCCATTCATCTGCGGCATGTTGTTGTCGAGTAGTACCAGGTCCGGTTGCAGTGGCTCGATCAGGGTGAGTGCTTCTTCGCCATGGTTGGCTTCGCCGACGATCAGGAAATCATCTTCGAGTTCAAGCATCTGGCGAATGCCGTGACGCATCATTGGATGATCGTCTACCAGCAGGATTCTATGGTGGGGGGACGGGGTCATGCGACGCTACCTTCTGTTTGCCGTTCGAGAAACTCGGGATGAAACTCCAGTTGGACGCGGGTCCCTTGCGGCGTCCTGGAAATTATCTGCAACTGGCCGCGCAGGCTGCGCGCACGTTCATCCATGATGTTCAGGCCGTGGTGTTCGCGTTGGTCGACAGTGCCGCTGAAGCCGCGCCCGTCATCTTCGACCGAGAGCCTGACGGTTTCGCCGTCCTGGCGCAGTTGCAGCCAGACGTTTTGCGCATGGGCATGGCGCAGACAGTTGGAAAGCGCCTCGCGGGTGATCTGCAAGATGTGGATTTGCTCGCTGGCGCAGAGCTGGAAGGCCAGCGCATCGACGTGCAGGTGGACCTTGAACTCGCCGCGACGGGAGAACTCCTCGGCGGTGTCCTTGAGCTCCTGCACCAGGCCTGCATCATTGATCTGCAAGCGAAAAGTGGTCAGCAGTTCGCGTAGCTGGCGGTAGGCATTGTTCAGGCCCTCGCGCAACTCAGCGGTGACGGTTTCCAGGGTTTCGACCGGTTCGCCGCGGCGCATCAGGGTTTGCATGCGGCTGACTTGCAGTTTCATGTAGGACAGGGCCTGCGCCAGTGAATCGTGCAATTCGCGGGCGATGATCGTGCGCTCTTCAAGGAGCAGCAGGCGATGGTCCTGTTCCCGTTGGCGTTTGAGCGAAAGCGAGGTGCCGATCAGGTTGGCGAGGGCCTGGATCAGTTGGGTTTCCCAGGCTTGCGCGGGATGGCCGTCGACAAAGTGGGCCTTGAGCTCACCCAGTTCGCTGCCCTGGTTGCTGATGCTGAAGGTTTGCGGGCTGGTTTTGTGGTGTTTCTGGCACGTGGCGCAATCGCTGCTGGCGCAGACATCCCGACTGTCGGCGCCGTGCAGGGCGAGTAATTGCTGGGCCGGTGCCTGCAAGTGTCCTTGCAGGCACAACGACAGGCGCAAGCCGGGCAGGCGTTGCTGGAAGCGCCGGATCAACTCGTCCAGCCCCTCGGCATTGGCCAGGCGCGTGGCCAGGCTTCGGCTGCTTTGATAGAGCAGTTCCAGCGCCGCGTTGGCTTGCTGCAGGTTCAAGGTTTTTTGCTGGACCTGGCTTTCAAGCGTGCGGTGCGACTCCTCGATCGTCTCGGCCATGGCGTTGAAACTGGTGGCCAACTGGCCCAGTTCGTCATGGGACTGATGGTTGACCCGCACCTGGAACTCGCCGCGACGAAAGCGCTGGGTGGCGGCCACCAACTCTTGCAGCGGCGAGACGACGCCATACTGCAGTTCGTAGAGCCCGAGCAGCAAGACGATCAGCGTAGTGAACAAGGCCAGGCCTTGAATGACCTGTTGCCAGCCTTGCTTTTGCTCGCTCTGGCGCTGCAGCAGGCTGACGAACTGGTTCAGTTGTTCGACGAAGGGCAGGGCCATGGCCTGAAAAGCACTTGCATCGCCACGTTGAAGTGCCGGGTGCAAATCATCCTTCCAGCGTTGCTGGATCTGCCCATAGCTGATTTGCAAATCGGTGGTCGGGCCATCTTCCAGCACCGCCTTGAGGGAATGGCTATTGAGGCGGGTTTGCAGGCTGTCAGTGACGGCAGCGATTTCTTCGCGGGGAGCGCCAGCGGCCAGTTTCCAGCTCAGGTGGTAAGTCTCCATGCGCACCGAGCCAGCGGTATTGATGGCGGCGGCATCGCCTTGGCTGAACCAGGCGATCAATCCGGCGCTCAACGAGCTGGCCAGGGCGAGGATGGCGATGAGGATCACCGCCAGCCCGGCGCGAGCGGGCAGGGAGCTGCGCAACCAGCGCATCATCAGCGCTGATCCTGGGCAAAACCACGAAAACTGAGCATACGGCGTCCCGGAACACGGTTTTGCATCCCGTCCCGGGTGCGCTACCTCTAAAGAGTTGCCGACCGCTCCCTGTCAGTAAAGGTGGGGCTGTAAAACCTTAAGAAGCTGATAAATAAAGGCTTTCCAGGTGTCCATGCACTACCTCCTTAGAGGTAGACAGGCTAAGCATAGGCCTATGCCCCCTTGGGCTTCGTTGACATGGGTCAAGTTTTTGCAGGGTTGGCGTCTCTAGTCTGCCGGCATGGCTAGCTGACTGGAGAACATTGTGACCCAACCCCGTGTACGACAAGGCTTGGTGCTTGGCATGAGCACACTGGCCTTCACCGTGTGTTTTATGGTCTGGATGATGTTCGCCGTGCTCGGCGTGCCGATCAAGGAACTGCTCCAGCTCAACGAAACGCAATTTGGCCTGCTGGCCGCCACCCCGGTGCTGACCGGCTCACTGGCGCGTCTGCCCCTGGGCCTGCTCACCGACCGCTTTGGCGGGCGCAGCGTGTTCCTGGTGCTGATGCTGACCTGCGTCGCACCGTTGTACCTGATCAGCCACGCCACTGCTTACTGGCAGTTCCTGGTGCTGGGCCTGTTCGTCGGCCTGGCCGGCGGCTCGTTTTCGGTGGGGATTGCCTACGTCGCCAAATGGTTCGACAAAGAGAACCAGGGCTTCGCGATGGGCATCTTTGGCGCCGGCAACGCGGGGGCTGCGGTGACCAAGTTTCTCGCGCCGGCCCTGATCGCCGCGGGTAGCTGGCAACTGGTACCGAAAGTCTTTAGCGCCATCCTCTTTGTCACGGCATTGCTGTTCTGGTTTCTCAGTGCAGAAAACAAGGACCACCGCAGTGCGACCGGCGCCAGTTTGCGCGAGCAATTGAGCGCCCTGAAAGACCCTGCGGTGTGGCGCTACTGCCAGTACTACTCGATCGTCTTCGGCGGCTATGTGGCCCTCGCATTATGGATGACCCAATACTACGTGCGCGAATACGGTTTCAGCCTGCAAAGCGCCGCGTTGCTGGCCGCCTGTTTCTCCCTGCCCGGCGGTGTATTGCGTGCCGTCGGCGGCTGGATGTCGGATCGCTGGGGCGCGCAAAGCGTGACCTGGTGGGTGTTGTGGGTCAGTTGGATCTGCCTGTTCCTGCTTTCGTACCCACAGACCCAGCTGCAAGTGCAGTCGATCAACGGCCCGGTCAGTTTCCACATCGGCCTCACTCCCACGCTGTTCACCGTGCTGCTGTTTGTCATGGGCATCGCCTTCGCATTCGGCAAGGCCTCGGTCTTCAAATACATCGCCAATGACTACCCGCAAAACATGGGCGCGGTGTCGGGCATTGTCGGCCTCGCGGGCGGCCTCGGCGGCTTCGTGCTGCCGATCCTGTTCGGCGCCCTGGTGGACCTCACCGGAGTGCGCTCTTCCTGCTTCATGTTGATGTACGGCGTGGTCTGGGTCTCCCTCACCTGGATGTACTTCAGCGAAATACGCAAGCGCCCGCTGCTGGGCAAACAGCCGCCAGCGACGTCGTCCCCGTTTTCCAGCATTGCCCAAGGAGAAGAACATGTCCGTTCTGCAAAAGCCTGATAAAGGCCCGGTCATCCATGACTGGCGCCCCGAAGACCCTGCGTTCTGGGGAAGCAGCGGCAAACAGACCGCCACCCGCAACCTGTGGATCTCCATTCCTGCACTGCTGCTGGCCTTTGCGGTGTGGATGGTCTGGAGCACGGTGATCGTGCGGTTGAACGCCATCGGCTTCAGCTTCACCACCGACCAGTTGTTCTGGCTGGCGGCATTGCCGGGGTTGTCCGGGGCGACCCTGCGCGTCTTCTATTCGTTCATGGTGCCGATCTTCGGGGGCCGGCGCTGGACCGCCGTGAGCACCGCGTCACTGCTGTTGCCGTCGATCTGGATGGGGCTGGCGGTGCAAGACCCGAGCACCTCGTACAGCGTATTCGTGTTGATCGCCTTGCTCTGCGGCTTTGGTGGCGGCAACTTTGCCTCGAGCATGTCCAACATCAGCTTCTTCTATCCCAAGTCTCAGCAGGGCACAGCCCTTGGTCTCAACGCAGGGCTCGGCAACCTGGGCGTTTCGGTGATGCAGTTCTGCGTGCCGCTGGTGATTACTTTTGGCGTGTTCGGTTTCCTGGGCGGCCAGCCGCAAGTGCTGCAGGACGGCGCTCAGTTGTGGTTGCAGAACGCCGGGTTCATTTGGGTGCCATTCATTGTGTTGGTGACAGTGTTGGCCTGGTTTGGCATGAATGACCTGTCCAGTGCCCGCGCCTCGTTCAGCGAGCAGGCGGTGATCTTCAAGCGCAAGCACAACTGGTTGATGTGCTGGTTGTACCTGGCGACCTTCGGTTCGTTCATCGGCTTCTCCGCGGCGTTTCCGCTGCTGATCAAGACCTCCTTTCCGGACGTCATCGCCTTGAAATTCGCGTTCCTCGGCCCGCTGGTCGGCGCATTGGTTCGTCCGTTGGGCGGCTGGCTGGCGGACAAGCTCGGCGGCGCGAAAGTGACCCTGTGGAACTTCGTGCTGATGATCGTGATGGTCTTCGGTGTGCTGCACTTTTTGCCCCAGGACGGATCGGGCGGCAACTTCTACGGTTTCCTCGGCATGTTCATGCTGCTGTTCATCACCACCGGCGTGGGCAACGGCTCCACCTTCCGGATGATCCCGGTGATCTTCCGGACCCTGCATGAAAGATCCGCTGCTGGAAAACCCGCCGCCGTGCGCGAACAAGCGCTCAAGGATGCCGGCAAGGAATCGGCGGCCGTCCTGGGTTTCAGTTCGGCCATGGGCGCCTTCGGTGCGTTCTTCATTCCCAAATCCTTCGGCACTTCGATGGCCCAGACCGGCGGCCCGGAGATGGCCTTCTACATGTTCGTCGGCTTTTACCTGAGCTGCATCGTGGTGACCTGGTGGTGGTACGCGCGCAAAGGCGCCGCGACACCCTGCTGAGTCGAGCCCGAATCCAACCATTGCGTGGGCGGGGCACAGAACCCCGCAGCAAGCCTGAGAGGTGTACACCGTGAGTCATTTACTGGACCAATTGCGGTTTTTCAATCGCAAGCAAAACGAGTTTTCCGACGGTCATGGAGAGACCCGCAAAGAGTCTCGCGACTGGGAAAACGTCTACCGTTCCCGCTGGCAGTACGACAAGATCGTGCGCTCCACCCACGGGGTGAACTGCACCGGGTCCTGCTCGTGGAAAATCTACGTCAAGAACGGCTTGATCACCTGGGAAACCCAGCAGACCGACTACCCGCGCACCCGCAACGATCTGCCTAACCATGAACCCCGTGGTTGCCCGCGTGGCGCCAGTTATAGCTGGTATATCTACAGCGCGAACCGGCTCAAGTACCCGAAAATCCGCAAACCGTTGCTGAAGCTGTGGCGCGATGCGCGCCAGACCCTGGCGCCGGTCGAAGCCTGGGCGAGCATCGTCGAGGACAAGGCCAAGGCCGAGTCCTATAAAAGCAAGCGCGGCATGGGTGGCTTCATTCGTTCCAACTGGGAAGAAGTCAACGAGATCATCGCGGCGGCCAACGTCTACACCATCAAGCAATATGGGCCCGACCGCATTGTCGGCTTCTCGCCGATCCCGGCCATGTCGATGGTCAGCTACGCCGCCGGCTCGCGTTACCTGTCGCTGATCGGCGGCGCATGCCTGAGCTTCTATGACTGGTACTGCGACTTGCCGCCGGCCTCGCCGATGGTCTGGGGCGAGCAGACCGACGTGCCGGAATCGGCCGACTGGTACAACTCCAACTACATCATTGCCTGGGGCTCCAACGTCCCTCAGACCCGGACCCCGGACGCGCACTTCTTTACCGAAGTGCGTTACAAGGGCACCAAGACGGTCGCCATTACCCCCGACTATTCGGAAGTCGCCAAGCTCACCGACCTGTGGCTGAACCCCAAACAAGGCACCGATGCGGCACTGGCGCAGGCGTTCAACCATGTCATCTTCAAAGAATTCCACCTCGACAAACCGAGCGCCTATTTCACCGAATACGCCAAGCGCTTCACCGATTTGCCGGTACTGGTGCTGCTCAAGCAAATGGTCGACAAGGCACCGGGTGCCGGCTATCAGCCGGACCGTTTCCTGCGCGCCAGTGACCTGACCGACAACCTCGGCCAGGAAAACAACCCGGAATGGAAAACCATCGCCCTCGACGTCGACGGTGAACTGGTGTCCCCTCAGGGGTCCATCGGTTATCGCTGGGGAGAGAAGGGCAAGTGGAACATTCTTGCCCGTGAAGGTGGCGAAGGTCGCGAGATCGATCTGAAACTGAGCCTGATGGGCGATGACGTCGCCGAAGTGGCGTTCCCGTATTTTGCCGGTGAGTCCCACGAACACTTCCAGCACGTCGCCGGCGATGCCGTGCAATACCGCCGGGTGCCGGTGCATAACGTGGTGCTGGCCGATGGTAGCGTCGCTAAAGTGGCCACCGTGTTCGACCTGTCGGCGGCCAACCTGGCGATTGATCGTGGCCTGGGCGGCGAAAACGTCGCCAAGGATTATGACGACGCCTCGGTGCCCGGCACCCCGGCCTGGCAGGAGAAAATCACCGGCGTGAGCCGCGAAAAAGCCATCCAGATCGCCCGTGAGTTTGCCGATAACGCCGACAAGACCAAGGGCCGCTCGATGATTATCGTCGGCGCGGCGATGAATCACTGGTACCACATGGACATGAACTACCGCGGGCTGATCAACATGCTCATGCTCTGCGGGTGTGTCGGCCAGACCGGCGGTGGTTGGGCGCACTACGTCGGCCAGGAAAAATTGCGCCCACAATGCGGTTGGCTGCCCCTGGCGTTCGGCCTGGACTGGAACCGTCCACCGCGACAAATGAACGGCACCAGCTTTTTCTACGCCCACAGTTCGCAATGGCGCCACGAGAAAATGAGCATGCACGACGTGCTATCGCCGTTGGCCGATAAATCCCAATTTCCCGAACACGCGCTGGACTACAACATCCGCGCCGAACGGGCCGGCTGGCTGCCCAGCGCGCCGCAACTCAATACCAACCCGCTGCACATCTGCCGCGATGCGGCCGCCGCCGGCATGGACCCGAAAGACTATGTGGTCAAGTCGCTGCAGGACGGTTCGCTGCGCTTTTCCTGCGAGCAGCCGGACAGCCCGGTGAACTTCCCGCGCAACATGTTTATCTGGCGTTCCAACCTGCTGGGCTCCTCGGGCAAGGGCCACGAGTACATGCTCAAGTACCTGCTCGGCACCAAGAACGGCGTGATGAACGAAGACATCGGCCAGGTCGGCGACTGCAAACCCGAAGAAGCCGAATGGGTTGACGAGGGCGCCATCGGCAAGCTCGACCTGGTGACCACACTGGACTTTCGCATGTCCTCGACCTGCGTGTATTCCGACATCGTCTTGCCGACCGCGACCTGGTACGAAAAAGACGACATGAACACCTCGGACATGCACCCGTTCATTCACCCCTTGTCGGCCGCCATCGACCCCGCGTGGGAGTCGCGTTCCGACTGGGAAATCTACAAGGGCATTGCCAAGGCGTTTTCCAGCATGTCCGAAGGGCACCTGGGCGTCGAACAGGACCTGGTGACCCTGCCACTGATGCACGACAGTGTTGGCGAACTGGCTCAGCCGTTTGGCGGCACCGACTGGAAAAGTGACGGAGTGGCGCCAGTGCCGGGGAAAAACGCACCGAACCTGCATGTGGTCGAGCGTGATTATCCGAACATCTACAAGCAGTTCTCGTCCCTGGGGCCATTGCTGGAAAAACACGGCAACGGCGGCAAGGGCATCAACTGGAACACCGAAGACGAAGTGAAATTCCTCGGTGAGCTGAACCACCACGAAGGCGATGCCGGCATCAGCCACGGTCGGCCGAAAATCGACACGGCCATCGACGCCGCTGAGGTGATCCTGTCCCTGGCGCCGGAAACCAACGGCCAGGTTGCCGTGAAAGCCTGGGCCGCGCTGTCGGAATTCACCGGCATCGACCACAGCCACCTGGCGCTGTCCAAGGCCCACGAGGCGATTCGTTTCCGCGACATCCAGGCCCAGCCGCGCAAGATCATTTCCAGCCCGACCTGGTCGGGTCTCGAAGACGATCACGTCAGCTACAACGCCGGCTACACCAACGTGCACGAGGCGATCCCATGGCGCACCATCACCGGCCGCCAGCAGTTCTACCAGGATCACCCGTGGATGCAGGCGTTCGGCGAACAGCTGATGAGTTATCGCCCACCGGTCAATACCCGCACCATCGAAGGGGTGAAGGGCAAGCGCAGCAATGGCGAGATCGAGATCGTCCTGAACTGGATCACCCCGCATCAGAAATGGGGTATCCACAGTACCTACAGCGACAACCTGCTGATGCTGACCCTCAGCCGTGGCGGGCCGATTGTCTGGCTCTCGGAGAATGATGCGAAAAGCGCCGGTATTGAAGACAACGACTGGATCGAATGTTTCAACGTCAACGGTGCGCTGACTGCCCGTGCGGTGGTCAGCCAGCGGGTCAAGGACGGCATGGTGATGATGTACCACGCCCAGGAACGAATCGTGAACGTACCCGGTTCCGAAACCACCAAGACCCGTGGCGGCCACCACAACTCGGTGACCCGCGTCGTGCTCAAGCCGACCCACATGATCGGTGGCTACGCCCAGCAAGCCTACGGTTTCAACTATTACGGCACCGTCGGCTGCAACCGCGATGAGTTTGTCGTGGTGCGCAAAATGTCCAAAGTCGACTGGCTCGATGGTTCGTCCGGTGATGACCTGCCGCGTCCGCTGCCGACCGATATCGAGGAGAACTGAGATGAAGATTCGCTCACAAATCGGCATGGTTCTGAACCTGGACAAATGCATCGGTTGCCACACGTGTTCGATCACCTGCAAAAACGTCTGGACCAGCCGCGAAGGCATGGAATACGCCTGGTTCAACAACGTTGAATCGAAACCGGGCATCGGCTATCCGAAGGAATGGGAAAACCAGGACAAGTGGAAGGGCGGCTGGATTCGCAACGCCAACGGCACGATCAACCCACGCATCGGCGGTAAATTTCGCGTATTGGCGAACATTTTCGCCAACCCGGACCTGCCGAGCCTCGACGACTACTACGAGCCGTTCGACTTCGACTACCAGCACCTGCACACCGCTCCGCTGGGCGAGCACCAGCCCACCGCGCGCCCGCGTTCGCTGATCTCCGGCAAACGCATGGAAAAAATCGAATGGGGCCCGAACTGGGAAGAAATCCTCGGTACCGAATTCGCCAAGCGTCGCAAGGACAAGAACTTTGACAAGATCCAGGCGGACATCTACGGCGAGTACGAAAACACCTTCATGATGTATCTGCCGCGCCTGTGCGAGCACTGCCTCAACCCGACCTGCGCGGCGTCGTGCCCCAGCGGGGCGATCTACAAGCGCGAAGAGGACGGCATCGTCCTGATCGACCAGGAAAAATGCCGTGGCTGGCGGATGTGCATCAGTGGCTGCCCGTACAAGAAGATCTACTTCAACTGGAAAAGCGGCAAATCCGAGAAGTGCATCTTCTGCTACCCGCGTATCGAAGCCGGGATGCCGACGGTTTGCGCCGAAACCTGTGTCGGTCGTATCCGCTACCTCGGGGTGCTGCTGTATGACGCCGACCGCATCAGCGAAGTCGCCAGCACCGCCAACGAGCAGGACCTGTACGAAAAACAACTGGAGATCTTCCTCGACCCGAACGATCCGGCGGTGATCCGCCAGGCCTTGGCCGATGGTGTGCCGCAGTCGGTGATCGACTCGGCGCAACGCTCGCCGGTCTACAAGATGGCGGTGGACTGGAAGCTTGCGCTGCCGCTGCACCCGGAATACCGCACCTTGCCGATGGTTTGGTATGTGCCGCCGCTCTCGCCGATCCAGAACGCCGCGACCGCCGGCACCGTGGGCATGAACGGGGTGATCCCGGATGTGGACAGCCTGCGCATTCCACTCAAGTACCTGGCCAACCTGCTGACGGCGGGCGATGAAAAACCGGTCAAGCGTGCGCTCAAACGCTTGCTGGCGATGCGCGCCTACAAGCGTTCCGAGCAAGTCGATGGCGTGCAGGACTTGCAAGTGCTGGCGGATGTCGGCTTGAGCGTGGCCCAGGTCGAAGAGATGTATCGCTACCTGGCGATTGCCAACTATGAAGACCGCTTCGTGGTACCGAGTGCGCACCGCGAAGACGCCATGAGCGACGCCTTCGCCGAACGCTCCGGTTGCGGCTTCAGTTTCGGCAGCGGTTGCAGCGGCAGTTCCGACACCAACCTGTTTGGGGCGAAGAAAGCCAACCGCCGCGACATCCTCAAAACCGTGCAGGTGTGGGAGCAATGAGCATGCAAATTCTCAAAGTGATGTCGCTGCTGCTCGACTACCCGACCGAGGCACTGACGGGCGGTCGCGACGAACTGGAACAAGCGATTGCCCAGTCCCGGGAAATCAGCCCGACGCAACGCGGCGCATTGTTCGAGTTGCTGGAACTGATCTGCGCCAATGACCTGATGGACGGGCAGGAGCACTACGGTGCGCTGTTCGGCCGCGGGCGCTCGCTGTCGCTGCTGTTGTTTGAGCACGTGCACGGTGAGTCCCGTGACCGTGGCCAGGCGATGGTCGACATGATGGCCCAGTACGAAGCCGCCGGTTTTGCCATTGGCGTCAAGGAGCTGCCGGACTTTATCCCGCTGTACCTGGAGTTCCTTTCGACCCGCGAAGACATTGAGGCCCGCGAAGGCCTGGCGGATGTGGCGCATCTGCTGGCCTTGCTGGCGGCGCGCCTGGAGGAGCGTGAAAGCGCTTACGCCAGTTGCTTCCGGGCGTTGCTGCAGATCGCCGGTGCCGAGCCCCATCAAGCGGTGGCTGACCTGCGCGAACAGGTCGCCGCAGAACCGCGCGATGACTCCCTCGAAGCCCTCGACAAGATCTGGGAAGAAGAGGCCGTGGACTTTCTGCAGGCCGAACAGCAGGACCGTTGCAGTTCGCTGCCAAGCGCGCCGGGCAAGGCCCGGGAAGAAAGCGCGGTGCCGCTGCACTGGGTCGATTTTCAGCATGAAGGGCTGGCCGCTGTGCCAGCCAAGGAGGTGGGTAATGTCTAAATGGAATCTTTTGCTGTTCGGGGTTTACCCTTATGTGGCCCTGGCGATTTGCCTGCTTGGCAGTTGGGCTCGCTTCGATCTGTCGCAGTACACGTGGAAGGCCGGCTCCAGCCAGATGCTCAACCAGCGTGGCATGCGCGTGGCGAGTAACTTTTTCCATATCGGCGTGTTGTTCGTGCTGGCCGGGCACTTCGTCGGCCTGCTGACGCCGGCATCGGTCTACCACCATGTGATCAGCACGCAGAACAAGCAGTTACTGGCGATGGTTTCCGGTGGGGTCTTCGGCCTGTTATGCCTGGTGGGGTTGCTGATGCTGATTAAGCGGCGGCTGACCGACCCACGGGTTCGCGCCACTTCCAGCCCGTCGGACATCTTGGTCCTGCTGGTGCTGCTCGCGCAATTGCTGCTCGGCCTGCTGACGATTGTCGCGTCCACCGAGCATATGGACGGCTCGGTGATGGTGATGCTCGCCGATTGGGCGCAGAACACTGTGCTGCTGCGGCCAATGGAAGCGGCGGCGTCTATCGCGCCCGTCGGGCTGACCTACAAGCTGCATGTGTTTCTCGGCTTGACCTTGTTCGTGCTGTTTCCCTTCACCCGTCTCGTACACATGATCAGCGCACCGGTCTGGTACTTGGGGCGTCGTTATCAAATCGTTCGGCAGAAATTCTGAGGAGACAATCATGTCAGGTGGATGTGGATGTGGCGGCGGTAACGGGGGCAGCGGTGGCTGCGGTTCTTCAAAAAAACTCGAGGCCGATGTAGTGGATATCGCGCCGACCGGTGTGGTGCAGTTTGACGAGCTGCCGGTTGCGCCAGCAGCCGATGACGCCCCGGCGCAGTTGATCGCCAGCAGCGAGCAGGAGTGGCCGATCATCAGCGTCAATGAGGTGTCGATCACCCCACAGGCGCTGGCCCAGGAGTTGCAATATCACCCGGCGCCAACCCGCGAGGAGGCGGTCTATCAGGCCGCTCGAGCGCTGGTGATCCGCGAGTTGTTGCAGCAACGCATTGCCGAACTCGGTGTGTCGCTGCAGATCGGCGCCGGTGAGAACGAAGAAGAAGCAGCCACGCGCTTGTTGCTTGAGCGTGAGGTGCAGGTGCCGCAGTGCGACGAAGAGACCAGCCTGCGTTATTACGAAAATAACCGCGGGCGCTTTCACAGCGCGCCGTTGCTGGCCGTGCGGCACATCCTGCTTGAATGTGCGCCGGACGATGCCGAGGCCCGTGCACTTGCGCATGCCCAGGCTGAAATCCTGCTGCAACGGCTGGCGGACCTCCCCGGCAGTTTTGCCGAGCTGGCGGTGAAGTATTCGGCCTGCCCGTCGAAGGCTCAGGGCGGCTCCTTAGGGCAGATCAGCAAGGGCCAGACCGTGCCCGAACTGGAACGCCAGCTGTTCACCCTGGCACCGGGGCTGGCCAGTAAACCTTTGGAAAGCCGTTACGGCTGGCACGTGGTCAGTGTCGATCAGCGGATCGAAGGCATGCCGTTGCCCTACGAAGTGGTGTCGACGGCGATCCGCACGCAGTTGCAGCAAGGCGTCTGGCAAAAAGCCCTGGTGCAATACCTGCAAACCCTGATCGGCGCGGCGGATATTCGCGGCATCCATTTGCAGGGTGCCGACTCGCCGCTGGTGCAGTGAGCCTTGGGGGCAACGGGAGAAGTGATGAACGCGGTCATGCAGGATGGTTTTGGACGGCAGATTGACTATCTGCGAATGTCGGTGACGGACCGTTGTGATTTTCGCTGTGTGTATTGCATGGCGAAAAACATGACGTTCCTGCCGCGTCAGCAGGTCCTGACGCTGGAGGAGTTGCAGCGCCTGGCGACGCTGTTCGTCGGCCTCGGTGTACGCAAGATTCGCCTGACCGGCGGTGAGCCGCTGATCCGTCCCGGCATTGTCGATTTATGCCGCAATATCGCCGCGTTGCCGGGTTTGCGGGAACTGGTGATGACCAGCAACGGCTCGCAACTGGGCCGGTTGGCCCGGCCGTTGGCGGAGGCGGGCGTCAAGCGCATGAACATCAGCCTCGATAGCCTGGACGCGCAGAAATTCCGCGCGATCACCCGCAACGGCGATCTCGACCAAGTGCTGGGCGGCATTGAAGCGGCGCGCGGCGCGGGGTTTGAGCGGGTCAAGCTCAACTGCGTGGTGATGAAGGGGCGCAACTTCGATGAAGTGCTGGGGCTGGTGCAGTACGCCATCCGGCAACGCATCGACATCAGTTTCATCGAAGAAATGCCCCTGGGTGACGTAGGGCGCTCACGGGGCGAAGCGTTTTGCTCCAGCGATGAGGTGCGAACGCTGATCGCCAGCCGGCACCGGTTGCTCGACAGCGCCGAAAACAGTGGGGGGCCGGCGCGTTACGTGCGCCTGGAACGCCATCCCGATACCCGCATCGGCTTCATCTCACCCAACAGTCACAACTTTTGTGGCAGTTGCAACCGGGTACGGATGACCGTTGAGGGGAAGCTGTTGCTGTGCCTGGGGCAGGACGACGCGCTGGATTTGCGTGGCTTGCTGCGCCGCTATCCGCTGGACGATCAACCGCTGATCGACGCCGTGCACAAAGCCCTGCACGGCAAGCCATTGCGCCACGACTTCAACCCTGGCGGCGAGGTGCAGGTAGTGCGCTTCATGAACATGAGTGGCGGCTGAACGGGATACGCCGAGCCACAGTAAACCCTCGTTGGCCATGTATTCGTCACCGGTCCTGGGGGCGGTTTTTTGCCTCACAATCTTGATATTGATCAATTGCAAAACCGCCTATTGCCCGTAGTCTTCACTGCATATTGTGTTTTTTGTTTATTAAATACCTATATGTAGTGTTTGGAGGCTTAATGCAGAGCACGCTGGTTTCAGTGGGATGTACCCGTTTGCACAAGCGCGACGGCACCCTGGTCGCTTTCGATGCGGACAAAATCCGTCAGGCATTGATCGCGGCGGGCAAGGCCACGGGGGAATATACCGAGGTAGAAGCCGAAGGATTGCTGCAGGCGGTACTGGCCCGGCTGGAAGGCTTGTCCAGGCTGCATGTCGAGCAAATCCAGGACCGCGTTGAAAGGGTGCTGATGGACGCCGGTTATTTCCTTTCCATGCGGGCCTACATCGTCTATCGCGAACAACACGGGCGTTTGCGCCGTGACCGGCGGACCCTGGTCGAAGTGGCGGCGTCGATGAACGAATACCTGGACCGTGAAGACTGGCGGGTCCAGGCCAATGCCAATCAGGGCTACTCCCTGGGCGGGCTGGTGCTGAATGTGTCGGGCAAGGTCACTGCCAACTACTGGCTGGACGAGGTGTACAGCGAAGCCATTGGCCAGGCCCATCGCGAGGCTGATCTGCATGTGCACGACCTGGACATGCTGGCCGGATATTGCGCCGGCTGGTCGCTGCGGACCTTGTTGCACGAGGGGCTCAACGGCGTGCCAGGGCGTGTCGAAGCCGGGCCGCCAAAGCACTTGAGCAGTGCCCTGGGGCAGATGGTGAATTTTCTCGGCACGCTGCAAAACGAATGGGCCGGCGCCCAGGCTTTCAGCTCGTTCGATACCTACCTGGCGCCGTACCTGCGTAAGGATCAATTGAGCTATGCGCAGGTTCGCCAGGCGATCCAGGAATTCATCTACAACCTCAACGTACCGTCGCGCTGGGGCACCCAGACCCCGTTCACCAACCTGACCTTCGACTGGGTGTGCCCGCAGGATCTACGCGAGCAGATCCCTGTCATCGGTGGAGAGGAAATGCCGTTTGCCTACGGCGACCTGCAAGTTGAAATGGATATGCTCAACCGCGCCTACATCGAGGTGATGCAAGCCGGTGATGCAAAAGGGCGGGTGTTCACCTTCCCGATCCCGACCTACAACATTACCCATGACTTTCCGTGGGACAGCGAGAACGCTGATCGCCTGTTCGAAATGACGGCCCGTTATGGCCTGCCGTATTTCCAGAACTTCCTCAATTCCGATCTGCAACCCAATCAGGTGCGGTCCATGTGCTGCAGGTTGCAGCTGGATGTACGCGAATTGCTCAAGCGCGGCGGCGGTTTGTTTGGCTCGGCGGAACAGACCGGATCGCTGGGCGTGGTAACCATCAACTGCGCGCGCCTGGGTTATGTATTCAAGGGCGACACCAGCGGTCTGCTCAAGCGGCTGGACTCGCTGATGGAATTGGCGATGGAGAGCCTGGAAGTCAAACGCAAGGTCATCCAGCACCATATGGATGCCGGTTTGTACCCTTACACCAAGCGTTACCTGGGTACCTTGCGCAACCATTTCTCCACCATCGGCCTCAATGGCCTGCATGAAATGCTGCGCAACTTCACCGCTGACAAAGAGGGCACGCACACCGAACAGGGCCGCCAGTTCGCCCTGAAGCTGCTGGACCATGTGCGCGCCACGTTGCTGCGTTTCCAGGAAGAAACCGGGCACCTCTACAACCTGGAAGCGACCCCGGCGGAAGGCACCACCTATCGTTTCGCCAAGGAAGACCTCAAGCGTTACCCCGACATCCTCCAGGCCGGCACGCTGCAAGCGCCGTATTACACCAACTCCTCGCAACTGCCGGTGGGCTACACCGACGACCCCTTCGAAGCCCTGCAACTGCAAGACGAACTGCAATGCAAATACACCGGGGGCACGGTCTTGCATCTGTACATGGCCGAGCGGATTTCCTCGACCCAAGCCTGCAAGCAACTGGTGCGCAAAGCCCTCGGACGCTTCCGCCTGCCGTACCTGACCGTGACCCCGACGTTCTCCATCTGCCCGGTGCACGGTTACCTCGATGGCGAGCACGAGTTCTGTCCCAAATGTGACGAGGTTCTGCTGTTGAAAGAACAGCAACCCGGCACCGCTCATTGATTTCGATCCACTCAATCGCAAGGAGCTTTACCATGACTGCATCGCAAACACTGCCCCAGGCTCAACGTCAACGCTGCGAAGTCTGGACTCGGGTAATGGGTTATCACCGCCCGGTATCGGCGTTCAATCCGGGCAAACAGTCCGAGCACCGCGAGCGGGTGCACTTTACTGAAAGCGCGGCGCTGGCCGCTCGCCAATGAGTCGAACGCTGCGGGTTGGGGGCATGGTGCCCCTGACCACCATCGACTATCCGGGGCTGCTCGCCTGTGTGTTGTTTTGCCAGGGGTGCGCCTGGCGTTGTCGTTACTGCCATAACCCGCAGTTGATCCCGCCTCGCGGCACCGACGAAGTCGATTGGCGGCGGGTATTGGCGTTCCTGCAACGCCGGCAGGACCTGCTCGATGCGGTGGTGTTCAGCGGCGGTGAGCCAACCTTGCAAGAGGGTTTACTTGACGCCATGGACGAAGTGCGGGCGATGGGCTTTCGCATCGGTCTTCACAGTGCCGGCATCAAGCCAACAGCCTTTGCCAAGGCGCTGACCGGTGCCGATTGGGTCGGTTTCGATGTCAAGGCGTTGCCCGAGGATTGCCAGGCAATCACTCGGGTCGAAGGCAGTGGAGCGGCGAACTGGCGCAGCCTTGAACATCTTCTGGCCGGTGGTGTGGACTACGAATGCCGTACCACCGTGCATTGGCATCTGTTCAAGCCGGCAGGTCTGTTGACCCTGGCGCAGCGCTTGAGTGAACTGGGGGTCAAACGCTTTGCCGTGCAGCTGGTACGCACCGAGCAGATGTTTGATCCTCAGCTGCCGAGTGTGCTGGCGCCTGCCTTGCTTGCGGATCTTTGGGCGGCCATGCGCGAGTTGTTTCCAGCGTTCGTGTTGCGGGGGTAATCGAGGCGACGGATAAAACCTTTATTCGAGGTTGATAGCTTGATATCCGTCAAGGATGGCTTCGCACGGAAGCTGTAGGTTGTAAAAACGCCTCTCAATGATTGGAGATCGGCATGGCCAAGCACTTCCCCGTCAACCCCAGCCACCCCGAACGAATCTGTTGGGGGTGCGACCGCTATTGCCCGGCCAAGTCATTGGCGTGCGGCAATGGCTCCGAGCGTACGATGCACCCAGCCGAACTGTTTGGTGAAGATTGGTGCGTGCCTGGTGATTGGGGGATCGAGCGTCCTATCGTCACCGACAAGGCGGCGGATGAAAGCCAGTCGTAGGTCACCGCTCTCGGCAACCCTCGGACCGCAGGCTTTTTTACGATGGTCTCAGCGTGCTTTTCATCTGCAGGGCAAGTATGCCGATGGCCACCAACGCAGCACCTACGCCCGCAATCGGAATAAAGGCGAGCCCGAAACGGGTAATGATCCAGCCTGCGCCGATGCCACCCAATGCGGTGCCTAAGTTGAACGAAGCAATATTGAGTCCTGAAGCCACGCTACTGGATTGCGGAACATAGTGGTGTGCCAGGCGCAGCAGGCGCAGGGTCGACATGGTCACTATGGCGAAGAACACCACACCCAATAACCCCACCAGCATTAACGTGGCGATCAGCGAATCGCCCCATACGTACAAGCTCAACAGGTTAAGCATCAAAGCTGTCAACCCACCGAGCAAACATCGATCGGCGTCGAATGCATCGACGAGATAGCCGCCAAGCAAATTACCGAGAATGGAGCAGACACCGAACACCAGCATCGCCAGGCTCAGAATTTGCGGCTGCACACGGGTGATATCCAGCAGGAACGGCGACACGAAGGTAAAGAATGAAAAAGTCGCCACGCTCACCAGCATCGCGATCGTCGCCGCCCCCAACAGTTCGCGGTGCAAGAGGGCCGCGAGGCTTTGTTTCAGGTCTGTGGCTTGGTGGGTCGAGCAAAGGCGGCGCTGACGCATCAGAAGCGCCAGGCCTGCGGTGCTGATGAGGCCCAGGCCACCGATGGCCAGGAACACTATGCGCCATGACCAGTAGCTGCCGAGGAAGGTGCCGATAGGCACGCCAAAGGCGATCGAAAGGGTCAGCCCCGTCCACACCAGCGATAGCGCTCGCCCTGCGCGCATCGGATCGACCAGTTTGACCGCGGCGTTGGAGGCCACGGCCATGAATACCCCATGGGCCAGGCCGATAATGAAACGTACGCCATGCAGGGTCAGAATATCAGGTGCCAGGCTGATGACCACGCTGCCAGCGGCAAGCACGCCGAGGGTCAGCAGCAATACGGTTTTGTCGCGCCAGTTGGCCAACAAGGCCGTGATGATCGGGGCGCCAATGGCGGCGCCCAAGGCATAGGCCGCGACGGCTGAGCCGACGTGCGAGATGGACTCATGCAGATCCACCGAGATGGCCGACACCAGGCCGGCCACGACGAACTCGGATAAACCGAATGTAAAAGTGCAGAGCGAAAAAATATAAATGACGGCTGGCATTCAGCGTCTCCTTGTCGGTGCATGAATCGGGGATCCTGCCGGTGCAAGTGCACTAAGTTGGCGTCGTCATGAACCGACTGCCGTGGTGGTGCCCCGAACTCGTTCTTGCAAAAGTGGCGGTGATAGTGCGGTGCTGACAGGGAGATGAGAAATACTATAAAAGTCTCTGTTTAAGACTATTGGCGGGCATTAGTCACGTGTTGATGACAGGAGTATCAATCCCGGGTGAACGGTTTGGTTAGTTGTAATACGTAGCAGGGTGGTGTATCGCGGGGAGGGGGGCACGAATATAACTAACTAAGATGCTCCCCCTCAACCTGGGAAACGGCACTGAAATCGAGCATGGAAATGAAGCTGTCCATCAACGGTGATTCGTTGTGGGTGTTCCAGCTCATGTACAGGCCGATTGCCGGGTTGGGGGAGGCGGTCACGGGGGTGATCCGGCGGAACAGGACCTTGTCGCGCATGATTGAGTTGGCCATCGACTCAGGTACCAGGGCGACGCCGAAACCACAGGCCACCAGGCCGATCAGGGTATGGATCTGTGCGGCCTCCTGCACCACCTTGGGGTAAAAACCAGCGGCTTCACACAAGGCGATAAGCTGACTGTGATAGCCGGTACCGAGGGCTTCCGGGGTGAATACGAAGTCTTCCCCGGCGAAATCCCTCAAGTCGATCTGACCTTCCTTGGCCTTGGGGTGATGGGCGGGCAGCGCCATCACGATCTCTTCATCCAGTAACAGGCGTGACTCGATGTTTTCTGCTGAGATCGGCAACTTGCGCATGAAGGCAATATCCGCTTCTCCCGACAGAATGGCCTTGGCCTGGCTGGAAGAGGGCATCTCCTTGATGATCAACTGGACTTTGGGGTAGGTCTCGCGGAACTGGCGCAGGGTACTGAGCAGTGACTCGTAGTAGGCGATCGATACCGCAGTCACCGTGAGTTTGCCGGCAATCCCCTCGGACACTTGGCGGGCATGTTCTATGCCCAGCTCCAACTCCTTCAAGGTGCTGTAGGCCGCGCTCAGGAATGCGCCGCCGGCCGGGGTCAGCTTGACCCCGCGTTTATTGCGGGTGAACAGACTGAACCCCAGTTTGTCTTCCAGGCGCTGGATCGCCTGGCTCAATGGCGGCTGGGCCATGTGCAGGCGAATGGCGGCCTTGTGGAAATGCAACTCTTCAGCCACGGCGATGAACTGGCGCAGCAGGCGGGTTTCGATCATTTCTTCTGTTCCTTCATTTGAACTGATCAGCGGACCGGGGCTGCAATGGTACCTCATCAAGGATTACACGGATTTCACATCAACTTGATATGCGCCGAGTATCAACTTGCGCCGCCGTTAGTATTAAACAGCGTAGATAGACCTTGTTAAGGTGAGGGGGCACTCGAGAGGAAACAGCCAATGAACTTTACAGGAAAGACTGCCGTTGTAACCGGCGCTGGCCGGGGGTTGGGTTTTAGTTACGCGAAAGCGTTAGCCTCGCTGGGCGCCAATGTGGTGATCAGTGATATCGGCGCCGATAAGCTCGGCGCGGGGGGCGATGGCTCCATCGCCATGCAGGCTGCTAAAACCCTCAGTGACCAGGGTTTCAACGTGATAGGGCACCATGGTGACCTGTCCAGCGAACAAGGTTGCGAGCAACTGGTGGCAACCGCCATCGAGGCGTATGGCCAACTCGATATTTTGATTCACAACGCCGGCTGGGTCGGCTACCAATCTATTGAAGAGGCCGATGCAACCTTCATAGGCCGTGCGGTGGATATCAATATCTATACACCCGTGTGGCTATGCAAACATGCCTGGAAATACCTCAAGCAGTCTAGTGCCGCACGGGTCGTGCTGACGTCATCCGACCGTGCGATGTACCAGCAATATGCCCAACCGGGCCTGGTGGCGTATGCCGCCGGCAAGATGGCACAACTGGGCATCATGAATGCGCTGAGCATGGAAGGCGCGCAATCAGGCATCCTGGTCAATGCGGTATCCCCAGTGGCCAAGACCCGCATGTGGGGCGTAACGGGCGAACCGGAGAACCTCAAGCCTGAATGGGTCACGCCTGGCGTGGTGTTCCTGGCGTCGCAGCACTGTCAAGACTCCGCTTATGTGTTGCGCGCCAGCAATGGTCAGTTTACGGCGACGCGGTTTGTCGAAAACCCAGGCGTCGACTACCCCGTCGACCTGGCACGAGTGAAGGCCACCAGCGCCGAACAAGTTGCCCAGCTTTGGGTTCAAATCAAGGCGTGTTGATATGTCTGCTCAGGAATAGCTCCATCTGTATTCACCGTGCCAGGCCGATCTGGGTGAAAGCCCGGTCTGGGATGACGTCCATCGCTGTAAAAGCGGAATCCTGAGTGGCTGCTACTGCAGCAATGGATATGTACTCGGTCTGATCCAAGATCCCGGTCGGCTGTCAGGCCGCCATCGGGGGCAAGCCCCCTCCCACATTTGACTGAGGTGTGTCACGTAGATGCCTGTCAATTATAAGGCCGTCAGGGGAGCAAGCTCCCTCGCCACAGGCCCAGCGGCATAACCAAAGTTATGTAGACCCAGTCATATAGAGGCTACAACGCCTGTTCCTGTATGAAGCGCACAGTGTAGCCAATACAATCGGTGACTTTCTGACCTGAAGACGTTAAAAGCACAGAATCACCAGGGATACGACTGTTGGATAATGAATTGGATATCGCTAAACGTTATGGACTGTTCTGGGCATTAAGCCTAGTGACGAAGGACGACGGGACGCCAATAGCAGACGGTACTTACATTTACCAGCCTGAACGATTTTCTGAGACCTTTTGGGTTCTCTTCGAAAAACTTCAGCAGCTCAATGACTACTGCTTCCTGCAGCTCGTGACGGTCGAGCAGCACCATTCAAAACTCGTCGATCAGCGCGAGTCGTACATGGCGGATTCTGGTCCCGGCGCTGAAGCGCTGTACTGGCTCGATGACCAGATTCCGCGCTGGGAAGACAATTTGACCGTAGTCACTCAGGCGACCTCCATTGTGTTGCTATGCAGCTTTGTGGAGTGGGGTTTGAAGCGTGTGGTGAAGGATCTATATGGAGCTATTGCGCGCAAACCTTCCGGGTCTCGCGTGAGCGATATCCAGTTCCTCTTGGAGCACCTTGAAGCCTCAGGACTGTCTTATGTGGTAGATGCGCAAGTCCTGCATACCGTTCACAGCTTTCGAGGCATTAGAAATGCTTTTGCTCATGGTGAGTGGGCCGCTATCGAAGAGCAGCTATCCAATGTTTCGCTACGCGACTGTTTCGAAAACGTTTCACAACTGTTTGCGTGTTTAGAGGCAGCCTCGTGGGACGGTCCCTGGAGGAGCGACGTCTTGTCGTCATCCAAGCCTCCTGCTCCGTAGCCAGTTGCTTATGGCTTCAACCAGTTCCCTCTTGCACTCCACCGGCAACCAATGCCCGCCGTGTAGGCTTGTCACGGTGAGATCTGCACAGGCCGCCCGCATTGGATCGCCCAGTCGATTACCCTTGATGGTGTTCATCTGGTCGTAATCGCCGTTCACAAACAGTACGGGTAAAGACAAAAGGCCGCCATTGGGCGCTCGGTGGGCATATTCAATGTTGGCAGCGTCGTTTAAATACCATGCGCAGGGAGCGCGGAAACCATGGGCCTCGAAGCTGCGCACCAATTGCGCGAAGTCTGCCTGCGGCCAGAGCGCAAGGTCTGGCTGAGTGAGTGGCGCCCGGTGCGCCTGGCCAAACCGTCCGCCTTTGCGGGTCACTTCGGCATTGGCTGCAACCTTGCCGATACTCGCCGGGTCGCCTCGTCGATAAATCGACGCCAGCGATGCAGCTTTATCCGCATCAAGGTCAGCAACAGCGGATTCAAAGTGGGTGTTGTAGTAGCGGTAATAATCCCATTGACCGTCCGGATACGTGTCCGCCGGATAGATCGAGCGGTCAACCAGTGGAACGAGCGTCGGCAGGGCGTTAGTGTTGGGGAAGTACGGGACCGAAATCAATACAACCCCGCGGCTGCGCTGGGGTTCATGGGCGACCAGTTCACCCGCCACAACGCTGCCCCAATCGTGGCCCACCCAGATGGCCGGCCTGCCACCGAGATGGTCGTGAAGTTCTGCCATGTCGGCCACGATGTTTTCAAGGGTGTACGCATGAGTGGGGGCTGGTGCCGAAGAGCTGCCATAACCGCGCATGTCGGGTGCAACGCAGTGCCAGCCTTGTGCAGCGAACGCTTCTATCTGTGCGCGCCAGATCAGGCTGAGCTCCGGCCAACCGTGCAGGAACAGCATCAACGGCCCATCGGTCGGTCCCATCTCTAGATAGTGCGTTGTATGGCGCGAGGTCTTGAGGACACGCGAGGTCAGCTTGAAAGTGGACACAGTCTCTCCTCATGCTACGTCGGCTGATAAACTCGAAGCGGCAACACTATAATGAGCGTTAGCTGCATGTTTCGTTCCCATTTAGTCTTCCAGTGCCTATAGCTACCCGGGCAACGTTTTGCGTGTAAATGAAATTTATCCAACGTGGAATCCCGTTTCACGACATACACTCAGGGAAGAGCTGAAGGCGGCAAGAGCAGGCGCGTTTTCAACACAGGTGCATTGAGGATGAAGTATGTTGAATGTTGACCAGTCCCCCAGAGCCACACGCGAACCCAGTGAATACGAGAGCCTGGTCGCGATGGGGACTCACTTGCTCGATGTCATTCCGGGGGCGATTTACCTCTGTGACCGCGACGGGTGGCTCGTCAGGTTCAACAGCGATGCGGTTGATTTATGGGGACGGACACCCGCCCTGGGTAAGCATGGGGACCGCTATTGCGGCTCATATCGACTTTATACGACAGACGGCGCGCCATTGGCGGTTGACGAATGCCCGATGGCGTCGACGCTCAACGCAGGCCTGTGTGCGCGTAACCAGGAAGTCATGATTGAGCGCCCGGACGGGTCGCGATTCGTCGCGCTCATGAATATCCGCACCCTCAGAGACCGGCATGGAGAAATCCAAGGCGCGATCAATTGCTTTCAGGACGTCTCGATGCACCACGCCATGGCCGAGGAATTGCGGCGCAAAAGCTCCGATCTCGAAGACTTTTTCGAAAACAGCGCCGTGGGCCTGCATATTGTCAGCGGCGAGGGCATTATCCTGCGCGCCAATAAAGCCGAGTTGTCGCTGCTGGGCTATACCGCGGACGAGTACATCGGCCGTCATATCACTGAATTTCATGTGGATGAACCGGTAATCGGCGACATCCTGCATAAACTCGGCAGCGGTGATTGCCTGAACAGCTACCCGGCGCGCCTGCGGGCCAGGGACGGCACCATCAGGCACGTCGCGATTACCTCGAATGGGCGGTTCGAAGACGGCAAGTTCTTCAACACGCGTTGCTTCACCATTGACGTGACCCGCGTGCACGATGCTGAAACCGGGCGTCAGGAGAGCGATGACCGGCTGGCGGCGACCTACGAGGCGGCGACCATCGGCATTGCCGAGGCGGGCGAGGACGGCCGTCTGCTGCGGGTCAATGATGCCCTTTGCACCATGCTCGGTCGCTCTCGTGAGCAATTGCTGGCGATGACCTTCCTGGACTACACCCACCCAGACAGTGTCGAGCAGGACGCGGCGTTATACGCCCGGCAGGTAGCGGGTGAACTGGATAACTACGTGCTGCGCAAACGGGCGGTGAAGCTCGATGGCCAGGCGCTCTACCTGGATGTGCATAGCTCCTCGGTCAGGGCGCCCGATGGCCGGTTCCGCTATGGTGTGCGGGTCATCCAGGACGTCACGCTGGCCCGAGAAATGGAAAACCGCGTGCGTGAAAGCGAGCGGCACATGCGCGATCTGCTCGAGGCCATGCCGGCGGCGGTCTACACCACCGACGCCGAGGGGCGTATTACCTTCTTTAACCGTGCGGCCGTCGAGTTGTCGGGGCGCACGCCGCAACTGGGCGACCTGTGGTGTGTCACCTGGAAACTGTTTAACACCGACGGCTCTTTTCTGCCTCACGACCAATGCCCGATGGCCGTGGCGCTCAAGGAAAACCGCGCCATACGCGGCGTCGAGGCCGTCGCCGAGCGTCCGGATGGCACCCGCGTGCCTTTCACGCCATATCCGACCCCGCTGCATGACGCCGATGGCAATCTGATCGGCGCGATCAACATGCTCGTGGATATTACCGAGCGAAAGCAGGCCGAAGACCGACAAAAGAACTTGATCGACGAACTCAATCATCGGGTCAAGAATACCCTGGCCACGGTCCAGTCCCTGGCGTCCCAGACCGCACGCAACGCGCAGGATGCCAAGGACGGCTACACCCGGTTCGAAGCCCGGTTGCTGGCCTTGTCGCGTGCCCACGACCTGCTGACGAAGCGGCATTGGGGCCTTACGCCGCTGGGAGTGCTGGCCCAGGAAGTGTTGGTGCCGGTGTTTGGCCATGATTCCGGTCGCGTGGTGATCGCCGGTGATGCCATCGAGGTCGACACCCGCGTCGCCCTTAACCTGACCATGACGCTCAACGAACTGGCGATCAACGCCCTTAAATACGGAGCGATGTCCACCGACACCGGGACACTCACGGTGGCCTGGAGCGTTCGGCCCCAGCCGAGCGGCGCGCTGCTCACCGTGGACTGGCGCGAACAAGGCGGGCCTTGGGTGTCCACGCCGGAGCGCGAAGGCTTGGGTTCGCGGTTGATGAAGCGCTGCATCGAGCGTGATCTAGGCGGTTCGTTCGAACTCGACTTCGCCCGTGAGGGCGTTCACTGCCGCTTCTCGTTTATGCTCGCTGAGAACCAGACATGATCACATTCCCAGGTACCAAAGTGCTCCTGGTTGAAGACGAGGGCACCATCGCCATGTTGATCGAGGAAATGCTCGAAGACCTGGAGTGCACCGTAGTCGCCTCCGTGGCCCAGCTCGGCAAGGCGATGCAAGTGGCAGATGTGGTGGATGTCGACTTGGCGATCCTGGATGTGAACATTGCTGGAGAGCGCGTTTTCCCAGTGGCGCGGATTCTGCGGGCCCGCCATATTCCGTTTTTGTTCAGTACGGGCTACGGCGGCAGCGGCTTGCCGGAGGAGTTTAGTGACTGTCCGGTGCTGCATAAGCCGTTTGCAGAAAAAGACCTTCGGTTGAAAATTGCGTTGACGCTGGAGTCTTAGGTAAAACCCGCAGTCCTGTCGGACGCATGATTGCCGTTTTCCATAAAGGCTGAACCGCTTATGAACAGCAATCAACCGACAAAAAAAGTCCGGGCAAGCGCAGCGGCGCTCCCGGACCAAAGGTTGCTACATGCTCATCAGACTCCTCTGATCAAAACCTCGGCTTGACCGCCTTCCACGCCGGGTCATAACGCTGCATCTGCCGCACATCGTCGCGCTGGCGAATGCCACAGGTCAGGTATTGATCATGCAGCTTGCCGAGCTGATCGTGGTCCAGCTCCAGGCCCAGCCCCGGGGACCGGGTGATTTTCACGCAGCCATCGACAATCGGTACCTTGCCGCCCTTGATCACTTCTTCGTCCGGCTCTTGCCAGGGGTAATGGGTGTCGCAGGCGTAATCGAGGTTGGGCACCGAGGCGGCGACGTGGGCCATGGCCATCAGGCTGATACCCAGGTGCGAATTGGAGTGCATGGACACCCCCAGGCCAAAGGTCTCGCACATTTTTGCCAGCACTTGGGTGTCGCGCAGGCCACCCCAGTAGTGGTGGTCGGCGAGCACGATCTGCACGCTGTCCTGCGCCACGCTGCGGCGCAACTCTTCGAAATCGGTCACCACCATGTTGGTCGCCAGCGCCAGGCCGGTGCGTTTATGCAGCTGGGCCATGCCCTCCAGGCCCGGTGTCGGGTCCTCGTAATATTGCAGATCATCACCGAGCAGTTCGGCCATGCGGATCGAGGTTTCCAGCGACCAGTTACCGTTCGGATCGATGCGCAGCGGATAGCCGGGAAACGCCTTTTTCAAGGCCTTGATGCACGCCACTTCATGCTCCGGCGGCAAGGTACCGGCCTTGAGCTTGATGCTCTTGAAGCCATAGGCCTCGATCATCCGCCGCGCCTGGGCAACGATCTGCTCTTCGTTCAGCGCCTCGCCCCAGCTGTCCGGCTTGTAGGGTGAGTCCACGTGTTGCGCATATTTGAAGAACAAATAGGCGCTGAACGGAATCTCATCGCGTATCGCCCCGCCCAGCAGATCCACCAAGGGTAGGTTCAGGGCGTGCGCCTGCAGATCGAGGAACGCCACTTCGAACGCCGAATAGGCATTGCTCACCGCTTTGCTCGCGTGGGAGCCGGGCGCCAGTTCCGCGCCGGCCAGGGTCGGCGGTTTGTTCGCCGCCACCGTGGCTTTCACGATGGCCCGCAGGTGATTGAGATTGAACGGGTCAAGGCCGATCAGCTGACTTTGCAACTGCTGCTGGATCGCCAGCGCCGGGGCGTCGCCGTAGCTTTCACCGAGGCCGATGCAGCCGGTGTCGCTTTCGATTTCGATGATCGAGCGCAGGGCAAAGGGTTCGTGAATGCCGCTGGCATTGAGCAACGGCGGATCACGGAAGGCGATGGGGGTGACGGTGACGCGAGTGATTTTCAAGAGGCTGCTCCCGTTGCATCAGTTTTCAGGGCTGGGTGACTCATCGGCGGCTTCTTTGGCGCAGTGTCTTTGCACGGCGCGTTCGGAACGTCGCCACGCGGCGCGGTTCGGACGAAAAAGATCACCACGGCAGCCACCAGCGAAACGCCGGCCAAACCGTACAGCCCGCCCTCGATGGACCCGGTGGTCTGCTCCAGCAAGCCGAACGTGGTCGGGGCCACGAAGCCGCCGAGGTTACCGATGGAGTTGATCAGGGCGATCACCGCTGCTGCGATGCGCGCATCCAGGTAGCCTTGCGGGATTGGCCAGAACAGCGCCGAGGCCGCCTTGAAGCCGATCGCGGCGAAACAGATGGCGACGAAGGCGAAAACCGGCCCGCCGAAGGTGGACATGAACATGCCGAACGAGGCGATCAACAGCGTCAGCGCGACCCACGCCTGCTGGAATTTCCATTTGCTGGCCATGGCGGCGAAGCCGTACATGGCGACGATGGAAATGATCCATGGGATCGAATTGAACAGCCCGACCTGGAAATCACCCAGATTGCCCATCTTCTTGATCATGCTCGGCAGCCAGAACGTGGCGCCGTAGATAGTCAGGGCAATGGAAAAGTAGATGAAGCAGAACAGCGCGATCTGTTTGTCGGCCAGCAACTTGAACATTGAGGGCTTGACCGTCTGCGCGGCTTCCCGGGCCCGCTGCTCCTGGTCGATGGCGGCGATCAGCGCGGTCTTTTCTTCCTCGCTGAGCCACTTGGCTTCCCGCGGGTGGGATTGCAGCCAGAACCAGACAAAACCGCAGAGGGCGATGGACGCAAAGCCCTCGACCAGGAACATCCACTGCCAGCCGTGCAGGTTCAAGCCATCGATGTGCAGCAGCGCGCCGGACACCGGGCCGGAGATCACCGAGGCGATGGCCGAGCCACTGAGGAAAATCGCCATGGCCTTGCCGCGCTCGGTCGAGGGCAGCCATTGGGTGAAGTAGTAAATGATGCCGGGAAAGAAGCCGGCTTCTGCGGCACCGAGGACAAAGCGCAGCACATAGAAGCTGGTTTCACCCTGGACGAAGGCCATGGCCATCGCGGCGGCGCCCCAGGTGAACATGATGCGCGTCAGCCAGGCGCGGGCGCCGTAGCGTTGCAGCAGCAGATTGGAAGGCACTTCGAAGATCGCATAACCGACGAAGAACAGCCCGGCGCCCAGGCCATAGGCGGCAGCGCCGATGCCCAGGTCGGTTTCCATATGGCTGCGCACAAAGCCGATATTGACCCGGTCGATGTAGTTGACGATGAACATGATCACGAATAACGGCAGGACGTGGCGCTTGACCTTGGCGGCAGCCCGGGCAAGCACGTTCGGGTCCGGTGGACTCTGCAGGGTATTCAATGAGCGACTCCCGATCGTTGTTTTTGTGGGGATTGCTGGTGACGTAGGTCGATCATGGACGCGGGTATTGATCCCGTCTAATCTAACTTGGCATTCGATTGATACCTGGATTAGATCAATGTTCGAACTGAGCCATCTGCGCTGTTTCACCACCGTCGCCACTGAACTGAATTTCCGCCGCGCCGCCGAACGGCTGAACATGACCCAGCCACCGCTCAGCCGGCAGATCCAGTTGCTGGAGCATCACTTGGGCGTCGAGCTGTTCACCCGCAACACCCGCAACGTCGCCCTTACCGCGGCCGGCCGAGCGTTTTTCATCGAGGCGCAGAACCTGCTCGAGCGCGCCCAGCAGGCCGCAGTGACCGCCCGGCGGTTTGCCCAGGGCGATATCGGCTCGGTGAATATCGGCTTCGTCGGCAGCGCGGTGTACGAGTTCCTGCCCAAGGTCATAGCCGAGACACGCATCACCCAGCCCCACGTGCGAATCGACCTGTCGGAAATGAACACCTACCAGCAGCACGAGGCCTTGCGCGCTCGACGTATCGACCTGGGCATTGCCCGCGCACCGTTGCTGGAACCCGGTTACGCCACCGAATGCCTGGTCCGCGAGCCCTTTGTGCTGGCCGTCCCCAACACCCATCCACTGGCTGATGCCAAAACCGTGTCGGTCAAGGACCTCGACGGCCAGCCGTTCCTGATGTACTCCCACGCCGCCTATCCGCCGTTCAACGAACTGCTGACCGGCATGCTGCGCTCTGCCCGCGTCGCCCCGGATTATGTGCAGTGGCTCGGCTCGTCCCTGACCATCCTCGCCCTGGTCAACGCCGCCATGGGCCTGGCGCTGGTGCCCCGTTGCGCCACCAGCGTAGTGTTCAAGAACGTGGTGTTCCGCGATATCGACCTGGGCGAAGGCGTACAAAGCGAGCTTCATCTGATCTGGCGCGAGAACAACGACAACCCGGCGTTCGCGATGCTGCTGGAAGGGATTCGGCACGCGGTGCGCGAGGGGTGGGGAGGAGGGTGAGGGGCCTGGTCTTGGCTAAAGCCGTGCACCCTGGGGCATGGTTATCTACACAACTCTGACGTAGCGCCGTCAGTAACCACGATGCGAAGCGAGCCGCTCTTGATCTTGATCTTGATCTGCTTTTGATCTCAGGCGCCCCGTTAAACCACGCTGGCCGGAATTCGACAGGGATTTGGGGGGTAAACCGGCAAGGATGCCGGTTTAGCCGCCCCGCGCCATGGATGGCGCGTGGCGGCGGCCCCCCAAATCCATGGCGGATTACGGGCACACCGAGCCTAAGCGAGGTGCCGAGTGGTGGGGCAAGAGCGTTTGGTTACTTTGCGCTTTTCAAAGTGACCCGCTGTAAGAGCGGAACCAATAGTGGCCGTTACCTAAACAATGGATATGTAGTCGGT
Source organism: Pseudomonas synxantha (assembly GCF_900105675.1). Taxonomy (NCBI): domain Bacteria; kingdom Pseudomonadati; phylum Pseudomonadota; class Gammaproteobacteria; order Pseudomonadales; family Pseudomonadaceae; genus Pseudomonas; species Pseudomonas synxantha. The sequence continues at coordinate 2,936,301 of NZ_LT629786.1, read as the reverse complement.
CTGATCCAACATTCTGGTCGGCTGTCAGGCCGCCATCGGGGGCAAGTCGAATCGTCGCACCGCCCCTCCCACATTTGGATCGCGGTGCATCAGTCAGATAGCTATAAGCTGCCAGGCACCCGGATCCGTCACCTGATGGTCATAAAACAGACGGAAGGCACATCAGGATCCTAAAGTTGCGAGGTATTGGGCAGATATCCCCTATGTCACCTAATATCCGCAACACTGTTCAAGGATCGAACTCATGACCCAGCGTCAATCCGGCCGCATTTCCCTTCCTGGTTATCCGCGTTTTTGCTGGTTTGCCCTTATACCGGTCGTGCCTGCCATTGGGTGGCTGCTGGTGCAATCAGCTTCCTCGGCCAATCTGCTGGCCTGCGCGGTACTGGTGCTGACGGGCTTGGGGGCTTGTGCCTGGAGCACACATTCGCAACGCAACGCTGTGCTGCACGCGACGGCGCGGGCGCAGGCGGATCAGTCGGCGGTGGACGCAGCGCATGACGGCATGGCTTCCCGCGCACAGCTCGATGAAGTGCTGCTCGGCGCCATGCCGATCTGGGCCAAGCAGGTGGAAAGCTCGCGGCACCAGACCGAAGAAGCGATTGTGAGCCTGGCCAACCGTTTCACCGGGATCGCCGCGCGATTGCATGAAACGGTACAGGCCTCGCAGCAGGCTGCCGGCGAACTGGATGGGCAGTCGGCCGACGGCGCGCTCGAGGTACTGGCGCGCAGCGACAGCGAGCTGAGCCAGGTGATCAATTCGCTCAAGGCCACACAGACCAGCCGTGACCAGACCCTGGTCCAGGTCCGCAGCCTCACTGCCTATACCAAGGAACTGCGCGCCATGGCCGCCGACGTGGCGGCGATTGCCGCGCAAACCAACCTGCTGGCCCTCAACGCTGCCATCGAGGCGGCGCGTGCCGGTGAGGCCGGGCGCGGCTTTGCGGTGGTGGCCGATGCGGTGCGCAGCCTGTCGAACAAATCCAGTGAAACCGGCCAGCAGATGTCGGCCAAGGTCGACATCATCAATAACGCCATCACGCAATTGGTGCAGGCCGCGTCCAGCAGTGCCGACGAGGACAGCCATTCGGTGGCCGAGTCCGAAAACAGTATTCAAAAGGTGCTCGAGCGCTTCCAGAACATCACCGGGCGCCTGGCCGAATCTGCCGACCTGCTCAAGCAGGAAAGCTACGGCATCCGCGATGAGATGACCGAAGTGCTGGTCAGCCTGCAATTCCAGGACCGCGTCAGCCAGATCCTCAGCCACGTGCGCGACAACATGCACGCCTTGCACGACCACCTCCTGCAGGCCAGCCAGGCGCCGGACCAGGCGGTGGGCGTCGACGCCCGGCAGTGGCTGGCGCGCATGGAAGCCACCTATGCCACCGACGAACAGCGGCGCCTGCACCACGGAGTGGCAGCCGCGCAGCCGAATTCCCAAGACATCACCTTTTTTTAGGAGTACACCATGGCGAAGAATGTATTAGTGGTCGACGACTCCAGCAGCGTGCGACAAGTGGTCGGCATTGCCTTGAAAAGCGCCGGCTATGACGTAATCGAGGCCAGCGACGGCAAGGATGCCCTGAGCAAGCTCACCGGGCAGAAAGTCCACCTGATCATCAGCGATGTAAACATGCCCAACATGGACGGCATCACCTTCGTCAAGGAGGTCAAGAAGCTGGCCAATTACAAGTTCACGCCGATCATCATGCTGACCACCGAGTCCCAGGAATCGAAGAAGGCCGAGGGCCAGGCCGCCGGCGCCAAGGCCTGGGTGGTCAAGCCGTTCCAACCGGCGCAAATGCTCGCAGCCGTTTCCAAGCTGATCCTGCCTTGATCATCCGGCGCCAGGGAGGCTGCCATGCCAATCAGTACTGAAACACTCGACGGCACCACCTGCGTGCGCATTGACGGCGAGCTGACGATCTACACCGTGGCGGAACTGGCGGCTGCGCTGCTGCCGCAGATGGGCGCCACGCCGCGCCTGGAGCTGGACCTGTCACAGGTCACGGAGATGGATGGCGCCGGTTTGCAGTTGCTTGCAGTTGTCCAGCGTGAGGCGGGTGTTGCCGGTACAGCCTTGAGTGTGACCGGCCAAAGCCAGGCGGTCATGCACGCACTGCAACTGTGCCGTAGCGCAGGCTTGTAGTCGCCACTTCCCATTTTTTTTGATCGACAAGGACAGTCCAGGTGAGCATCAATCTCGATCAGGCACAGCAGACATTCATCGTTGAGGCACGCGAGCTGTTGCAGGCCATGGAGCAATCCCTGCTGCAATTGGAAAGCGAGCCCGGCGACCAGGACGCCATCGGCGCGATTTTCCGCGCCGCGCACACCATCAAGGGTTCGGCGGGCCTTTTCGGTCTGGCGTCGATCGTGGGGTTCACGCATATCGTCGAAGACGTGCTTGACCGCCTGCGCGAAGGCAATGTGGCGGTGGACGCCGCATTGATCGCTCTGCTGCTCAAATGCGGCGACCACATGCTCGAACTGGTCGAAGTGGTCGCCAACCGCGGTGAGACGCCGACGCCTGCCGTTCTGGAGCGCGGTGAGGCGTTGCGCGAGGCGCTGAGTGCCTATCAGCCGATGCGAACCGTCACTGCCAGCGTCGAAACCGCTGAGGTGGCCGACGACACGGCGGTCGAAGTGCTCTGGCACATCTCCCTGCGCTTCGGCGTGAACGTGTTCCGTAATGGCATGGACCCGCTGTCATTTTTGCGCTACCTCGAGACCCTGGGGCAGGTGCTGCAGGTCACCACCCTGACCGACAGCATCCCGCCCATAGACCGCTGGGACCCGGAAAGCTGCTACCTGGGGTTCGAAATCGGCCTGCGTTCGACGGCCAGTCACGCCACCCTCAACGAAGTGTTCGACTTTGTGCGTGACGATTGCGAGGTGCACATCCGTGCCGTCGACGAAGCGCCTGAAAGCACTGCGGTCTTTGCCGGCGACCGTGTCGCCCAGGCAGAGCAGGGCCTCGTGGCGGCGACACCGCAGCGTTCTGCGCCAGCCACCGAGACGAAACCCCGTGACGGTAATTACGTGCGGGTCAACGCCGACAAGCTCGACGAGCTGATCAACCTGGTCGGCGAACTGGTGATCGCCAGTGCCGGCTCAAGCCTGTTGGCCCGCTCCTGTGACAACGACCCCCTGCAAGAGGCGACCTCGACGGTATCGGCGCTGGTGGAGGAGATCCTCGATGGCGCCCTGCACCTGCGCATGATCCCCATTGGTGACACGTTCAACCGCTTTCGCCGAGTGGTGCGCGATATCAGCCAGGAACTGGGCAAGGACATCGAACTGATCATCAGTGGCGCGGAAACCGAACTGGACAAGACCGTGGTCGAGAAAATCGGCGACCCACTGATGCACCTGCTGCGCAATGCCATGGACCACGGTATCGAAAGCGCCGATGCGCGGCAGGCGGCCGGCAAGCCGGGCAAGGGCCACCTGAGCCTCAATGCCTACCATGATTCAGGGAGCATCGTCATTGAAATCGCCGACGACGGCGCCGGGCTCAACCGCGAGCGCATCCTGCAAAAAGCCCAGGAACGCGGGTTGGTGGCCAGCGGTGCGGTGTTGACCGACCAGGAGATTTATAACCTGATCTTCGAAGCGGGGTTCTCCACCGCCGAGGCGGTGACCAACCTGTCCGGGCGCGGCGTCGGCATGGACGTGGTCAAGCGCAATATCACCTTGTTGCGCGGCACCGTCGACCTGGACAGCCGCCCCGGCGAAGGCACCGTGGTGAGTATCCGCTTGCCGCTGACCCTGGCGATCATCAATGGGTTTTTGGTCGCCATTGACCAGTCCACCTATGTGATCCCCTTGGACATGGTCCAGGAATGCATTGAACTGGATGAGCGCCAGCGCCAGTCCAGCCGCGACGACGGCTATCTGGACCTGCGTGGCGAGGTGTTGCCGCTGGTGGACCTGCGCGAACACTTCAGCCACGAAGGGCCCGCTTCACGGCGCCAGAACGTGGTGGTGGTGCGCTACGCCGAACACAAGGCCGGGCTGGTGGTGGATGACCTGCTCGGCGAGTTCCAGACCGTGATCAAACCGCTGGGCAAGCTGTTCGGCGCACTGCGCGGCATCAGCGGCTCGACCATATTGGGCAGCGGCGCGGTGGCCCTGATCCTGGATGTACCGGCACTGCTCAACCAAATCGTACAACTGGAAGCCCGTACGCCCCAGGCGCCTCAATCGCCGCCGGTCGTCGCTCGCTGATGTCTTTGCAATTCCATGGAGGTTCCCCGATGAAATGGTTCTACGATCTCAAGATTTCCACCAAGCTGATCAGCTCGTTCCTGGTGGTCCTGGCGCTCACCGCGGCCATGGGTGGCTTCGCCATCCACCAGCTCGGCGCTGTCAACCAGGCAGCCCAGGACATCAAGGGCAACTGGATGCCTTCCATGCGCGCAGCGGCAGGCATGCGTTTTTTTGCCGCCAACTATCGCTTGAAGGAAAACCGCCACCTCGCGACCGAGATCGCCGAGGAAAAGGCCCAGGCCGAACGTGAAGCCGCCGACGCGCGCCAACAGTTCGAAACCCGCATGGGCACCTATGAGCAGTTGCTGTCGAACGATGAAGATCGTCAGCTGCTGGCCAGCGTAAAAAGCGCATGGGAAGCGTACCTGGCAAGCAGCAAGCAATTGCTCGAATTTTCCCGGCAGAACCAGGAAGTCCAGGCACGCGGTTTGCTCAGAGGGGAGTCCAAGGGGCATTTCGATGAGGTGACCACCCGCCTGCAGAAAATGGTCGAACTCAATGACGCCGGCGCGACGGTCGCAGGTGACAAAGGCTTGGCGCTGTACGAAAACGCACGCCTGTCGATCATCGCGGTACTGGCCGCGGCCTTGTTGATCGGCCTGGGCCTGGCGGTGTTCATCGCCCGCATCATTTCCCGCCCACTGCGCCAAGCCGCAACCGCCGCCGAGCAATTGGCCGAAGGCAACCTCAACGCCCATATCGAACCGGGTGCCAAGGATGAAACCGGCATGGTGCTCAACGCCATGCGCAACATGGTCGGCAAGCTGGCGCATATCATCGGCGAAGTGCGCAACGCCGCCGATAACCTCGCCAGCGCCTCCGAGCAGGTCAGTGCCACCGCGCAATCGATGAGCCAGGCCACCAGTGAACAGGCCGCCAGCGTCGAGGAAACCAGTGCCTCGGTGGAGCAAATGAGCGCCAGCATCAACCAGAACACCGAAAACGCCAAGGTCACCGATGGCATGGCCAGCAAGGCCGCCAAGGAGGCCACCGAAGGCGGCGAATCGGTACAGCAGACCGTGGTGGCGATGAAGAAAATCGCCCAGCGCATCAGCATCATCGATGACATTGCCTACCAGACCAATCTGCTTGCCCTCAATGCCGCCATCGAGGCCGCTCGGGCCGGCGAGCATGGCAAGGGCTTCGCCGTGGTGGCCGCCGAAGTGCGCAAGCTGGCCGAACGCAGCCAGGTCGCCGCCCAGGAAATCGGCGAGCTGTCCTCCAGCAGCGTGGACATGGCTGAGAAGGCCGGCAAGCTGCTCGACGAAATGGTGCCCTCCATCAACAAGACCTCCGACCTTGTGCAGGAAATCAGCGCCGCCTCCGAAGAACAGGCCGCGGGTGTCGGGCAGATCAACACGGCCATGACCCAGCTCAACCAGGTGACCCAGCAAAATGCCTCGAGCAGCGAGGAACTGGCGGCCACGGCCGAAGAGATGAGCAGCCAGGCCGAGCAACTGCAACAGGCCATGAGCTTCTTCGTGCTGGATTCAACCCCAAGGGCCGCGGTTCAAGACAACAGCGTCGACAGCCCCGGCAGCAAGCCCAACCGTCAGCCTCCGCGGCCGAAACCACAGGCACCGCGCAAGGCCTTCGCCTACAGCCTGGCCAGTGCCCCGGACGAATCTGAATTCACCCGCTTCTGATCCCACGATCAATGCGGGCTTACAAGGAGAGTGACATGGGCGCAGTGATGACGACTCGGCATACCGCGGTTGCGGTGGATGAGGATGCGCAATACCTGACCTTCATGCTTGGCGGCGAAATGTTCGCCATCGCCATCCTGGGGATCAAGGAGATTATTGAATACGGCAGCCTGACTGTGGTGCCGATGATGCCGGCGTTCGTGCGTGGGGTGATCAATCTGCGCGGCGCGGTGGTGCCGGTGGTGGACTTGTCGGCGCGCTTTGGGCGGGCCAATTCGGCGATCACCCGGCGCTCCTGCGTGATCATCATCGAGGCGAGCAGCGAAGAGGGCCGGCCACAGGATATCGGCTTGCTGGTCGACACCGTGTCGGCGGTGCAGGAGATCCCAGCTGCGCAGATCGAGCCACCACCCAGCTTCGGGGCGCGAATTCGCGCCGACTTCATCGGTGGCATGGCCAAGGTCGACGGCAAGTTCGTGATCGTGCTGGAGGTGGACAAGGTGCTGTCCATCGATGAGATGTCCAGCCTCGCCGAGGGTGGCCAAGCGCCGGCCCTCGACCTCGATCCGCGTTGAGTGCCGACCATGCCAGAAACCGCCTCCATCGACGATCGTGAATTCGGCCAGTTCCAGAGCTGGCTGTACCGCGCGGCCGGCATCAACCTGTCGCCGGCCAAGAAAGCCCTGGTGGCCGGGCGCCTGTTCAAGCGCCTCAAGCACTATGAGCTGCACAGCTATGGTGAGTACTTCAAGCTGATCATGAGTGACCAGCGCAAGGGCGAGCTGCAGGTTGCGCTGGATTTGCTCACCACCAACGAAACCTATTTTTTCCGCGAACCCAAGCACTTCGACTTCCTGCGCCAGCAGGTGCTGCCCAAGGCGGCGCCGGGCAAGGTCTTTCGCGTGTGGAGCGCGGCCAGTTCATCGGGCGAAGAACCCTACAGCCTGGCGATGACCCTGGCCGAGAGCCTGGGCACCACCCCCTGGGAAGTGATCGGCTCGGACATCAGCATCCAGGTGCTGGCCAAGGCGCGCAACGGCCATTACGCCATGGAGCGCGCCGGGACGCTGCCCCAGCCGCTGCTGACCAAGTACTGCCTCAAGGGCACTGGCCGCCAGGAGGGCACCTTCCTGATCGACAAGGCCTTGCGTAGCCGGGTCAATTTTGTCCAGGTCAACCTTAACGAAGCGCTGCCGGCTTTGGGCGAGTTCGAGGTGATCTTCCTGCGCAACGTGATGATCTATTTCGACCAGCAGACCAAGAGCCAGGTGGTCGCGCGTCTGCTGCCGCTGCTCAAGCCCGGCGGTTATTTCATCATCAGCCACTCGGAAAGCCTCAACGGTGTAAACGACACTTTGAAGCTGGTGGCGCCGTCGATTTACCGCAAGCCATGAAAAAACCAGTCGATGCGAGCGAAGTGGTCTTAGCGCCTGGCCAGGTCAGCTTTGCGACGCGGCCGACGCGCCTGCGCACCTTGCTCGGTTCCTGCGTGGCGATCACCTTTTGGCACCCGCAACGGCGGATCGGCGGCATGTGTCACTTCATGCTGCCGGCACGCCTGCGCGATCATCAGCCCCTGGATGGCCGCTATGGCGACGAAGCCATGGAACTGTTGCTGCGCCACGCCCAGGCCAATGGCACCCATGCACGGGATTATCAGGTCAAGTTGTTCGGCGGCGGCGAGATGTTTCCCGATCAGCCGCGCCGCTTGCCGACCCAGGACGTGGCCAGCCTGAATATTCGCGCAGCGCTGGCCCTCGCCGAGCGCTATCACCTGCACCTGACGGCCCAGGACATGGGCAGTACCGGTTATCGCACGGTCATGTTCGACCTGTGGAACGGCAACGTCTGGGTCCGGCACCAACCAATGGGAACACTTCAACAAGATGCCTACCAAAAAAATCAGTGTGCTGCTGGTCGATGACTCGGCCGTGGTGCGCCAGGTACTGCTGGCGATTCTCGCCGACACGCCGGATATCCACGTCATGGGTGCCGCCTCCGACCCGATTTTCGCCATGGACAAACTCACCCGGGAATGGCCGGATGTGATCGTGCTGGACGTGGAAATGCCGCGCATGGACGGCATCACCTTTCTCAAGAAAATCATGAGCGAACGGCCTACGCCGGTGGTGATCTGCTCGTCGCTGACCCAGAAAGGCGCGGAAACCTCCCTGCAGGCGCTGGCAGCGGGCGCCGTGGAAATCATCACCAAGCCGACCACCGGCTTGAAGAACTTCCTGATCGAATCGGCGGCCGAATTGGTGACAGCGATCCGTGCCGCGGCGAACTCCAACGTCAGGAACCTGGGCAAGCGCAGCGTCAGCCCGTCGCCATTGGCCCCGGCCAGCAAGCTCAGTGCGGATGCGATCCTGCCCGCCGCCAACGGCCATGCCATGGCGCAGACCACCGAACGTATCGTCGCCATCGGCACCTCCACCGGCGGTACCCAAGCCTTGGAGGCGGTGCTGACGGCGCTGCCGCGGGTGTGCCCGGGCATGGTGATCGTGCAGCACATGCCGGAAAAATTCACCGCCTCGTTTGCCGAGCGTCTCAACAGCGTCTGCGAGATCGAGGTGCGCGAAGCACGCAACAATGACCGCATCCTGCCTGGCCTGGCCCTTATCGCCCCTGGCGGCAAGCACCTGATGGTCACCCGCAGCGGTGCCTATTACCACGCCCAGGTTATCGATGGCCCGCTGGTCAACCGGCACCGGCCGTCAGTGGACGTGCTGTTTCGTTCGGTGGCCAAGTTCGCCGGCAAGAACGCCACGGGCATCATCATGACCGGCATGGGCGACGACGGCGCGCGCGGGCTCAAGGAGATGCTCGAGGCCGGTGCCGCCACGGTGGCCCAGGACGAGGCCAGTTGCGTGGTGTTCGGCATGCCCAAGGAAGCGATCAAGCTCAACGCTGCCCAGCGGGTCATGGCGCTGGAAGATATTCATCGGGCGATTTTGCATAAGTGAACTTATTGATCTGGGTCAATAAGTTGAGCGCGTGCAGGGTGTAATTAGGGCGGCTGACTGCATGGCCTGACGTACTCAAGGGTACTTGTGTGGGCGATAAGCCTTTCGATTCTATGCGCTGCTTAAGGTTTTCAAGACGTTTAACTGTCTTGAAACCCATCCCGCTATTGCCAAGTGTTTTGCACATCCGAGGTATAGGGAACATGAATCGCCACGCACAGGTTATGGCTGACGATGAAAAGGCGCGCACCCTGGAGAGTGTGCTCGGCTGCCTTTCAGGTGCGGTTGCGGCGTTGGATCGAGCGGCACGGGTGGTGATGGGCAACCCTGCGTTCTCAAGCCTGCTGGTTGAAGATGGGTTTTCTCCTGCCGTCGGCTGCGAGTTTGTCTCACTCCTGCGTGCCGAGGACCATTGGCTTTTTTACCTCGCCCTGGAGAAAGCGGGGGCAAATAAGCGCGCATTTTTTGCGGTGGTGGGCGCGGGGCAGGGCTTGCTGGATGTTTCCCTGACGCTGTGGCGCGACGCTTATTTTATCGTTGAAGTGATTGCGCGCCAGGCTTCATCGGCGCCGCCACCCGCGGTCGAAAGTTATGCGCAGATCCCGCTCAGGTCGATTTTCGACGCCTCCGGCACCGGCTTGGCGCTGGTGTCGTTGGAGGGGCGTTGGCTGCGGGCCAATGGTGTCATCTGCACGATGCTGGGCTACAGCGAAGCGCAGTTGCAACACACCACGTTCATGGCGCTGACCCACCCCGACGACATGCAGGTCGGCAAACAGCTGATCGAAGAGTTGAAGGGCGGTGAAAGGGCGGGAGCGACATTGCACAAGCGCTATATTCATCGCGACGGGCACGTTGTGTGGGTGCGCTTGTCCGTGGGCCTGGTGCGTGACGACCAGGGGCAACCGACCTGTTTCGTGTCGCAACTGGAAGACATCACCGAGAATTGGCAGCTGCGCGAAACATTGATGGGCAGCGAGCTCAAGTTTCTCACCCTGGCGGAAAACTCCCCCAATATCATTGTCCGTTACGACCGCGACCTGTTACGCACCTACGTCAACCCGGCCTATCTGCGCTTGACTGGCAAGACGTGTGACGCGGCGATAGGCTTCAGCCCGGATGAGGAAGCCAGTGACTACCTCAATCAGTTGCGCCGTGTGGTGGCAACGGGCGAGACCGCGCAATTCGTCGACAGCTGGAGCGTCGCCAACGGTCTCGGTTACGTGAGTTGTGCGGTCAGCCTGATGGCCGAACGCAGCAACACTGGCGAAGTGGTCGGTGTGCTCTCGTTGGCCCACGACATTACCGAACTGCGCAGGCACCAGCTGCTGGAAGATGCGCGTTTGGGCATCTTCGAAAAAATGGCGACGGGTGCCTCCCTTGAAGAAACGCTGGCACTGCTCGTGGGGTATCTGCAATTGGCCTTGCCCCATTGGTCCTGCCGCGTACAGCTGGTAGAACCGCTCGGCACTGGCCTGGCGAAATATCGGGCGTCTGCTTCTACGCTTGCAGACAACTCATGCTGGTCCGAACCGATCATGGACAAACAAGGGCAACGCCTGGGGGCTTTCGAATTGTCCCGGTTGCCCGGTTCGGTGACGCACGAGAGTGATATTCAGCCTGTACGGCAAACCTGCCACATTGCCGCGATCGCGATTGAACGTTGGCAATCGGAGTCGTTACTGCGCGAGCGTGAGCGCCGTTACCGGGATATTTTCGACCATAACCTGGACATGCTTCTGCTGTTGGAGGTGACACCGGCCGGCGATGTGTCTTGTGTCGAAGCCAACCCGGCGTTGTCACGCGCGCTGGGCAAAGCCCATGAGGTGCTGATCGGCGCGATGCTGGTGTCGATATTCGGCCGGTTGGGCGCGCAGAAGCTCCAGGGGCTTTGCGAGCAGTGCAGGGTTGCCGGTCGCACGGTTGAGTCAGATGAGAGCATGCTGCTGCTCAACGAAGTTCGTAACCTGCATTTCACCCTGGTACCGGTGGCCGATTCCGGGCGCACGGGCTCGCGCATACTGGTGATCGGTCGCGATACCACCTTGCTGACCCGCGCCCGACACAAAGAACTGGAGCGCCAGCACGACATCAACACACTGGTAGAAAACAGTCCGGACGCTGTCGCCCGGTTGAGTGCCCAAGGTGACGTGCTCTACGTCAATGCGCGGTTAAAGACCTGGGTAGGCGACGCCTGGCCGAAGCTGATCGGCATGCCTATGGATGCGTTGGCCCCCCTGAATAACCAGTCCCAGCTGTTTCGTGAATTGGTTGCCCAGGTGATTCGTGAAAACAAGGCAACCGAGCAAGAGTTTCGACTCTCAATCTTGAAGACGGCCCCCAAAGTGGTGCTGATCCACTTTGTTCCGGAGCTGGATGGTGAGCGAGTGGTCAGCGTACTGGCGGTAGGGCGCGATATTTCCACGCTGCGTGCGGCGGAGCGGCGCCTGGCCAATTCCAACGCGCAGTTGCGCGATCTGTCGACCCGCCGCGAAACCGCCCGGGAAGAGGAGCGCAAACTGATTGCCAGGGAGGTCCACGACGAATTGGGCCAGCACCTTACCGCATTGCGCATGGGGATCTCGTTATTGCGGTTTCAGTTCGGCGCCACCACGCCGGAACTCGCGCCTCAGGTGGAACGCTTGCTGGCGCTGACCGACAAGACGATTCAGGTGGTGCGCAATGTTTCCACCAGCCTGCGACCGTCCGCCTTGAACCTGGGGCTGGTATCGGGGCTGGAATGGCTGACCACCGAATTCGCCACCTTGACCCTGGTTCCGTGCGTGCTGCACTTGCCTTCGATTCCCCTGGTCCTCCCTGATACGCACATTACCGCCGCGTTTCGCATCGTTCAGGAGTCGCTGACCAACATTGCCCGATACGCCGAAGCGACACAGGTCAGCGTCACCCTGACCCCGCAGGAAACCCATTGGCTGCTGGAGGTGCAGGACAACGGCAAGGGTTTCGAGCCGGAGGCGCTCACGCGCCAGACCCTGGGCCTGGCGGGCATGCGTGAGCGCGGCCTGATGCTGGGCGGCAAAGTCATTATTTTCAGTCATCCCGGGCAGGGCACCACGGTCCAGGCATTTATTCCGATGCACAAGGATACGTATTGATGATTCGCATGCTGATCGCCGATGACCACACCATCATGCGCGAAGGGCTCAAGCAGCTGTTTAGCCTGGTGGCCGATGTGCAAGTAGTGGCCGAAGCCGAGAGTGGAACACAGCTGATCGAACTGTTGCGCCAGGTCGAGATCGACCTGCTGCTGCTGGACATGAACATGCCGGGTATCAGCGGCGAGATCCTGATCGCCCGTTTGCACGCCCAGTACCCGAGTCTACCGATCCTGGTGTTGAGCATGCATAACGAAATCCACATTGCCCAACGCGCATTACGTGCTGGAGCGCTCGGGTACGTCACCAAGGACCGCGACCCAGAGACTTTGCTGGCTGCCATGCGGCGGGTGGTCAGTGGGCAACGTTACCTGGACCCGGGCCTGGCTGAGCAGATTGCGCTGCAAAGCAGCGGTTTGAAGCAGCAGACCTACGTCGAAAGCTTGTCTGATCGAGAGTTCCAGATTCTGCGCTTGCTGGCGCACGGCCTGAGCGTCAACCAGATTGCCGAACAGTTGGTCATCAGCAACAAGACCGTCAGCACCCACAAGACGCGCTTGATGGAAAAGATGGGGTTCAGCTCCACGGCAGATATTGTGCGCTTTGCCATGACCTTGGGCATCTCGTGATCCGTGCGCTCATGTAGGGATTTTCCTAACCGGTTTCCCGTTATCCCTACCCCAGAATAGGGATGCTCTGATGGTTGTGTTGCCATCATAGGGCCATTATTGCTCCCAGGCCGTCGAACTGCCGATTCACCGGCGATGACAGGCTTCGACTGGGAGACACACCGTGAGTGAACAGATCCCAACCCCTTCAGTTGCCTTGACCCTGGTTCCGGTGATCATTGCCGGCCTGCTTGGCGGCAGTGCGCTCGCCTACAGCGGTGGTTTCAGTGCCTGGGCCTTGATAGCGGGAGTTGCGCTGTTGGCGCTGTGCACAGGCTTGGGTTGCCTGGCGCACCGGCGTCACCAGGCACACTGCAAACGCCTGTGCCAGCAGCTTGACCATCCGGCAATTGCCGCGACGGTGGTAGCTGTCGATAACGGCCTGGCAGACGTCTGCGTCCACGTCTTGCCCATCTGGTCCAGGCAGATCGAAGCGGCGCGTGAGATCAGCGAAACCTCGATCCTCAAGCTCAGCGAACGCTTCAGTACGCTGTCATCAGACATCAGCCACAGCGTGTCCAGCCAGGGGGCGCAAGACGCTTCCCTGCAACTGGTCGACTTGCTGGAGGTTGGCCAGCGTGACCTCAACTCCATCGTGGTAGCGCTGCGTGCTGCGCTGTCCAATAAAGAGAACGAACTCAAGGAAGTCCTGCAACTATCCGGGTTCACTGAGCAGCTGCAGCAGATGGCCAAGTTTGTCGGAGACATTGCCAGTCAAACCAACCTGCTGGCGCTCAACGCTGCCATCGAAGCAGCGCGTGCCGGCGAGGCCGGGCGAGGTTTCGCGGTAGTGGCCGATGAAGTGCGCAAACTCTCGAGCATGTCCGGCGAGACCGGGCGCAAGATCAGTGAAACCGTCAACACCGTCAACGCGGCCATTGCCCGTACGGTGCAAATGTCCCGTCACCACGCCGAACAAGACACCCTGACCCTCGCGGATTCGGAGCGTGTGGTATCGCAGGTCATCGAACATTTTCGCGGCACCGCCCAAAGCATCGTGGGCAACAGCCATGACCTGCAGCAACAGAACGCCAACGTCGCCGGCGAAATTGCCCAGGTGCTGGTCGCCCTGCAGTTCCAGGATCGCGTCAGCCAGATGTTGACGCTGATTACCGGCGACCTGAGCAAGTTGCAGCAACAGTTAGGCGAGCGCCAGGCGGCGAGCCTCAGCGGTGGCGCTTTGATGCCGATGCGCGGTGACCAGTGGCTGCAGGCGCTTGCAACGGGCTACACCATGCCGGAGCAGCACGCCATTCACGGCGGCAAAGTGCACGCCAAGGCGCAAGCCAGCGAAATCACCTTTTTCTAGAGGAGTTTTTCCGATGAGCAAAACCATTCTGATCGTCGACGACTCGGCCTCCATCCGGCAGGTGGTGAGCATCACCCTCAAGGGGGCGGGTTACGACGTGATCGAAGGCTGTGATGGACGTGATGCGTTGAGCAAGCTGGACGGTCGCAAAATCCACTTGATTGTCAGTGACGTGAACATGCCCAACATGGACGGCTTGAGCTTCGTCAAGGCCGCCAAGCTGTTGCCGGCCTACAAGTTCACCCCGGTCATCATGCTGACGACCGAGGCCAGTGATGCGATGAAACAGCAAGGCCAGGCCAGCGGCGCCAAGGCGTGGATGGTCAAGCCTTTCCAGCCTGCGCAAATGCTCACCGCCGTCTCCAAGTTGATCCTGCCATAGCGATGACCAGCGAGCGCTGGCCAGGAGGTTTGCATGAAAAGCACCGTGCCGATGCTGCGTCGAATCCAGGTCATGGAAGGCCCCCTGACGATCTACACGGCCAGCGAGCAAAAAGACGTGTTGTTGTCGTTGTTTCCCTTGGCCCATGAGGTCGAGCTGGACCTGTCCAATGTCGACGAACTGGACAGCGCCGGTTTGCAACTGTTGATTCTGATCAAGCGCGAATCGTTCAAGGACGGCACGCAGCTGGTGCTGAGCAACCCCAGTGCGACGGTACTCGAAGCCCTGCGGCTCAGTGGCCTTGACGACTACTTCGCCAACCCCTCTTTCACTGTATCGGTTGGAGCGTGACCCTATGGCCCAGCCCATGAACATGGATGACGTGCTGCAAACGTTCATTGCCGAGAGTCGCGAGCTTCTATTGCAAATGGAAGATGCGCTGCTGCAGATCGAGCAGTCGCCGCAGGACCTGGACACCATCAACGGCCTGTTTCGCGTGGCCCACACTATCAAGGGGTCGGCCGGCCTGTTCGGCCTGATGCCAATCGTTGAGTTCACCCATGTCGCCGAGAGCGTCCTGGATCGCGTACGCAGCCTGGAAGTGAAGGTGGACGAGGCCTTGAGCGCGTTGTTTCTCGACGCCCGTGACCATATTGGCCAACTGATCGACCTGCTGGCCGAGGATGGCGACCTTGAGCGCCTGGGTGAACCGTTGCGGGTTCAGGGCCAGCGCTTGGCTGAGCGCCTGTCGATGTATCTGCAAGCGCCTGTCGCGCTGCCTGAATCGGTTGCTCAAGACCAGCCGCCGATGGCTGCCGAAGGGCCTGGTCACTGGCATCTCTCCGTGCGCTTTGGTGCGGATATGTTTCGCAATGGCATGGACCCCCTGGCGTTCCTGCGTTACCTGAGCACCCTGGGGCACTTGGCGCATACCGTCACGCTGTTCGACGCATTGCCGCCTCTGCTGTCGATGGACCCGGAAACCAACTACCTGGGCTTTGAACTGGCGCTGGTCAGCGACGCCACGCGGGAAGTCATCGACGGCGCCTTCGATTTTGTCCGCGATGACGCCCTGGTGCTGATCCTGGCGCCCCAGGCCGAGATCCAGGCGTATCTCACGCACATCGACGCGCTGCCGGAAGACAATGCGGTGTTGCTGGAGCTGTTGGTTCGCTGCGGCACTTTGACTGAGGCTCAGGCCGCGCTCGTTATCCAAGAAGGCTCGCCAACGCCTGCCGATGCGCCTGCCGCGCCTGAAGTCGCGCAGGATTCGCCGCCCAAGGCCAGCAAAGGCGCGGCCAACAACGAAGGCAACCTGATTCGGGTCGATGCCGCCAAATTGGACCAACTGATCAATCTAGTCGGTGAGCTGATCATCGCCGGTGCCGGCGCCAACCTGGTGGCGGTGCACAGTGGGATTGGCGAGATGATCGAGGCGACCAGCCTGTTGTCGCGGCTGGTAGAGGAGGTGCGTGATTCGGCTCTGACCTTGCGCATGGTGCAGATCGGCGCGACCTTCACCCGCTTCCAGCGCGTGGTCCGGGATGTGTCCAAAGAGTTGGGCAAGGACATCGTGCTGCGCATCGGCGGTGGCGAAACCGAACTGGACAAGACGGTCGTCGAGCGCATTGGCGACCCGTTGACGCACCTGGTGCGCAATGCCATGGACCATGGCATCGAGGCGGTGTCGACTCGCCTGCAACGGGGCAAGCCGGCCCAGGGCACCGTACGCCTGAATGCCTACCATGAATCCGGCAGCATCGTGATCGAGGTGTCGGACGACGGCGGCGGCCTGGCAAAGCACAAGATCCTCGCCAAGGCTCGCGAGCGCGGCCTGGTCGGGGACGGTCAGGTACCGGCCGACAAAGACATCCTGAACCTGATCTTCGAACCAGGCTTCTCCACCGCCGACCAGGTCAGCAACCTGTCCGGCCGCGGCGTTGGCATGGACGTGGTCAAGCGCAATATCACCGCATTACGCGGCAGCGTGAGCCTTGAGAGCGAGGAGGGGCAGGGCACCACGGTACGCATTCGTTTGCCGCTGACCCTGGCGATCATCGATGGCTTTCTGATCGGTGTGGGCAAAGCCTCTTACGTCATCCCGCTGAACATGGTGGAGGAGTGCATCGAGTTGGCGCCTGGGCAGGGGGCTGAATCCGGCTTCCTGGACCTGCGCGGCGATGTGCTGCCGATCTTGCGGCTGCGCGACATGTTTGCCGTGCAAGAGCCGGGCGGCATCCGCGAAAACGTCGTTGTCGTGCACTACGCCGGCTTACGTGCCGGCCTGGTGGTCGATCGCTTGCAGGGTGAGTTTCAAACCGTGATCAAGCCCTTGGGCAAAGTCTTCGGAGAAGCCCAGGGATTGGGTGGTTTCACCATTCTCGGGAGCGGGGCCGTGGCCCTGATCCTGGATATTCCCAATCTGTTAGGACTCGTTGCCAAGGAAGCCACCAACCGTTCGACCCCACGTCCTTTATCGATCCAATAAGCGTCATCAGGAGTTCCTCGCCATGACCGTTATCAAAAATATTACGCTGTTGATTTTCACGGCAATGCTGGGCGTCGTCGTGTTGGGTGGCACCAGTTTCTATCTGACCAGTGAAGTCAATTCCAGCGCCAGTTTTGCCAGTGTCAACACGGTACCCAGCCTGCTTGAGATCGATCGCGCCGCCGAGGCTTTCGCCAGCCTGCACGCCTTGCAATGGGAGCACCTGAATGAGTCGGGCAAGAGCACGGTTGCGCCGTACGCCGCACTGATAGCGCAGCATTCGGGCATTATCGACAACGCCTTGGAGCGTTACCGCACCCAACTGGCTATCGACGCGCATGATGCGGCGTTGTTGAGCCAGTTGCGCACCCGGTTTGACGAGTTTGCAACCTTGCAGGGGCGATTCGACAAACTGGTTGAAACAGGCGATATCGCCGGCGCTCGCACGTTGCTTGAAGCGAGCCAGCCTCTGCAAACAGCGACCCAGACGGCAATCGCCGATGTGCGCCAATACAACCTGGAGCTGGGGCGCAAGGCACAGCTGCTGGCCACCAGCACTGAGCAGAATGCCCGCTACATCATCCTGCTGATCGGCGCGCTCACATTGCTGGTCACTGGACTGATGGGCGTACTGCTGGCACGCAATCTCATGCGCCAGCTGGGCGGTGAACCTGCGAGCGTCCGCGCCTTTGCTGCGCGCTTGTCAGCCGGCGAGCTGGAGGCAAAAGCCCCCCTCAAGGCCGGTGACACCACGAGCCTGATGGCTTGCATGCAACAGTTGGGCTCGAACCTGCAGGCGCTGGTCGCGCAGATAAACACCATGTCCAGCGAGCACGACAAGGGCGAAATCGACGCACAGATCGATGCCAGCCGCTTTCACGCAAGCTACCGTTCAATGGCCCAAGGCATCAACGACATGGTCAACGGCCATATCGCGGTGAAGAAAAAAGCCATGGCGTGCATTCGTGCCTTTGGTGAAGGTGATCTATCGGCGCAGTTGGAACAGTTCCCCGGCAAGAAAGCCTTCATCAATGAAAATATTGAGCTGCTGCGTAGCAATATCCTGGCGCTGATCAATGAAATGCAGCACATGTCCAGCGAGCACGAGAAAGGTGACATTGACGTCATGATCGATGTCGAGCGCTTTAGCGGTTCGTACCGTGAAATCGGCCAGGGCATCAATGACATGGTCAGCGGCCATATCAGTGTGAAGAAAAAGGCCATGGCCTGCATTCGCGCGTTCGGCGAAGGCGATCTGGCCGCGCCTCTGGAGCAATTCCCGGGCAAAAAAGCCTTTATCAACGAGAACATTGAGCAGTTGCGCGCCAACATCCTGGCCCTGGTCGACGACACGCGCCAGATCAGCGACAGCGCGATGATCGGCAAACTCGATACCCGGCCGGATGCCTCTCGCCATCAGGGCGATTTCCGCCGCATCATCCTGGGGATCAACGGGTCGCTGGATGCGATCATCGTGCCGATCACCGAAGCCATGGACGTCCTGGCGTCGATCTCCAGTGGCGATCTGACCCGGACCATCGTCGGCGACTATCAAGGCAAGTTCCTGGAGCTGAAAAACTCGGTCAACGGCACCGTGGAAAAACTCTCGGAAATCATCGGCGAAGTGCGCGGGTCGGCCGACTCGCTGTCCAGTGCCTCCGAGGAAATCTCCGCCACTGCCCAGAGCATGGCGCAATCGGCGTCCGAACAGGCGGCGTCGGTGGAACAGACTTCGGCGTCGATGGAGCAAATGTCAGCGTCCATCGCCCAGAACACCGAAAACGCCAAGGTGACCGATGGTATGGCGGGCAAGGCTAACAAAGAGGCGTCCGAAGGCGGTCGCGCCGTGAAGGATACGGTGGCGGCGATGAAGACCATCGCGGAAAAAATCGGCATCGTCGATTCCATCGCCTACCAGACCAACCTGTTGGCGCTTAACGCGGCCATCGAAGCGGCACGGGCCGGCGAGCACGGTAAAGGCTTCGCGGTGGTGGCCGCGGAGGTGCGCAAACTGGCCGAGCGCAGCCAGATCGCGGCGCAGGAAATCAGCGAAGTGGCCAAGAACAGCGTGGCCCTGGCCGAACGGGCCGGTAACCTGCTGGATGAAATCGTGCCTTCGATCGCCAAGACCTCTGACCTGGTGCAGGAAATTGCGGCCGCCTCGGAAGAACAATCGATCGGCTCCGAGCAAATCAACAGCGCAATGTCGCAAATGAGCCAACTGACTCAGCAAAACGCGTCGGCCTCCGAAGAGTTGGCCGCGACTGCCGAGGAAATGAGTGGCCAGGCCGAGCAGTTGCAGGAACTGATGGGCTTTTTCACCGTACAGGGCAAGCGCGTCGGGCGCACTGTTGCAACGTCGGGTCTGGGGCGTGCGGCGTCGCTGTCGGATCATGACAGCCGTGCAGTGGAGAGCGGTTTCGTCCGCTTCGGGAGTTGACCCATGAGTGCCTCAGCCGTTGTGCCTGGCACTTCAGCCCCAGCGCCGCAAGGCAGCGAGCCCTTGCAGTACCTGACCTTTTCGGCTGATCAGGAGATGTACGCGGTCAACACGTTGAGCGTTCGCGAAATAATCGAATACAGCCAGGTGACGAGCGTGCCGATGATGCCGGAGTTCCTGCGCGGGGTGATCAATCTGCGCGGCTCGGTGGTACCGGTGGTGGACCTCAAGGCCCGGTTCGGCAAGGGCGTGACGGACCTTGGCAGCCGCACGTGCATCGTCATTCTTGAAGCGGCCAAGGAGGGCGAGTCCCAGGTGCTGGGGGTGGTGGTGGACTCGGTCAGCGAGGTGATCGAGATCCTCGATATCGATATCAAGCCTGCACCGGCCTTCGGCAACCTTATTCGTACCGACTTCATCAGAGGGATGACCAAGGTGCGGGGAGCGTTTGTCACGCTGCTGCAGATCGAGCAGGTGCTGTGCGTCGACGAGATCGCCGGCTTGATGCGCGCTTGAGGTGTACGACCGTGCCCCCAGGTGCGGGCGCAAAGCAATTGATCCGAGGTGAATCATGGCATTAACCATCCAAAGTCCTGGCAGTGCTGCGATCTCCGGCCCGAGCCAATACCTCACCTTCGAGTTGGGGGGTGAGATGTTCGCGGTCGGCACGCTCAACGTGCGCGAGATCATCGAATATGGGCCGATTACCCACGTGCCGTTGCTGCCTGCCAGCCTGCGCGGGGTGATCAATCTGCGAGGCGCTGCGGTGCCGATACTGGACCTGGGCGTGCGCTTTCGCGGCGAACGGACGCTGCAGACGTCAAGAACCTGCTTTGTGATCCTGGAGGTACAGGTCGGTAGCGTGCGCAAGCCGGTGGGCATCATTGTGGATGCAGTCAGCGAGGTGCTTGAAATCGCCGAGCAGGATATCGAACCTTCGCTGAGTGTCGGCACCGAGGTCAGGGCCGATTTCCTGTTGGGCATCGGCAAATTGGACAGCGGTTTTGTACTGCTGCTGGATATCGGTCGCGTGTTGTCCCTGGAACCGATCGATGGGCTGGCGGACTTTGAAGCCTTGCTGCCTGCCACCGCCTGATTCAACTTTTGGGATGCCCTTATGAACGTGATTCTCTCCGACGCCGAGTTCCAGCAGTTTCGCAGCCTTATCCATCAGATCGCCGGCATCAGCCTGTCCGATGCGAAAAAACAGTTGGTCAGCGCACGGCTTGCCAAGCGACTGCAGGCGTTCGAGCTCACGACCTACGGTGCTTACTACAAGGTGTTGATGAAGGACGCCACGGAACTGCAGGTGGCGGTAGACATGCTGACCACCAACGAAACCTATTTTTTCCGCGAACCCAAGCATTTTGACTTCCTGCGCGACGTGGCCCTGCCCGAACTGCGTGGCAACGCAACGCTGCGGGTATGGAGTGGCGCCTGCTCCACCGGTGAAGAACCTTACACCCTGGCAATGGTGCTGGCGGACAACCTGGCCGGTCGGCCTTGGGAGATCATGGCGTCGGACATCAGCAGCCGTGTGCTGGATAAAGCCCGCCAAGGGCGCTACCCCCTCGAGGGTATACGCGGCATTCCCGAAGCGCTGCTGCACAAATATTGCCTCAAGGGCGTCGGTGCCAACCACGGTTGCTTCATGGTCGATCCGGCGCTCGCGGCGAAAATCGATTTCCAGGCGATCAATTTGAACAATCCGCTGCCGAAAGTCGGCATGTTCGACGTGATCTTCCTGCGCAACGTGATGATCTATTTCGACAGCGATACCAAAGTGCAGGTCGTCAAGCGTCTGGTCAGCCATCTCAAGCCTGGCGGCTATTTCCTGGTCAGCCACTCGGAAAGCCTCAACGGCGTGACCGACGAGCTGAAGCTGGTCAAGCCTTCGATCTATCGGAGGCCACATGCCTGACACTCAACCTTCGCGCGAGGTGTTCCTGAATCCTGGCGAGTGGTTTTTCGGTACCGGCGCGATTCGGCTGCGCACCGTGCTGGGCTCCTGCGTGGCCCTGGTGTTCTGGCATCCGCAGCGCTTGCTGGGCGGCATGTGTCATTACCTGCTGCCCCAGCGTGCTGCGACGGGCGCCGAGCCTCTGGACGGTCGATATGGCAATCAAGCGCTGCAACTGCTGCTCAATGCCATGCGCGCGAGCAAGGTGCCGCCGACGGAGTTCAGGATCAATGTGTATGGCGGCGGGAATATGTTTCCCGGGCTGGTGCGCCCGGACAACCACTACGTCGGGCAACGCAATGTCGAGCAAGCCAGGCGCCTGCTCGATATGCATCACCTGCGGTGTCTGAATTGGCACGTGGAAGGCGTGGGGTATCGCACCGTGGTATTCGATCTGGCCAATGGCAATATTCAACTCAACTACCTGGCGCTGCAGCGCCCCCTCAGCAGCCCTCAACGAGAGCGTGCGCTATGAGTCCTATCAAAGTACTGATCATTGACGACTCTGCCGTGGTCCGCCAGGTATTGACGGCGACCCTGGGACGAGACCCCGCCATTGAAGTGATAGGCGCGGCGGCAGACCCGGTATTCGCCATGGATAAAATGAACAAGCAATGGCCGGATGTGATCGTGCTGGACGTCGAAATGCCGCGCATGGACGGCATTACGTTCCTCAAGAAACTCATGGCCGAACACCCCACGCCGGTGGTCATCTGCTCGACCTTGACCGAGAAGGGCGCGGCCACCACCATGCAAGCCTTGGCGGCAGGGGCTGTCAGTATCGTCACCAAGCCGCAGTTGAATTTGCGCCAGTTCCTGACCGACAGCGCCGATGAGTTGGCGGGGGCCGTCAAGGCTGCGGCCAAGGCCAACATGAAACGAATGGTGGCGTGCGGTGAACGTGCTCCCGCTAGGGTAAATGCCGACGTCATTGTTCCCGGGGGTACCCAGGCGATGGTGCGTACCACCGACAATATTGTCGCCATTGGCACTTCCACAGGCGGTACTCAAGCCCTGGAGTTGATACTGACCGCGTTGCCCAGGGTGTGCCCGGGCATCGTGATCGTGCAGCACATGCCTGAACACTTCACCGCGGCGTTTGCCGAGCGACTCAATCGACTGTGTGAAATCGAGGTCAGGGAGGCGAAAAATGGCGACCGGGTCATCCCCGGTTGCGCATTGATCGCCCCCGGCGGCCGACACATGGTGCTCAAGCGCAACGGTGCCCAATATCAGGTGGAGATCGTTGACGGCCCACCGGTGAGCCGGCATCGGCCCTCGGTTGACGTGCTGTTTCGTTCCGTTGCCCGCAGTGCCGGTTGCAACGCTCTGGGCATCATCATGACCGGCATGGGCGACGACGGCGCGCGCGGGCTCAAGGAAATGTTCGACGCCGGCGCCGCCACGGTGGCCCAGGACGAGGCCAGTTGCGTGGTGTTTGGCATGCCCAAGGAAGCGATCAAGCTCAACGCCGCCCAGCGCGTCATGGCGCTGGAAGATATTCATCGGGCGATTTTGCATCGGTGAACTTGAGTGCCAGGCGACTCACAACTTTGGCGGCGCCCTGACCCGAGGCAGCTCGATTTCGTGGCGGTCTGATTGACTGCACGCGGTAAAAAATGTGGGAGGGGGCTTGCTCCCGATGGCGGCCTGAGAGTCGACCGGGATCTTGGATCAAACCGAGTACATATCCATTATTTAGGTAACGGCCACTTAGGGTTCCGCTCTTACAGCGGCTCACTTTTGGAAGGACCCAAAAGTAAGCAAGCAAAAGGTCCTCGCCCCACCACTCGGCACCTCGCTCAGGCTCGGTGTGCCCGTAATCCGACAGAGATTTGGGGGGCCGCCGCCCCGCGCCATCCATGGCGCGGGGCGGCTAAACCGGCATCCCTGCCGGTTTACCCCCCAAATCCCTGTCGAATTCCGGCCAGCGTGGTTTGACGGGGCGCCTGAGAACAAAAGCAGATCAAGATCAAGAGCGGCTCGCTGCGCATCGTGGTTACCGTCGGCTGCTACACAGTTGTGTAGGTACCCATGCCCCGATGAGGACGTGTCAGTCAATACATTTGGGGCTGACGCACCGCCATCGGGTCAGTACTCATTGGGTGGTTTCATCTTTAGCTTTAGTTGGTTTTGGTGTTCGCAGCACTCGATTCAATTCGCCAGCGACAGCGATCAATTGTTGCTCCAGCGCTTCAACCTCAAAAAGGTTGATGCTGGTGATGCGAGTCTTGCCTTTGCTGCTGGCGATGGCGCCGCGCTTGCCGCTGCTGAAGTCGTATTCGTCTTTCATGGTTCAAACCTCCAAAAAAGTGATGGAAGTAACCGCTAGTCGAGAGGAGGGCGGAGCCGACGCGGTCTTACTAGAGCGTTTCCAGGAGCAGTGGTCACGCCATGACTTGCTCAATGAGGCGGGGGCTTATCTTGCCAAAGATGTGAAGGAGGAACCGCGCGTAAAGGCTGCGCTGTTACGTAGCCTGCTTCTGTTTGGATTGTCAGATGAGATCACGTAGAGCTGGAATGCTGAGGTGATAAAGGACGAGACCACATGAACGTGCGCTTTTCTGTTCGAGCTTGATACCCCCAAAAAAAACTACACATCCACTGCGGCGGCGGCTTCTTACGCACTTTAAGCGCGTTACCGGTTCATTACCGCAATGTGGTATTGCGCAGGTAACGGGCCGGTGAGGTGCCCAGGGTTTTACGAAACATCGTGATGAACGAGCTGACAGACTCATAGCCGAGGGCTTCAGCGGTTCTCTGCACCGATTGCCCTTCGGCCAGACTTTGCAGGGCGACGATGATCTGCCATTGCTTGCGCCATTGTCCGAAGGTCAGGCCGGTTTCGGCTTTTACCAGGCGGGCAAGCGAGCGTTCGCTCATGGCGACGTTGCGTGCCCAACTCGCCATGGTGGCGCGGTTGGCGGGATCTTGCGCCAGTGCCCGGGCGATGGTGCGCAGTGGGTTTGAGGCGGGTAAAGGCAGGTAAAGCTGTTCGGTGGGGGCCAGTTCAAGTTCTTCGAGCAGTACGTGGGCCAACCGCGCACTGCGCGAATTGGCCGGGTAATCCTGGGCCTGGCCGCTCAGGTGCAGGATCAGTTCCAGGATCAATGGCGACAGCGCCAAGGTACAGCAGCGATCCGGCAGCGACGCGGCGCCGGGCTCCACGAACAGAAAACACACCTGCCCGTTGGCCGTCACGCGGTTGCTGTGGGCGACGCCCCCCGGAATCCACACGCCGAACCCTGACGGCACCATCCATACGCCATCTTCGACCGTACACACAATGCCACCGCAATACGCCACCACCAGTTGCCCCTTGCGGTGCTTGTGTACGGCGGATTCGCTGTCGTTGCGTTGGGTTTCCAGCATCAGCGCTACGGCGGGCTGGGAAAGGGTGTCGTACTCAAACTGATCGACGTGGATTTCGGCCATGCAAGGTCATCCAGGGTTTGTCCGAATTTGATTATATTTTGGCAGTATACTCAATATCGGCAGCAGCAGTAATTCCCTAGCATTACCTGCAAGCCCCGCCTTCAGTGGGCGGGCGAATGCCAGACCTTCCGAATCCCGGTGCTTGCCATGCTCAGCGAAATCTCGATTGCCAACCTCTACTTTCCGCCCTTGTTGATTTACCTGGGTGCGTCCGTCCTGGCCTACCAGCTGATCGAGCGCCTGACCCGCCGCTGGTTGGACCGGGTGTGGCACCCGGCGCTGGCGCGTTTTTTCGTCTCGCTCATCGTCGTGTCGACGATGGTCGTCCATTGCTGAGCGAGGCCGCGCATGTCTATCGTCAAACTCCTTAAAACTGCCGCCACCCTGGGGCTGGGCGTGTTGGCCCTGGTGTTTTGCCTGCAACTCTGGCGGGCCTACGTGCTGGCGCCCTGGACGCGGGACGGGCGGGTGAGTGCCCAGGTGATCCGCATTGCCCCCGAGGTGTCCGGCCAAATCGATCAGTTGTGGGCCAGTGACAACCAATGGGTGGCAAAGGGCGACCCGCTCTATCGCATCGATGCGCGTGCTTATCGATTGACCCAGCAGCAGCGCACCGCAGAGTTCGCAGAAGCGCGCAGTGTGTTCGAGCAGCGCAGTGCGCAATTCAAGCGGCGCGCACAGCTGGGCGGCGCCATCGCCCGTGAAGAGATCGACAATGCCGCGCGTGACTTGGCCGTGGCCCAGGCGCGCCTGGACGCGGCACGCAGCCAGTTGGCCCAGGCCCAGCTCGACCTGGACCGCACCACCATTCGTGCGCCGGTGGATGGCTATGTCACGCAATTGCGCCTGCAGCCCGGTGACTACGCGCAGGCGGGCGTCACTAACCTGTTTGTGGTCGACAGTCATAGTTTCTGGATCACGGGCTATTTTGAAGAGACCAAGTTGCCGGGTGTACGCATCGGCGCAGCGGTGTCGATCAAGCTGATGGGCTTTGACCCGTTGCTGCAAGGCCACGTGGCAAGCCTGGGCAGGGGCATTGCCGACACCAATGAGTTGCGCAACGACAGCGGCTTGCCCCAGGTGAGCCCGACCTTCAGCTGGATTCGGTTGGCGCAGCGTGTGCCCGTGCGTATCGAGTTGGACAAGGTGCCGGACGGGGTAGAGTTGGCGGCGGGCATGACCGCCAGTGTCGAAGTGACGCAGCCGGGCGCCGCACCGCGCTGGCGACTCATCCAATGGCTGCAGGCGTTCATGTGATGACTGGCCTGGCGACACGCTTTTTCGCGGCGATCCCTCGGCCCTGGACGTCCGCCACGCTTGCCTACGTACTGCGCAGTCTATTGGCGGCCGGCCTGGCACTGTGGCTTGGCTTGCAACTGCATCTGGATTCGCCGTTCTCGGGTGCTTCCACCGTGTTGCTGCTGGTGCAGCCTATCCAGGGGGCAGTGCGAGGCAAGGGTGTGTACCGGATGCTGGGCACGCTGGTCGGCATGGTCGCAGCCTTTGTGCTGATGGGGCTGTTCGCGCAACAGATGCTGTTGTTCATACTGGGCGTCGGTATATGGCTGGGTCTGTGCGTCGGTGCAATGACGGTCTTGCGTCATTACCAGGCCACCGCGGCAGTGGTGGCGGGCTATACGGTGTGTTTGGCGCTGGGCCCTGCCATCGTCGCCCCGGAACAGGGCTTCGACCACATCATCACCCGTGGCACGGCGGTAGCACTCGGCGTGCTCAGCTTGAGCCTGGTAGCGACGCTGTTCAGCGCCAAGACCATGGAGCATAAAGTTCGAAGCTCGCTCCTCGACGCCTGCGCGCGCAGTGCCCGGCTGCTCGCGGCAAGCCTTGTGGGCGAAGAGCCTGCGCAGCTGGCGAGGCAACGGCACCAGCTCGCGATCGATATCAGCAAGGTGGACGACCAGCTGGGGCTCGGCCGTGGCGAGTCGGCGCTGATCCGCTCGCGGCAGCTGGCGATTCAGGCCGGCCTGGCACATCTGCAATCGGCGGTGCTCGATGCGCACCCGGAGCACCCATACCACGGAATCGACCCGGCGTTGTGCGCCCGGATAAGCACAGGGTTGCAGCAACTGAGTGCATGCCTGGCGGATGCCCGCTGCGACTTTCGCACCGCGGCCGATACGCTGGAGCAATTGCGTCGCTGTGCGGATGATCGTGCCGACTCAAGCCCACAGGTGCTGTTGCGCAACGAACGCTTGGACGACCCACTGACGGACCTGGGCGCGGCCTTGCTGAACTTCTCCAGCCTCGATCATGCCCGCCGCGGGCCGATACGCGCCGTGGGGTATCACCGCCATTACGCGGATGCAGCGCGAAACGGCATCCGGGCACTGCTCGCCACACTGAGTGCGGGTGCGATCTGGTATTTCAGCGGTTGGGATCAGGGGCCCACATTACTGGCGGTGCTGGGGCCATGCTGCACACTGGTGGCGACGGCTGCCGCGCCGACCCAAGGCATCAACGGCTTTATCCGCGGCACGCTCTACGCGATTGTGGCGGCAGCGCTGTGCAAATTCCTGCTGATGCCGCAGATCAATGGCTTCCCTCTGTTGCTGCTGGTCATGGCAGGGTTCTGGTCGTTCGGCATCCATGCGACGTGCCAGCCGCGCCATGCCCTGCAAGGGGTTGCCTACCTGATTGGCTTCAACACTTTGGTAAGCACCGGCATGACCGCCACCTACGATTTCGTCGGCTTCGCCAACCAGGCGCTGGCCTGGATCGTGGCGATGCTTGTGTGCCTCTTGGCGTTCCAGATCCTGCCCAAAGATCCAGCCAGGCAGGTACGCGCATTGAAACGTGCGCTCCACCAGCACACACGCCTGCTGCTACGTCAGGCAAGTACAATCGACCATGCTCAATGGCAAGCGAAGCAACAACATCGGTTAGTTACGTTGAAGAGTTTGCTTGGCGCGGATCACCCGCACGAATACCAGGCGGGCTACTTGTCGCTGCAACTGAGCAAGCAGTTGAATCGGCTGCAGCGCAAAGCCAGCGGTATCGATCCGGCATCTCCCGTTGCCCGATGTGTGCAAAGCGGTGCGCGGCGGGTTGCACGATATGCCCATCATCCCGCAATCGGCGCCGCACAGGCGCGGCGCACATCCCGGTCGTTGAGCAGGCTCGGCGCGCCTCATCTGGCGAGCGCTTATCAGGACTTGGCGTGGCTGCTGGAGCAGTACGCGAACCTCATGGATTAGCGCTAACATGAGTCAACGCTCATGCTCAGCGCTTACTGCCCACTCGCCGGATACCCCACCTATGAGAGACCTGCCGCCCACCGCCACATTGCGCGCCTTTGAAGCCGCCACTCGGCACCCGACCTTTACGGCGGCCGCCCAGGAGTTGCATGTGACCCAGAGCGCAGTCAGCCACCAGCTCAAGCATCTGGAGGCGCTGTGGGGCTTGGCATTGTTCGAGCGCGGCCAGTCGTTACGACTGACCCCGGCGGGGGCTACGCTGGCGCCCATCGTGCGCGAATTTTTCATGAGCCTGGAGACGACCTTGGCCGACCTGCGCGAGCAAAAGGGCAGGGTGCGGCTCAAGGTCAGCACCACCTATTCCTTTGCCTTGAAATGGCTGCTGCCACGCTTGCCGAACCTCGCTCGCCAGCACCCCGAGCTGCTGGTTGCGCTGGACACCACGGACGACGTCATCCACTTTTCCGATGCCCAAGCGGATGTCGCGGTCCGGCTGGGCAAGGGGAACTACCCGGGCCTGTATTCGGAATTCCTGTTCGGCGAGCAGGTGTTTCCCGTGGCCAGCCCCGAACTGTTGCGACGCCTCGGCACTCCAGGCAGCCCTGCCCATTTATTGGATTTCCCGCTGCTGGCCCGGGATGGCGCCGAGCTGGCGCCGAAATGGGAGGTCTGGTTTCAAGCCGTGGGGCTGGCCTTTTCGCCGCTCCGGGAAAGCGTCAGGTTTGGCGACACCAACATGACCGTCGAGGCGGCCTTGCTCGGCCATGGCATCGCGTTGGTGCGCAGCGGGCATGTGGAGCAGGAAATCAGCGACGGCCGCCTGGTGCGCCTGTTCGATGTGCCGTTCCCGTCACCGCTTGCCTACTATTTTGTGTGCCCCAAGGGCATCGAATCGCAACCCCATGTGGTCAGCTTTCGTCAATGGTTGCTCGCAGAGTCACTGAAACTGCAACGGGCAGTATGAGTATCTGTTCATGCAGTGATGAGGAGACTTCGCTGTAAGCCGGGGCCTTGGCTTGCCTAAGATGGCGCATGCCGACTCATATCATCTTCCTGGTGCTGTTCGCCGCGCTCCTGCATGCCAGCTGGAACGCGCTGCTGCGTGGCGGTGCCGATCGGCTGTGGTCGATGACAGTAATGTGCATGGCCATCGCCGTCGCCAGTCTCATCGCCGCAACGTTCATGGTAGCGCCGGCGATTGAGAGCTGGGGCTATGGGGTGTTTTCGGCGTTGCTGCATGTTGGCTATAACCTGTTCCTGGTGCGCAGCTACCGGGTGGGCGACCTGGGGCAGATCTATCCGATTTCCCGTGGCTCATCGCCGGCACTGATCACCCTGGGGGCTGCTGTCTTCGCCGGGGAGCGCATTGCCCTCGGCGAGTTGCTGGGGGTTGCGCTGGTGTCAGGCGGGATTATTTCCCTGGCCTTCAGCGGGCGTCGGTTGTCGGTTCCCAGCCTGCCCTATGCGCTGGGAACGGGCTGCTTCATCGCCGCCTACAGTGTCGTCGATGGCATTGGCGCCAGGCTCTCCGGCGCACCGCTGGCCTACACCGTATGGATGTGCGCGTTGTGGGGCGTGCTGATGCCAGCGGTGTACATCGGCCTGCGCGATGCCCGCAGTTTATTGCGCCTGCGTCCCGGAACCTTGGCCGCGGTGGTCGGCGGGCTGGTGTCTTTGCTGGCCTATGCAATCGTGATCTACGCCATGAACGAAGCGCCGTTGGGCGCGGTATCGGCATTGCGCGAAACCAGCGTGTTGTTCGCGATGTTGATTGGCTACTTTTTTCTTGGCGAAACCCTTACCGCACGCAGGATCCTGGCGTGTGTGGTGATCGCCGGCGGCACCTTCATCATCGGCTGAAACAGCATTTTCTAAGGAGGTATTTTCAATGGTTGACGTCTCACAGGCACCGCTGATTCTGATCACCGGTGGCAGCCGCGGAGTGGGTGCCGCGACGGCCCGACTGGCCGCCGCAAAAGGCTATGACGTGGCGATCAGCTACGTTGCCAACGAGTCCGCGGCGCTGGCGGTGGTTGCGGATATCGAGGCAATGGGCCGCAAGGCCCTGGCCGTACGGGCCGATAGCGCTCACCCCGATCAGGTCGCCGATTTGTTTACCGCCATCGACCGCAGGTTCGGGCGCATCGACGTCTTGGTCAATAATGCTGGCGTGCTGGCGACTCAGTCGCGCCTCGAGGGCCTGAGCCTGGAGCGCATGCAGCGCATTTTCGCGGTCAACTCCATCGGCCCGATGCTCTGCGCCCAGCAGGCGGTGAAGCGCATGGCGTATCGGCACAACGGTGCGGGCGGCGTAGTGATCAATATCTCCTCGGCCTCGGCGCGTCTTGGCAGCCCGAATGAATACCTTGACTACGCGGCGTCAAAGGGCGCGCTGGAAACCTTCACCATCGGGTTTGCCAAGGAAGTGGCCCGGGAAGGCATCCGCGTCAATTGTGTGCGCCCCGGGCACATCTATACCGACATGCATGCCAGCGGCGGTGAGCCGGGGCGTGTCGATCGGGTCAAGGACTCGATCCCCATGGGGCGTGGCGGCCAGCCGGAGGAGGTGGCCCGGGCGATTTTGTGGTTGGCCAGTGCCGAGGCGTCATTCGTGACAGGTACATTCCTGGATGTGACGGGAGGCAAATGAGTCAGTCATGCCGGCGTCGGTGAGCGCCGGCCAGGCCTGGCGCCGGTCTAGGCCAGCGCTGCCTGGATTTGATCATCAAAGCCGGCGAGAAAATCCTGCATGCTGATTTCTCCCAGATCTACCGCTTTAGCGCCGCCGGCTGCAATAAAGGTGATATCGGTGATGCCCAGGACATTCAGGATCAGTTTCAAATACTGGCTCGCAATGTCACGCTCCCTGATCGGGGAATCCCCGCTGTACACACCGCCCGAGGCGATGAGCACCGTGGCCTTTTTACCGGTCACCAGCCCCTTGCCGTCAAAGCCCAACGTCAGGCCTTTGCGTACCACGTGATCCACCCATGCCTTGAGCGCGGCAGGCACATTGTAGTTGTAGACCGGTGTCGAGATAACCAAGTGATCGGTTTCCAGTAACTCGGCCACCAGCTGATCAGAAAGCTGCAACAGGGTTTTCATCTCTGGCGAGTGTTGGCTCTCTGGCTTGAAGTAAGCCTGGAGCCAGGGAGCCTCCACGAACCTGAGCGGCGCGTCAGTCAGATCGCGTATTTTGACCGTGCCTGCCGGATGTGCAGCTTCCCATGCAGCGACAAATCGGCGAGTGAGTTGCCGGGAAATCGAAGCAGCGCCGCGTGGGCTGGTTTCAATGCTGAGTAGCTGGGGCATGAACGTAACTCCTGGGGACGATGGTGTGTTTTGCGTTGTCGCTGTCGGCGATGTGCGACACACTCTATCCAATGCGATCTCTAAGCAGGAGTGATGTAAATATGATTGAGTCCATCTGTCCAAGTGATAGGTCATGATCGGAAACCTCAGCCTGGACCAGTTGCGGATTCTGGTCACCATCGCAGAGACCGGGAGTTTTTCAGCCACCGGGCGCCAGCTGCGCCGCGCTCAATCTGCCATTAGCCAGTCAGTTGCCACGCTTGAGTCCGTTCAAGGTGTGCAACTGTTTGATCGCAGCGGTCATCGTCCGGTGCTCACCGAGGTGGGCAGGGTGCTTGTGGTTCAGGCTCGCGCAGTGCTGGCAAGCGCTGCCCAGTTCGAAGCAATGGCTGCCAGTACAGCAGCAGGGCTTGAGCCGGAGTTGGCGCTTGCCATAGACCCGCTGGTCCCCAGCGCACCGCTTATTGAGAGCCTGCGCGCTATCCGTGAGGCTTTCCCGCACCTGACCGTGAGTTTTTCCACGCAGGGCCTGGGTGGGGCAGAGCGCCGACTGCGCAACGGCGCGGCGGCACTGGCGCTATGCACATTGATTCCCACCGTGCCCGATGATATCCACGCCTTGGCGCTGCTCAGCGTCGCCCTCAAGCCTGTCATCGCCAGCGGGCACCCCTTGGCGATGCTGGGCCGTCCGGCTACCCGTGCGGACCTCGCGCCCTATGTACAACTGGTACTTTCCGATCCGGTTTCCCCCGACGGCCCCAACTATGGGGTGGTGGGCAGTCAGCCGTGGCGGTTTGTCGACCTGGCACGGCGCCTGGATTTTTTGCTCGCCGGGTTCGGTTGGTGTCGCATGCCCGAGCATCTGATTGTCGATCATCTGGCATCAGGGCGCCTCCTGCCCCTTGAGCTGAGCGCCGAACTTCAGCGTACCCCCGACACGCTGACGATCTATGCGGCGCACATGCAAAACCGTTCTCTGGGCATAGCAGGCCGTTGGCTTCTTAATGATCTGGCCCGGCGCCTGTGCGTGTAGGTCTTGACGCAACAGCGCGGATTCAACCTATGCGCTCACAGTAGCTGCAGCCACGCCAGACTGCTTGTATGCTTGCGCCGCGGAACATGTGGCCGCGGCTAAGCGCCGGCGTTTGAATGACGACTGGAATGGGAAACCGGACTTTCCTTAAGGTACTGACGTGAAGCGTGATACTCGCCTTGTGATGCTTTTGCTGTTGGTAATTGGCTGTTCCCTGACCTCCCTGACCATCTGGAAAGTCTTGTCTTCCCGTGAGCGCGCGCTGGCGGAGGTGGACGTGCACGGCCTGAACCTGACCCAGGCACTCACCACCTACACCGAAGGTATCGTGCGGCAAAGCTCGCTGCTGTTGCTCGGGCTGGTCGAACGCCTGGAAACTGAAGGCAGTGGCCCGGCGCAGATCGAGCGTATCAATACCCTGATCGGTCGGCAGCAGCCGTTGATGCCGCAACTCAGTGGCATCACCGTCTACGACCATCACGGCCACTGGTTGATGTCGTCGAACCGTCCGATCCCAGTGGGTGCCAACAGCAGCGATCGCGCTTATTTCATTCATCATCGCGATGATCCGAGCCGTGAGCCTTTTATCGGCCCGCCGATCCAGAGTCGTACCAACCACGAGTGGGTGGTGACCATCAGCCGCCGCTTCAATGATGCGTCGGGCAACTTCGCCGGGGTGGTTGCGGTCACCCTGGGGGTGGAAAACTTCCTGCGCGTGTTCGGCAAACTCGATGTGGGCCAGGAGGGGGCGATCGGTTTGTCCTATGCCGATGGCACGCTGTTGGTGCGCTATCCTTTCCGCGAACAAGACATGGGCCGCAACTTTTCCAAGTCGCCTATCTATGCCAAGTACCTTGTCGACCAATCGGTCGGCACCGCCGCCTACACTTCCAGCCTGGACGGTGTGGAGCGACTCTACGCGTTCCGTAAAAGCGAGACCCTGCCGCTGATCACCACGGTCGCATTGGGCAAGCATGAAGCCCTCGCTGCGTGGCGTATCGAGGCGGCGTTGTCCGCAGTCGTGGTGGTAGGGCTGCTGGGGCTGACAGGGGTGATCGGCTGGTTCCTGATCCTCGATATCCGCCGGCGTACAGCGGCGGAAGAGGCGCTGCGCGTCGCCCAGCAACAGTTGCTCGACTCCAATCGGCAATTGGCGCTGTTGGCCAAGAAGGATGCGCTGACCGGCCTGGCAAACCGCCGCTGCTTCGACGAAACCCTAGCCCTGGAAGCGCGCCGAGCGCAGCGCGACGGTACGTCGCTGGCGTTGCTGATGATCGATATCGACTATTTCAAACGCTTCAACGATGCCTGCGGTCACGTCGCGGGAGATGCGTGTTTGCAGGCAGTCAGTACACTGTTGGAGGGCTGTGTGCAGCGTCCATCAGACTTGGTGGCGCGCTATGGCGGAGAAGAAATAGCGATCATTATGCCGGCGACCGACAGCGAAGGCGCGACGGTGGTCGCAGAAAGGATCCTTGCGCGACTGCAACAGGCAAACATCCCCCATCCCGGTAGCCCGTTCGGGCGCGTGAGTGTGAGTATCGGCATTGCGACGGGTACAGGCTCACGGCTGGAGCCAGTATCAGGTTTGATCGAGGCGGCCGATGCGGCGCTTTACGGTGCGAAGGCTGCCGGGCGCAATGGGTTTTCCCGGCAGCCCACGGACATTGCTTCGGGCGGCTGAAACGGCCTGTACTTATGTGCTTGCCGGTTCACATCCCAAGTGTCGGCATCGTGAGTTCGCCGCACTCCATGAGCTGGCCGGCTGTGAGTTGTAGCTCGTTTGTGGGTTTCGCCGCGTAGCCAACGATGAAGCCTGCGCTGAGCAGTGAAAGGCAGAAGGCGGCTTTTATCAGGATCATGGGAGGGTGGTTCTCACATCAGCTCAAAAGGGTGAACCACAGATTGTGTATTCAAGGAAAGGTTCCTGGGACGCCAGCAGCGCTCCAGCACATCACCTTTTCCAAGTGACCCGTATGTTCGTCCCGTTGTTCGTTGAGTACGATAAACCCGTGTTTCTTGTAAAAGTGCAGGCTGGGTAAATTTTGCGAATACACGCTCAGTTGTAAAACTGATCGGGATTCCATTGCGTCTGCGAGCAACCGCGTACCCACGCCGCCGCCCTGATGCGCGGGCGCTACAAACAGCGCCGCCAGGGTGTCTTCATACACGCAACTGAACCCGAGGACTGTTCCATCGGCCTCAAACACGCGTGTCACGGCGCTGGGCAGGTAGACGTCACGCATGGCGCCCAGTTGGTCATGCCAGAACGACGGGGCGATGAAGTGATGGGCCTGGATTGAAGCTTGCAGCCAGATATCCAGCACAGGTTTCAGGTCAGTGTGTTGAAAGTCGCGAATCATGATGCCTCAACGGTTGATTGAACAGGCCGAACCCCAGTGTGGCGTCCGACAGTACTGCGCTTGAACGCCCCTGCGGCAGCGATTTGAGCAACCGCTGGAAATTTGGGCATTGCGCGTGATTGGGTGCAGGGCAGGCGGCGGCGTGACGTAAGCCTCGACTCATGGCCTTCAGTTGTTTGACCGTCGCATCGATCTCATCGGCCTTGGCCAGCAGCACACTTCTATCCACCTCGGCCTGGCCATTGGGCGACAGCATGGCCAATATCTCATCCAACGACAGTCCACCGGCCTGGCCGAGCGCGATTACCGCCAACTGTTCAACCACTGTCGCGGCAAACTGGCGGCGAGCACCCAGTTGGCTGTCGAGGCGATCAAGCCTTTCTTTTCATAAAAACGCAACGTGTGGGCCTCTACATGGCTGCGTGGGTGATCGCCTGGGCGTGATCAGTCACAAATGGATCTGGCGGTCAGCGAATGAATTTGACGTAAATGCGCTCCGGGTCACCTTCGTCAAGGTTCTCGATCTGCCCGCTGGGGACAAAGCCGGCCTTGGTCATAAGTGCTTGGGATGCGGTGTTGGAGGCATTGGTCGAGGCGAAGAGCTTGGGCGTCTTGCAGGCCGCTTCGGCTGCCGCCAGCAGACGCAGGGCCACACCCTGGCGCTGGTGCGCGGGTGACACAACCACCAGCGCGACGAAGCCGTGATCGAAAAAGTCATGGGTGAGCACCAGGTAGCCGGCGCATACGCCAGCGTCGACGGCGACCAGGCATTGCTGGCGAACCACGGCGTCATAGATAAACACGCGACGGCTGGCGTGGGCGGTGGCGTAGGCATCCAGTCCGACCAGGGCATGCACATCATCGGGCATGGCCTGGCGGATCAGCCAGCGTGGGGGGGCGGGGGCAAAGCGGGATTCAGTCATGAATGGCCCGCTTCGGTTTGAGCTTTTATCCAGCCTGCTTGCTGATCAGTCACAGTCATGGTGTCCGTACAGTGGCCATGGAGAGGTTCCAGATCGAACCTATCATACAGGGTTGCCCACTCTCAATCGGCACACACCAGCGAGGGCTTACGATGGCTTTTGCCCAGGCGCTCGTGGCGCGTGTGTTCATGCCCGGTGATGTGCATCGGCGCTGTGTTGGCGCTAATCGCCTGGTCATGCAGCGCTGCTTCCAGCGCTTTAAGATGCCGCGAGAGGATCTTCACCGACCCACTCGGGTTGGCCGGGTCGAACGGGATCCTGCCATTGGCAATCAGCACCATGGCCAGTTCCCAGGCGCGTTGTGAGTCGTTCATCAGGCCACCTCCTTGGTAATTTGGGCGTTTCTAGAGCGCTCATTTTCAAGCAATGAAGACGGTGCCGGAAAATGCTCGTTGAGCACGCCGAGGTGATCAATCGCTTCCCGAAACAGCGCCTCAGCCTTGCCGCGCAGATGCAGGTATTGATCAAACAGCTCGCTGTCCAGGTCGGGCCTTTCCAGCAATTGGTATGCGCTGCGGCTGAGGGCATTGGCCTGGTTGAACAGCTTCTGGTTCTGCTCCATCGCCAATTGACGGCAGGCCATCATCTGGGTGTACGTGTCGTTGTATTGCATGACGAGGCTCCTGGTTAAGCGGGACTGATAGAGCTGTGACCCGCTTAAAAAGGCTCGGTATCAACTGGGTTGCCGCTGAAATTTCGATCATTTCAACGATTCAGTTCCGCCCAAACCATCTTCTTTTTAGATGGTGGCTGGGTTGCCCCGCGAAAGAATGAACCCGCGCAACCCCACGCACACCTAAGAGGTTATGAACCGGACCCGGGGACAGGGTATGAAGCCGCCAGACCATCGTGACCTGCATAGCCGCAATTACCCGGTCAGCGAGGACATGACCTTGCAACGCAAGGTCTGGTGCTTCGAGCGATGGGGTTGGTATGGGTTGGTAGTGCTAATGGGCTTGACCCTGGCCGGCCTGTTTTCCAAGGGCCCATTGAGCAGTGCCGAGGTACGCAGCGCCGATGGGCAGCTGCATGTCGAGTACCAGCGCTTCCTGCGCAATGGTTCTTCCGATGCATTGGTGATTCACGTGCAAGGCCGGGCGCGTGAGACCCTTGAAGTGGAGCTCAGTGGCGCGCTGTTGCAGGGCTTCAATGTGCAAATGCTGCAACCCCAGCCACTCAAGGCCAGTACCGCAGGCGATGGCATGAAGGTGTGGGTACTGAGCGACGACGATGGTCACGCAATGCTTCACGTGACCCTCAACAGCGACGGTGTTGGCAGCTTTCAAACCAAGGTGGCGCTGGCATCGGGCGCCTCAGTGGGCCTTTCCCAATTCATTTATCCCTAGGGGCGACCATGGACTCTGTGTTGCGGGCTGCGGCGATTTACCTGGTACTGCTGGTGCTGTTCAAGGTTGCCGGCAGGCGCACACTGGCTGAACTCACCACCTTTGACCTGGTGCTGTTGATGGTCATCGGCGAGGCCACCCAGCAGGCACTGCTCGGCGACGATTTCTCGCTGACCAATGCCGTGATGGTGATCGTCACCTTGATTGCCATCGACATTGGCTTCTCGCTGGTCAAGCAGCGCTCAACCTGGTTCGCACGGGTGCTGGATGGCGGGCCGACGGTGCTGGTCGAGGAGGGCCAGGTACTGCACAAACGCCTCAAGCATGCGCGCCTGGATGAAGGCGACATCCTTGAGGCGGCCCGGTCCACCCAAGGGCTTGTCGAGATCCGGCAGATACGCTTCGCGATTCTGGAGCGCAACGGCAAGATCTCGGTCATCCCCTACGAATAATGCCCGGGTTGGCGCTTACTTCCCTTCGCTCGATGGATGCGCATCCATTCTTGATACGCCGCCGTGCGTTGCGCATCCGCGAGCTTCTTGGCTTCGGTGAAACGCAGCCAGGTTTTCGCATCGCCGCTGTAGGACTCGATGATTTGATACGCCAAGGTATCGAGCCGATCAGCTTCGAAAAACATCCGGGTGTTCTGCGCTATTTCGTCTTCCCATGCCTGTCCAGGCGTGTAGTCGAGCGTCTGGCTGTTCATTGTGTCAAATCCTCCGCCCACTGGAGTTGCGCCGCACCGCACCAGCGCACATCAGTGATGCCGTATTTTTCCGCCATCGGTTTGGAAACGCGCTTGAGGTTGTTTTGCCCGAACCTCGGTATGACCGCCACACCGGCATCGCAACTTGCCCAATGCCAGGCGTCGGCATTATTCATCTGCGGCGCACGCAAGATGAACGACTTGGGCTTGCCGTGAAGTTGATACTCGATGGTAAACAGTTCGTTGGTTTTCATGAGGCCTCCCTAAGCTCATGTGCTACAGATATTTGACGCCAGAAAAAATTCAGAAAGATTGTCAGACACCTCGATAGCTGGCACTTCGGTGGTCAGCGGTCAGTGCCGGTGGGGAGTCTGGGTAGGGTCGTCGATCTGGATAATCCTGCCTTGGCGCCACGCGTCCGCCCCTGGAGCAATGGCGGGTGCGGCGATATCCGCGCGTGCGGCCTTCTTCTGGTTACTGTCCACGCCCAGGCGCTTATCCCGCTCGGCGACCATCTTCGGGTCGGCCTGGCCGTCGGTGGTAAAGCCCATCATCAGTTGCGGCACGCCCAACGGCAGCTGCTTGTGAAGGTCCGTATGCCAGGTGTGCCAGGTCTTGCCATAGGTATGCACGAGTTTCTCCATCAGGGCATGTTCGGCCACCTGTGGAATGCCCGGTGCAACCAACTGGCCTGATTTGACCTCATGCACGTGGCTATGCCACAGCGCCTTCTCCTGCGCTGGCAGGGTGTTGAACAGCTGCTCACTGATGATGTATTCCACACCCATCAGCTTGGCATCCTTGCGGTTGCCGTCGTAGATCACGCACTGGATCACTTCTTCATTGAGGATCGCGCAGTAGTGGTGAGCTTCCATCTGCACATCGGGGTGGCCGTTGTAGAAATGGAAGCCGTCCAGGTAGGCATTCAACGCATCCACCGGCGGGCGCGATTGCAGCACCGCAGCGCCAGCATCCAGGGTGCGCGTGGTGGGCGATTTCGCATCACCGGGCGCAACCACATTGGACGGTGAGTTGTTGCTGGCGCAGGCGGTCAGCAAGGCAATGGACAGTGTCAGACTGAGTTTTTTCATCGTGGATTCCCTCCATGGTCGGTGAGGCTGTACCGAGGGTTAGAAGGCTTGGCCGCGCAGGTGTTCAACCGGATTGGCGAGCGGCTGTCGATAGGCCCCGCGTCGCCGGGGATGCAGCCCAAGTGCTAAAAGTTTTGGAACACTGGTCAGCGCGACGGGTCATTTTTTATAGGCGCTCAAGCGCGGCGGTGGGTGCAGCGAGCAGCGTTGCCCATGAACCGTCCGATATCGATTTCGACAAGGGAGAAACCGGCGGATGCAGCCCCAGCCAAACGATGACCATTGCAACGACGATGCGCAGGGCGTGGCACAACTGCTTGAAAGACTGTTGCGCGCGCGTGGCCCCGGAGGCCAGGAAGACGAGGTGCGTGCCATTTGCCTGGAAAGCCTCGGACCGCTGTGTGACGAAACCTGGGTCGATCCCGCTGGCAATGTGATCGGCCTGATCAAGGCGGCGCAGGGCAACCACGAGCCCGGGCGTGCGGTGAAAATCATGGCGCACATGGATGAAATCGCCATGGTGGTCAAGCATGTCGAAGCGGATGGCACGCTGCGCGTGACGGCGTTGGGCGGCGCGAATCCGGTGAACTTCGGCATGTGCCCGGTGGATATTCTCGGCGATCACCAGATTATCCCGGGTGTGCTGTCCTTTGGCTCGATGCACATGACGGCCAACGCGCCCCAGGGCGCCGATGTGTTGTCCGGGGATGTGCACTGGAATGATGTGCATGTCATCACTCGTTGCTCAAGTCAGATTTTGCGTGATTATGGGGTGCGTCCCGGCAGCCGCGTAACCCTGAGCCAACACTGGCGCGAGCCGTTTCGGGTGGGGGACGCCATTGCCGCGCACTTCCTGGACGACCGTGCGCCCATCGCCGCGGTGCTCCTTGCTGCGCAGTGCCTAAAGCGACGACGACAAGCGCTTTCCTGCGATGTGTACTTCGTCTTCACCACCCTTGAAGAAGAGTGCAATGCTGGCGCCATGTACGCTGCGGCAACGCTGCCGGGCGATACCACTATCGCGGTGGAAGTCGGCCCGGTGATGGACGAGTACGGTACGCGTCTGGGGGTCGATCCGATTATCAATACCGGCGACCTGAAAGGTTATTACACCCGCTCGGTAGTGAGCGGCCTGGCGGCTGCAGCGCAACGCTGTGGTTATGCGCCGCAATACGCCCTGCTGGTGGATTTTGCCTCGGATGCCAGCGCGGTCATGAGTAACGGCACCTCGGCTCGCGCCGGCTGTGTGGCGATTCCCACGGAAAACACCCATGGCTATGAGGTGATCGTCGACGGTGCGATCCAAGCGTGCGCACAGACCCTGGCCGACTACCTGGCCACGTACTGAACCAGCATCAGGCTCGCACATGACGTGCAGGAGGATAAAACCGTGTCTATCGCCGTTTCCACTATTGACTACCTGAAACAATACGATATGACCCTTACCACGGCCGAGTCCTGTACAGCGGGGAAAATCATCACCCTGCTGTCGGAAGTCGAGGGCGGTGGGGCGTGTATCGAGAGTGGGTACGTGGTGTATTCCCCTGAAGCCAAGCAGCGTTTGTTGGGCGTACGTGCGTATACGATTGAGACCTTCAACCTCACCAGTTGCGAGGTCGCCCGTGAGATGGCCGCAGGCGCGATGCACGACAGTCCGGCGGACGTGGCCGTGGCCACCACCGGGCTGCTCGGCCCTGACGACATGGATGGCATTCCAGCCGGGACCATTTGCTTCGCCTGGGCTTATCGGGTGGGGCAGGGGGTGACTATTTTCAGCCGCAAGGAACGCTTCCTGGGTTCTCGTGAGCAAGTACAGTTGTACGCGGCGGAGCATGCCTTGAAGTGGCTGGCACATTTTCACCAGCGCGCCCTGGCCGGTGAGCAAGGCTAGCGAAGCCTTATTTGACTGGCTGCGAGGCCCATTCGCCGCCGGCTTTTTCACAGTCGATCTTGGCTTGGACCAGATCATTGGCGGCATAGTAGTAGGTCACTACGCGGGCATTCTTGGGCAGCAATGCGCCTTCGTGATCCGGCGCCTTGGACGTCGAATGGGGGTTGGCCAGGGCCTCCTGGGTCGGCGTGGCTTTGCAGCTGGCGACATGGTTGCTGGCACAGGCCGCGACCTTGTTTTTCGTAGTGGGCATCATCTCTTTGTTCTCGTTGCTGCAAGACCAGTCGATGGCTTCAGGCGGCATGCCCTCGTAGCGGTAGCAGGTATGTTGCTCGACCGTCGGCACCTGGTCGCTTTGCCCGCGTGTAACCACATCGCAGGCGTCGGCCAGGGCCGTCGAGGACGTAAGGATAAGTAGCAAGGTGATCGGCAGTCGGACGTTCATGAACTAATCTCCGCGCGTGCTTGAAGTGGCGGGCGAATGCGCCGCTTCATATGCATTTGAAGGGACCGTGGGGGCTAAAGTTTTAACAATTTGCACAGGCTTCGACGAGTGGCCGACCATTCGTCCAAGCCTGCGCCGATTTGTTGAACGCCTGCGCCTTCGTTCCGGACAGATATATAACGGGCCGACGAACGTTGCGCTCGTCTGGCGCCCTGGATATCACTCACTCAGCAGCAGGTGAATCATCATGAAGAAGCTCTATATGTGTCTGGGATTGTGCAGCGCGTTCATGCTTCACGGCTGTTTTGACAGCTCCGACAACACCACCAAGGACAATACCAGCGGCACCAAGTCGTCGGTGCAGATGCAGGAAGGCAAGGCTGACGAGAGCAAGTAGAGGTCCCTGGACTAAATGTGGGAGGGGGCTTGCTCCCGATATAGGTGTGTCAGTCTATGCAGCTGTGACTGAACTACCGCCATCGGGAGCAAGCCCCCTCCCACAGTTCATACATCACTCAGCGCATATGCAGGATGATCGGGCTGCTACTCGCCGGGTCGGTATGCCCGCGCAATTTACCCACAGCCTTCGCATCGACCGCGCCACCGTTGTTGCCCCAGGTGCCGCGCACATAGCTCAGCACGTCGGCGATTTCCTGATCGGACAGTTGCTCACGGAACGCCGGCATACGGTAGGCGTCCGGCAGGCCGGCGGTCACCACGCGTTGCGAGCCGTTGAGGGTGATGTTGATCGCGGAGGCGTCTTCCTTCGCCAAGGCTGATGTGGCCCCAGCCAATGGCGGCATCCACTCCGGCTGGCCCTTGCCGTCCAGGCCGTGGCACGAGGCGCAGCGTGTGGCATAGGTATGGGCGCCCGGGTTTTGCGCCGGGGTGTTGGCGACCGCCTGATACTGCCACGGTGAGCCGTCACGCTGCGGGTCGCCGGGCAGTGACTTGAGGTAACGAGCGATGGCCGCCAGGTCCTCGTCCTG
The DNA here is from genome assembly GCF_900105675.1 of Pseudomonas synxantha. Taxonomy (NCBI): domain Bacteria; kingdom Pseudomonadati; phylum Pseudomonadota; class Gammaproteobacteria; order Pseudomonadales; family Pseudomonadaceae; genus Pseudomonas; species Pseudomonas synxantha. The sequence goes on along the minus strand of NZ_LT629786.1, from coordinate 2,894,248 downwards.
CATGAACTGCGTGGAGTTGTTGAACGCTTCAGTCATCGAACCGTAGACCACGGCATGGGCATTGCGCCCGGTCTTGAGGAACTGCACGATCTGCGCCTCGCTCCAGCGGCCCAGGCCGGTGTTGTGGTCCTGGCGCAGGCTCGGCGCGTACCAGCCGTCGAGCAGGGCACCGGCGAGGAACGGCGCGCCGGACTCATCCAGGGCTTTCTCGTTGAAGGCCAGGCCACGGGGTGTATGGCAACTGCCGCAATGGCCGGGGCCCTGGACTATATAGGCGCCACGGTTCCACAGTGCGTCCTGGCCGGGCTTGGCCGTATAGGTGGCGGTGGGGGCGAACACGCCGTTCCACAGGGCGATGGGCCAGCGCATATTGAGCGGCCAGGGAATGTCACTGGGGATGTTCGCCTGGTTGGCGGGTTGCACGCCTTGCATGAAAAACGCGTACAGCGCCTTCACGTCGTCATCGCTGAGCTTTACATAGGACGGGTAGGGCATAGCCGGGTACAGCCGTCGCCCGCCCGGCGCTACGCCGTGGCGTACGGCGCGGTCGAAGTCGGCCAGGCTATAGGCGCCAATGCCATGCTCGCGGTCGGGGGTGATGTTGGTGGCGTGAATCGCCCCCAGTGGCGTGGCCATTTCCAGGCCACCGGCAAAGGGCTGCTTGCCGGCGAGGCTGTGACAGGCCACGCAGTCACTCACCCGCGCAACGTATTCGCCGCGACTGACCAAGGCGGGCTCGAAACTTGTAGCCTGTTGCTGTTCAAAAGGCGAAGCGGGCTGGCGTGTGACGTACCAGGCCAGCAGGCCTGCGGCGACCAGGCAGGGCAGCACCAGCCACCCTGCGGTTCTTGCGAATCGGCGGTTGTTCATGGGCGTTCCCTGTCGGTTAGCTAAAGGTGTAGCGGCTCAATGGCAGACTGCGGATGCGCTGGCCGGTCAACTGCGCCACCGCGTTGGCCACCGCCGGCGCCACCGCGGGCAGCGGCGGTTCGCCGATACCGCCCATCTTTTCGCCACTCTCGACAATACGCACATGCACCCGCGCCATCCGCGCAGGCGGCAGCACTGGGTAAAGGTCGTAGTTGCGTGCCCGTGGCTTTCCATCCACGTACACCGCTTCCTCGATCAACGTTTGCGACAACCCCAGGGCCACAGCGCCGTGGACCTGGGCTTCAATGATCGCCGGGTTGACGATGCTGCCGGGGTCGATGGCCTGCCAGATGTCATGCACCTTGACCTGGCCGTTTTCAATCGACACTTCGGCGATCACCGCCGCATGGGAGCCAAACGGCGACGCCATGGCCACGCCCCGCGCACGCCGGCTGCCGTCTTCGGCGGTGAACGGGCCACGCTTCCAGCCACCGGACAGCTCACCCACGGCTTGCAGCAGGGTGGTCAATCGCGGGTTATCACGTAGCAGGTGCAGGCGCAGGTCAAAGGGATCTTGACCGCCTTTGTCCGCCAGCTCATCGAGGAACGCTTCGTAGAAGAAATCGTTGAGCGAGTTGCCTACAGAGCGCCAGTAGCCCAGCATCACCGGGCCCTTGACGTAGATCTGCGCGATGCGTTTGTTCGCGATTGCATAGGCCTTGCCCGACAGCCCCTCCATGGCCGTTGGGTCGATTTTTTCACCCTGTTTGCCGGCGAGGGCTTCGGTCGGGCCTTCGGTGGCGCTGACCGCCTCGATGGCCACCGGCAGGCCGTTGGCGTCCAGGCCGGCGCGGAACTTGACCACCGCCACCGGGCGCAGCACATCGCGCAGGAACTCTTCTTCACGGGTCCAGATCAGCTTGATCGGGCGCCCCACGGCCTTGGCCAACTCGATGGCCTGGGGGTAAGGGTTGGCGGACTCATAGAGAAAATGCCGGCCAAAGAAACCGCCCAGCAAGGGCGAGTGCAAGGTGATCTTCTCGGCGGCCAGGCCAGTGCGCTTGGCAATGTCGTTGCGGAACATATCCGGCGCCTGGTTGGGCAACCACACCTCCAGGGTGCCGTCCGGGTTGTAGCGTGCCAGGGCCGACGGCGGCTCAAGCTGGGCGTGGTTGAGGTATTGGTTGTGGTAGGTGGCCTGCACCTGGGTCTTGGCAGCGGCCAGCGCGCCGGCCACGTCGCCTTCGTTTTCGTCATCGCGGGCCGGGCCTTGCTGGGCGGCGAGGAAGTCGCGGTGCTTGTCGCTGGAAAAATCTGCCGGCATCACCCGTACCGTCGAATCGGCAGGGGCTTGCTGCCAGTCAACCTGGATGGCCTCGACCGCGCGCTTGGCGTGCCACCAGCGCTCGGCCACCACCGCCACCGCGCCGGGCAGCACATGCACCGAGTGCACGCCTTGCATGGCTTGTACCTCGGCCTGGTTGCGCAGGCTGCCCACGCTCATGCCCAGGCGCGGCGCATGCTGCACGGCGGCGTGGAGCATGCCGTCGACCTTGAGGTCGATGCAGTACTGCGCCTTGCCGGTGGATTTGTCGTAGGCATCCAGGCGCTTGACCGGCTTGCCGATCCAGCGGAACTGGCTCGGGTCGCGCAGGGTGATGCTGGCCGGGTCGGGCACCGGCATGTCCAGGGCGCGGCCGGCCAATTCACCATAGCCCAGGGAACGGCCCGACGCGGTATGCACCACGCGGCCGGGTTGGGTAGTCAATTGCGCCACCGGCACACCCATTTGTTCAGCCGCCGCTTGCAGCAGCATGGCCCGCGCCAGGGCGCCGAGGCGGCGCATGGTCGGATAGCTCATGCGCACCGACATACTGCCGCCGGTGATGCGCATACCGTTTTCCATCACTACATAGGCTTCGCCGGGCGGCGCACTTTCGACGATGAAAGTGGCCGGGTCGGCATCCAGTTCTTCGCCGACGATTTGCGCCATGGCCGTGTGGGTGCCTTGCCCGCCTTCCATGAACGGGCTGAGCAAGCGCACGCTGCCGTCCGGGCGAATCTCCAGGAACGCCGGCACCTGGGTGCCACGTTCGGCGGCGCTGGTAGCCGCTTGTACTCGGGCCGAGCCCAGCGGCAAGCCGAAACCGATCACCAGCGCGCCTACGGCGGTGCTGGCCAGGAAGCGGCGGCGGGACAGATTGATAGGCTCACCCGATGCCAGGTCCAGCAGGCCTTGAGGAATCTTGATGGGCGTATTCATCAGACGCTCTCCTGCTTTGCCAGGTCCTGCATGGCGCTCTGGATAGCGTTATAAGTGCCGCAGCGGCACAAGTTGATCATCGCCGCGTTAATCTGCTCAGCGGTGGGCGCCGGGGTGTGTTTGAGCAATGCAGTGGCCGCCATCACCTGCCCGGACTGACAGTAACCGCATTGCGCCACTTGGCGCTCGACCCAGGTGGCGACCACACGCTTGCCCACCTCATCGGTTTCGATGGCCTCGATGGTGGTGATTTCGCGGCCGATCACGCCCGCCACCGGGGTGACGCAGGAGCGCACCACGTTGCCGTCCACCAGCACCGAGCAGGCGCCGCACTGGGCCAGGCCGCAGCCGTACTTGGTGCCGGTCAGCCCCAGATTGTCGCGGATCACCCACAACAAGGGGGTGTCGGCTTCGGCATCGACTTGATAGGCCTTTTGGTTGATACGTAATTCCATGGCTCACCTGCTGATCAACGGTTGGTGGTGCTTTGTTTTTTATAAGGGGAGTGCGGCATGGCCTTCCCTCGGGGTCGCTCATGGGCGACTTGGTGTGGCGACGCGGTCGGGCAGGATTTTCATCCCCACCCCGCGCGCATTATTGGACTCTAGACTACGGCGCAAGGGCTATCTATGGCAGGGGCTGATAAGTCGGAGGATCAGGCAAGCATTCGCGAGGAATGAGCTATAGCAAATGTGGGAGGGGGCCCCGATGGCGGTGGGTCAGCCACAGGTGCACTTATTGGACGCCCTCATCGGGGCATAGGTATCTACACAACTTCTGGTATGGCGCTGTACCTGTGGGAGGGGGCTTGCTCCCGATGGCGGCCTGATAGCCGACCGGAATGTTGGATGGGTTCGAGTACATATCCATTGTTTAGGTGACGGCCACTATTGGTTCCGCTCTTACAGCGGCTCACTTTTGGAAGGACCTGTACGGACCGGACACATGGTTGACGGGTGTGCGGGGACATGGTGGACACTTTGCGGCGAACTAACTTCGCCGGGAAGCCATCATGCCTTGGACTACGAGAGACACCATGAGCCTGAAAGAAGAGTTCGTTGCCTTAGCACGGCAACCCGGCAGCAACAAACGTGAGCTGTGTCGACGATTCGGTATCAGCCCACAAACAGCGTACAAGTGGCTCAAACGCTACGAGGCGCTGGGTCAGCCTGGTCTGCAAGAGAAATCCCGCAGACCAGCGAGCAGTCCCAAACTGACCCAGACGGCCTTGGAAGCACAAGTCATCACACTTAGACAGGCCCATCCAGCATGGGGCGGACGCACAATTAGTAGCCTGTTGGAAAAGCGCATCGCCCCCAGCACCGTCACCAATATCTTGCACCGGCATGACCTGATTCAACCGTCTCTGAAGGAGCATTCGGCGACGCTGCGATTTGAACACGACGCGCCTAATGATCTTTGGCAGATGGATTTCAAAGGGCATTTCGCACTGCAGCAAGGTCGATGCCACCCCCTGACTCTGTTGGACGACCACTCCCGGTTCAGCCTAGCCATTGAGGCCTGTGATAACGAACGGGGAGCCACGGTGAAGGAGAAGATGATTGAGGTTTTCCAGCGCTATGGCTTGCCGGTTCGGATCAACGTTGATAACGGTGCTCCCTGGGGCTCGCCACGCAATCCAGGTGAGGTTTCAGAGTTGAGTATCTGGCTGATTCGCCTGGGAATCCGGATCAGCTTCAGCCGTCCTCGCCACCCTCAAACCAATGGAAAGATCGAACGTTTCCACCGCTCGCTCAAAGCAGAAGTACTTGATGGACGGTACTTTTCCACACTGATGGACGCTCAATCGGCTTTTGATCAATGGCGTGAGGTTTATAACCTGCAGCGCCCTCATCAGGCGCTGGGCTACAAGGTGCCGATGGACCGCTATCGGAGTAGCCCCTGGGCATATCCACAGCAACTGTCGGACTTTGAATATGGCCCAGATGATGTATTGGCAAAGGTTTATGACAGTCGATTTCGCTTTCAGAAACGCTACTTCAGCATCGCCAAAGGCCTGCGTGGGCAACACATAGCAATACGCCCTAACGCTGAAAGAGATGGCTTGTTTGACGTCTATTTCTGCCATCAATTTCTACGGACCTTCGACGTAAACAACCCTGACTACGGGGCATAATGTGTCCACTATGTCCCCGCACAGGTGTCAACCATGTGTCCGGTCCGTACAGAAGGACCCAAAAGTAAGCAAAAGGTCCTTGCCCCACCACTCGGCACCTCGCCCAGGCTCGGTGTGCCCGTAATCCGACAGGGATTTGGGGGGGCGCCGCCACGCGCCATCCATGGCGCGGGGCGGCTAAACCGGCATCCCTGCCGGTTTACCCCCCAAATCCCTGTCGAATTCCGGCCAGCGTGGTTTAACGGGGCGCCTAAGATCAAGATCAAGAGCGGCTCGCTTCGCATCGTGGTTACGTATCGGGGGCAAGCCTCCTTCCACATTTTCACTGATGCCAGCCAATACCACCTTTGATCAAATGAACCGAAACCCTCCCGCCAGTTTCTCCTTCAAATACCCCACCAACGCCGTCACTGCCTTGGGCACATGGGGCGAGTACGGCCTGATCAAATAGATCTCATCGGCAAACGCACCCTTGAGCGTCCACCCCTTCAATACCTGCACCAACTTGCCGCTGGCTAAAGCGGCCTGGGCACTGAAGTCTGGGAGCAGGGCGATGCCCAGGTGGTTGAGCGCCGCGTCACGCAAGGCTTCGCTGTTGTTGGTGGAAAAGCTGCCGGCGATGGGCACGGTGACGCGCTGGCTGTTTTTACCGCCGCGTTCGAAGGTCCAGGCCGGCTGGTCGCTGCCCCGTGGGTAGTAGAGGCAGTTATGCGCGCTGAGATCTGCCGGGGTTCGCGGTTCGCCGTGGTGTTGCAGGTAGTCTCGAGTGGCGACCAATACCGAGGTGGTGTCGCACAGCTTCCACGCCACATGGGTTTCCGGCACCTGGAAACCATGGCGCACCGCCAGGTCGTAACCCTCGGCCGCCAGTGAGCTCAAGGCGTCGGATACATCGAGCTGAATGCGCACCTGCGGATACTGCTGCAAAAAACCGGAAAGATGCGGCACCAGTTGTTGCCGAGCGAACGCCACCGGGGCGGTAAGGCGTACCAGGCCGCGAATCTCGCCGACCGAGTCGCGCACCGAGGAGAAGCTGCGAGCGATCTGCGCGTAGGCGCTGCGCACGTCGCGGGTCAAGGACAACCCGGCCTCGGTCAGTCGCACGCTGCGCGTGGTGCGGGTCACCAGGCGCGTGCCGGTGGCTTTCTCCAGGTCGGAGATACGCTGGCTGACCGCGGATTTGCTCACCCCCAGGCGGGCAGCCGCAGCGGTGTAGGTGCCGTGTTCCTCCAACACCGACAGCCAGTGAATGTGGGTCCACAAGCCTTCGATCTCAGCCTTTTCCATGAGTGTATTGTTCGCCTATCAGGACAATAAGTTCTGGATTCTGCTCTGGTTTGGAACAAATCGAAAGCCTATCGTGTGTCCCAACGCTACCCACCGGGGATCCACTGCCATGAACACCACCATCGAACACTACATCAACGACCAGCGCGTCAGCCGCGATGATCGCTACCAGGACGTCTACAACCCAGCCACGGGCGAAGTGACCGGGCGCGTAGCCCTGGCCAGCCGCCAGACCGTGGCCGAAGCCGTCGATGCCGCCCAGGCTGCTTTTGCCGGGTGGGCCGACACGCCGCCGATCCGCCGCGCCCGTGTACTGTTCGAATACCTGCACCTGCTGCGCGAACGCAAGGACGACCTGGCGCGCATCATCGTCGCCGAGCATGGCAAGGTGTTCACCGATGCCCAGGGCGAAGTCGACCGTGGCATCGATATCCTCGAATTCGCCTGCGGCATTCCCAACCTGCTCAAGGGCGAGCATTCCGACCAGGTGTCCCGTGGCATGGACAACTGGACGATGCGCCAACCTCTGGGCGTCGTCGCTGGCGTCACGCCGTTCAACTTCCCGGTGATGGTGCCGATGTGGATGTACCCCATCGCCATCGCGGCGGGTAACACCTTCATCCTCAAGCCCAGCCCTACTGACCCGAGTGCCGCGCTGTTCATGGCCGAGCTGCTGCGTGAAGCCGGCTTGCCCAAAGGTGTGTTCAACGTGGTGCAGGGCGACAAGGAGTCGGTGGACGCACTGATCGAACACCCCGACGTCAAGGCCGTGAGTTTTGTCGGCTCCACGCCCATCGCCCAGTACATCTATGAGAGCGGTGCACGTCACGGCAAGCGCGTGCAGGGCCTGGGCGGGGCGAAGAACCATATGGTGGTGATGCCCGATGCCGATATCGAGCGTACCGTCGACGCGCTGATGGGCGCCGCCTACGGCAGTGCCGGCGAGCGCTGCATGGCGATCTCGGTGGCGGTGCTGGTGGGGGATGTGGGCGATAAAGTCATTGCCGCCTTGACCGAGCGCGCCAAGACGTTGCGCATCACCGATGGCCGCGATTTGAAAGCCGAAATGGGTCCGATTGTGTCGCGGGCCGCGCTGGAGCGCATCAGCGGCTATATCGAGCAGGGCGTACAGGCCGGCGCGCACTTGTTGCTCGATGGCCGTGACTACCTGCCCACCGAGCCCGGCCTGGAAAACGGCTTCTGGCTCGGCGCCACCTTGTTCGACCACGTGACCCGGGACATGAGCATCTACCGCGAAGAAATCTTCGGCCCGGTTCTGGCCTGTGTACGCGTGAATGATTTCGCCGAGGCGGTAAAGCTGGTCAACGACCATGAGTTCGGCAACGGCGTCAGCTGCTTCACCCGCGACGGCAACATCGCCCGCGAATTCGCTCGCCGCATTGAAGTGGGTATGGTCGGCATCAACGTGCCGATCCCGGTGCCAATGGCCTGGCATGGTTTTGGTGGCTGGAAGAAGAGCCTGTTCGGCGACATGCATGCCTACGGCACCGAGGGCGTGCGCTTCTACACCAAGCAGAAGTCGATCATGCAGCGTTGGTCGGAGAGCATTGAGCAGGGCGCGGAATTTGCGATGCCGGTGTCCAAGTAAGATCTCACAGGCACTGTAGATCCAAGTGTGGGAGGGGGCTTGCTCCCGATTGCAGAGTGTCAGGCACTGTAAAGGTGGCTGATACACCGCAATCGGGGGCAAGCCCCCTCCCACATTTTTATGTGTTTGCTCTGAATTGACGCTAAGAACATAAAAGTCCAGTATGGAATTATAAGTACAAATTCATCGCTACACGTTTTTCTTCACTCTTGCCAAACCAACAACAACCCGCGAGAACCCGATCATGAAGAAACGTCACCTTATCCCCGCCCTGGCCCTGAGCCTGTTTGCCGCAAGTCACTTGCTCGCCGCCGAGAAACCGCTGCGTATCGGCATCGAGGCCGCTTACCCGCCGTTCGCCTCAAAGACTGGTGACGGCAAGATCGTCGGTTTCGACTACGACATCGGCAACGCCCTGTGTGCGCAAATGAAGGTCAAGTGTGTGTGGGTCGAAGGTGAGTTCGACGGTCTGATTCCGTCCCTCAAGGTCAAGAAAATCGACATGGCGCTGTCGTCCATGACCATCAACGAAGACCGCAAGAAATCAGTGGATTTCACCCACAAGTATTATTTCACCTCCTCACGCCTGGTGATGAAGGACGGTGCGGTAGTGGATGACCAGTACGCCAGCCTCAAGGGCAAGAACGTCGGCGTGCAGCGCGCCACTACCACCGACCGTTATGCCACCGAGGTGTTCGAGCCCAAGGGCATCAACGTCAAGCGCTACAGCAATAACGAAGAAATCTACATGGACCTGGCAGCAGGGCGCCTGGATGCGATCTTTGCCGACACCATCCCCCTGAGCGACTTCCTGGCGATGCCACGCGGCCAGGGCTACGCCTTTGTCGGCCCGGAGCTCAAGGATCCGAAATACGTGGGCGAGGGTGCGGGGATTGCGGTGCGCAAGGGCAATACGGCATTGGTCAGCGAGTTGAATGCGGCCATCGATGGCATTCGAGCCAGTGGCGAATACCAGAAGATTTCGCAGCAGTACTTCAAGACCGATATCTACGGCGACTGAAGGTCACTGCGGCGAACGGGTGTGGCGGGCGTTAACCCTTCAACTCCTTCAAATGCTTGTAGACCGTCGCCCGCCCCATGCCCAGCACATTGGCCACATAGTTGGAGGCGCTCTTGCCCTTGAATGCGCCTTCGGCATGCAGCGCCAGCACCAGTTCACGCTTGTGGTCGCGGGTCAGCAGGTTGAGGCTCAGCTGACGCTCGCGCAGCCAGGCATGCAGGAACGTGTTGATGCGTTCCTGCCAATCATCGCGAAACAGTGCATCCGGCTGGGCGATCAGCTTGCTCGGCGACAGGAACAGGTCCAGCGCCGCCTTGGCGGTTTCAAACATCGAGATATTCAGGTTGATGCACAGCACGGCCAGCCGGCGACCTTTGTGGTCGTGCAACACAGTGCTCAGGCTGCGAATTTTCTGACCGTCCCAGTTGAGTTTTTCGTAAGGGCCGATATTCACTTCGCTGATGTCACCGTCCAGCATGTCCTCCAGCGACGAATCATCACCCAAACTGCGTTTAGATAGATTGTTGGCGATGTAGTCGACGGTTTGCGTACGCAAGTCATGCAGCACCACTTCCGCATGGGGAAAGAACAGGGTGGCGATCGCATCGGCGATGCCACGAAAGTTTTGCATGACGGTGTCTTGTTCGGCGATGGTCATCAATGGGGCTCCAGGCGGACGGGGGAGAGCATACCAGCGTCCAGGCCGAATCGCGTCAGCGCCTCGGGCAGCGGCGCGCCGCGCACCAGTGCGGCGCTGGCCTGGCCCATGGCGGGCGACGTCTGGATACCATAACCACCCTGTGCTGCCACCCAGAACAGCCCTGGCACCTGCGGGTCAAAACCGCAGAGCAAATCACCGTCGTGCACGAAACTGCGCAGCCCGGCCCAGGTGCGCGTCGGGCGGCGGATGGTCAGGGTGGTGGCCTCTTCAATCTGGTAGATGCCCATGGCGATATCCAGTTCTTCGGGCTGCACGTCCTGGGGCTCCACTGGGTCGGCGTTGGCCGGCGAGCCAAGGAACATGCCGGCATCCGGCTTCATGTAGAAGGCTTCATCGAGGGCTACCAGCATTGGCCAATCATGGCTATTCACACCATCGGGGCCGGCGAAGATAAAGGCCGAGCGGCGCTTGGGTTGCAGGCCGATGGCCGCCGCGCCGGCCAGCCCGCCGATATGGTCGGCCCAGGCGCCGGCGGCGTTGATGATGACTGGGGCGCTGAAGGTTGCATCCTGGGTACGCACTTGCCAACAACCGTCGGCATCGCGGCTCAGGCCCAGCACATGGCTGTCGGTGCGTACCTCGCCGTGGTTACGGCGGATACCGCGCAGATAGCCCTGGTGTAGGGCGTCGGTGTCGATGTCGCAGGCGGTGGGGTCATAGATGGCACCGTGGACTTTCTCACGGCGCAGGATCGGCAGCCGTGCACAGGCTTCGTCGGCACTCAGGCGTTCCACCTGTTCGACAGTAGCCTTGGCGTTCAGGTATTGGCTGTCCAGCTCAGCTGGATCGCCGTTAAAGTCGACGGTCATTTCGCCGCGGGGTGTGAGCAGTGGATGCTCGCAGAAGCCCGCTGGCGGTTGATCGAAAAACGCCCGGCTGGCCAGGGTCAGCGCGCGCACCTGGGGGGTGCCATAGGCCGCGGTATACAAGGCCGCCGAACGCCCTGTGGAGTGATAGGCCGGGTGGTTTTCACGCTCCAGCACCAGCACCTTGCCGTGCTGCGACAACCAGAAACCTGTGGATGCGCCGGCAATGCCGCCGCCGATGATGATGAAGTCTGCCTGCTGCATAAAAATCTCCGGGTTAGCGCTGCAGTTGGTACAAGGCATTGGCCAATGCAATATCTTCCAGGCCCAGGCCGATGGAGCGGAAAAATACAGACCGATCGTAGTTTGGACGTTGCGCCATGTCGCTGAGCAATTCGGGCAAGTCGCCGAGCACTGCGCGCTTGTCCCAGCCGTGCTGTTCGCTGGCGATCAGCATATCGCCGGCCGCGCCCGGGGTGGTCTGCCGGTAGTCGCAATACACCTGCATCTGGTTGAGGCACGCCGGGGGCACTTCATGGGCACGGGGTGCATTGGTGCTGATGGAGGTGATCAGGGCAGGCTTGCGCAAGCGCATCGGGTCGATCACTGGGCCTGCCGATGAGGTGCAGAGCATAATCACATCCGCGTCCTCTACAGCGGCATCGCAAGTGTCGGCGAGGGCCAGGCGCGGGTCCAGGCCGGTCAACTGCGCACGGGTGTCGGCGCTGGCACTGCCAAGGCTGGGGGAGTACAGGCGGATGTGCTGCCAGTCGCGCAGGTTCTGCACATAACGCAGGTGCGCCTGGGCGACCTTGCCGCTGCCGATGATCGCCAGGCGCTGTGCCGTCGCCGGGGCCAGGGCGTCCACCGCCAATGCGGTGATCGCGGCGGTGCGCGCAGTGGTCAACTCAGAAGCGTCGCACAACAGCAGCGGCTGGCCGCTGTGCATCGACATCAACAGCGTCCACGCCGTCACCAGTGGCCCTTGCTCACGCACGATATAGGGCGAGGTCTTGACCCCATACACCCCGTCCTCGGCCAGCACCCCCAGGTAGTTGATAAAGTCACCGGCACCGTGGGGGAACTCCACCCACTGCTGCGGCGGTTGCACGGCCTGCCCGGCGGCCAGGTCGCAGAACAGCTTGCGCAGGATAAGCGGCACGTCTATCTGGGCGAGCAATGCCCGCGCCTGAACTTGATCGATGATGAGGGGGGCATTGGACATGGATGTCTCCAGGTAAACTAATTTGTCTATTATGGACATTTAGTTCTTGTGCGCAATAACCCCTGGAAAAAATGGAGATCAATGTGGGAGATCAAAGTGGGAGGGGGCTTGCCCCCGATAGCGGTGTATCAGTCAAGCAGATACTGACTGACACTCAGCCATCGGGAGCAAGCCCCCTCCCACAGTTTCAACCGCGTTCTATGCAGTGGCTTTTGTGCAGGTCAGGCATTCGATGGAGCGATCCACGGTGGTCTTGGCAATTTCCAGCAAATGCCACACCGCCAGGATCTTCGCCCGCTCGGGGCTTTGCAGCAGCTCGCCGCAGTCCAGCGCGGTGGCGGATGCGCTGTCGAGCAGACTGGCGGTGTAGAGCAGGGCATCTTCGAAGCTCAGGTCTTCGTTGACACAGTGGAAGCCTTGGGTGGGCAGGTAGTGGTCGATGGCGCGGTTGAAGGCGGCGCGGTCTTTTGCGGGATCGATGGGTGGATCGGGTAGGACTTTATTCATGGTGTAGTTCCTGTCTGAATATCAAGGAGCTGACACCTTTCGCGACTAAACGAAGGTGGCGGCTGTACGCAGGTTAGTCGACCGGTCAGAACAGGAACCCGGCGCGCCCGAGGGCGCCCTGCGCACAGCCACCATAAAGCTTCATGGGAGCATGCGCCTGTTCAAAATCCGGGCGACTAAACCCGATCACTGAATTGGCAGTGACGGACCGCAGACTAGCCATCGATTCCAGCAGGCACAAGGCGGCAGGGATTGTCTAGGAAACGTCCTGCAATTTAAAGAGACACGCCTTGCTGGCCCTTTAAAAACCATGACCAAATGCCACCAACCCCTCATTTGGAATGCAGACAAATGTGGGAGGGGGCTTGCTCCCGATGGCGGTATGTCAGTAACAAATGTGCTTACTGACACTCCGCCATCGGGAGCAAGCCCCCTCCCACAGTTTTAACCGCGTTTTAGGCAGTGGCTTTTGTGCAGGTCAGGCATTCGATGGAGCGATCCACCGTGGTCTTGGCAATTTCCAGCAAATGCCACACCGCCAGGATCTTCGCCCGCTCGGGGCTTTGCAGCAGCTCGCCGCAATCCAGTGCGGTGGCGGAGGCGCTATCGAGCAGACTGGCGGTGTAGAGCAGGGCGTCTTCGAAGCTCAGGTCTTCGTTGACACAGTGGAAGCCTTGGGTGGGCAGGTAGTGGTCGATGGCGCGGTTGAAGGCGGCGCGGTCTTTTGCGGGATCGCGGGGTGGGTCGGGTAGGACTTTACTCATTGTTTAGCTTCCTTTTGGTTTCAAGGAGCCGAACCTTTCGCGACTAAACGTAGGGTGGCGGCTGTACGCAGGTTAGTCGACCGGCCAAAAGGCAAAATCCGGCGCACCCAAGGGCGCCCTGCGCACAGCCACCGTAAAACATGGGTGGTTCATGCGCCTTTTGGAATACCGGGCGACTAAACCCGATCACTGAATTGGCAGTGACGGACCGCAGACTAGCCATCGATTCCAGCAGGCACAAGGCGGCAGGGATTGTCTAGGAAACGTCCTGCAATTTAAAGAGACACGCCTTGCTGGCCCTTTAAAAACCATGACCAAATGCCACCAACCCCTCATTTGGAATGCAGACAAATGTGGGAGGGGGCTTGCTCCCGATGGCGGTGTGTCAGTCACAGATGTGTTCACTGACACTCCCTCATCGGGAGCAAGCCCCCTCCCACAGGGTTACTCAGTGTTGGTAAGCATGGGCTTACCGCCGACCCGCCCGCGTACTCACATCCACCCACACCGCCAGCACCAGAATGCTGCCCTTCACAATCATCTGCCAGTAACTGTCCACGTCCAGCATCGACATGCCGTTATCCAGGCTGGTAATCACCAAGGCCCCGAGCAACGCGCCGTATACCGTGCCCGAGCCGCCACGCATCGAGGTGCCGCCAATAAAGCAGGCGGCGATGGCGTCGAGTTCACCCATGTTGCCCGCCGACGGTGACCCGGCAGCGAGGCGGGCGGTGTTGACCAGGCCGGCGAGGGCGCACATCACGCCCATGATGCCGAAGATCCACAGTTTCACCGCTTGCACATTGATGCCCGACAGGCGTGTGGCTTCCATATTGCTGCCCACCGCGTACACCCGTCGACCAAAAACGGTCTGGCTGGTGACGTAGCTGAACACGCCGAGCAGCACCAGCAACAGCAGCACCGGCACCGGGATGCCGTCGTAGCTGTTGAGGGTGGTGACAAACCCGGCGAGCACCGCGCCGATCAGCACCACACGCAGCCCGTCACGCACCAGCGAGTGCGCGGCCAGGCCATGCAGCGCGCGGTTACGCCGTTGTTTCCAGGTCAGAAAAAGCGTCAGTGCGAACAGCACTACACCCAGCCCTGCGCCTACCGTGTGAGGCAAGTAACCCTGGCCCACATACACCAGCGATGGCGACACCGGCGCGATGGTGGTGCCGCCGGTAATCCCCAGCAGAATCCCGCGAAATGCCAGCATGCCGCCCAGGCCGACGATAAACGAGGGGATGCGCAGGTAAGCGGTCATGTAGCCGTTGGCCAGGCCGATCATCAGGCCGCACAGCGCCACCAGGCTGAGGTTGGCCAGCAGCGGCACGTGATAAACCACGTCGAGGATCGCCGCCAGCCCGCCCAGCAGCCCGAGCAACGAGCCCACCGACAAATCGATCTCGCCGCTGATGATCACCAGCACCATGCCGCACGCCAATATTCCGGTGATCGACATCTGCCGCAGCAGGTTGGACAGGTTGCGCGGGGTGAGGAAGCCGCCCTCGGTCTGCCAGCTGAAAAACAGCCAGATAAACGCCACGGCGATCACCAGCGCGAGCATTTTGTAGCGGGTGAAAAGGTGTTTGACCTGATTCATCTACAGGGTCTTCCGAAGGTTATTAGGTTGGCTGAGCGCCGCGGCGAGCACCTGTTCCTGGGTCAGGCCGGCATTGACGAAATCGCCCCGCAGCTGGCCGTCGCCCATCACCAGCACGCGGTTGGATACCCCCAGTACCTCGGCCAGTTCCGAGGAGACCATGATGATCGACACGCCTTCGGCCGCCAGCGCGCCCATCAGCTTGTAGATCTCGTACTTGGCGCCCACATCCACACCCCGCGTGGGTTCATCGAGGATCAGCACCTTGGGCTTGGCCATCAGCATTTTCGCCAGCACGGCCTTCTGCTGGTTGCCGCCGGAGAGGCTGGTGATCGGCAGGAACGGGCTGGCGGTCTTGAGGTGCATACGCGCGATTTGCTGGTCGATGCTGCCCAGTTCGGCCTCGGCGTCGATGCGGGTCAGGTGCGCATAGGTATCAAGTACCGCCAGGGTGATGTTATGGCCCACACCCAGGTCGGGGATGATGCCCTGGCGCTTGCGGTCCTCGGGCACCATGCACAGCCCGGCGCGGATCGACTTCAGCGGCGTGCGTGTGTCGATCAGTTGGCCGTCCAGCCACACCTCGGCGCTGTAGCGGCCGGGGTAGGCGCCGAAGAGTGCCGACACCAGTTCGGTGCGCCCGGCGCCTACGAGCCCTGCAATGCCGAGGATTTCGCCGCGTTTGAGCACGAAGGAAATATTGTCGACACGCTTGCGCTTGGGGTTGTCGACGTCGTAGCAGGTGACATTGCGCGCTTCGAAAATCACCTCGCCCACTTCATGGGGTTCGGTGGGGTAGAGGTTGCTCATCTCGCGGCCGACCATCTGCGTGATGATCCGGGGGATGTCCATGTCGGCCATGGCGGTGGTCGCGATGTGTTTGCCATCGCGAATCACCGCGATGGTGTCGCACACCGCCGCCACTTCATCGAGCTTGTGGGAGATATACACGCAGGCCACGCCCTTGGCCTTGAGGTCCCGGATAATGTCCAGCAGCACTTCGATTTCCGAACGGGTCAACGCCGAAGAAGGCTCATCAAGAATCAACAGGCGCGCCTGCTTGTTGAGGGCCTTGGCGATTTCCACCAGTTGCTGGTAGCCGCCGCCGTACTGCGACACCGGCAGCGCCACATTCATGTCCGGCACCTTCAGCTCGCGCATCAAGGCTTCGGCACGGTGCAGCATCGCCGGGTAGTTCATGCGCCCGCCGGGCAGGGTCAGCTCGTGGCCCATGAAGATGTTTTCGGCCACCGACAGGTCCGGCACCAGGGTCAGTTCCTGGTGGATGATAACGATGCCGGCCGCCTCGGTTTCGCTGATGGACTGGGCCTTGAGCGGCTGCCCATCCCAGAGGATTTCACCCTCCCAGGTGCCATGGGGGTAGACCGCCGACAGCACCTTCATCAAGGTGGACTTACCGGCACCGTTCTCGCCGCACAGGCCGACGCATTCCCCGGGCCTGACTTTGATATCGATGCCATTCAACGCGTTGACACCGCCAAAGCTTTTGACGATGCCGTTCATTTGCAGCAGGTAGTCGGCCATAGCGGTCACTGCCCGGCGATCTGCTCTTTGGTATAGAACCCGTCCTTTTCCAACAGGTCGATGTTGGCCTTGGTCAACGGCGTCGGGGTGAGCAGGATGGTGTCGACCTTCTTGCTGCCATTGTCATACTGCGAGCTGTAAGTGGGTTTTTCGTTGCGCGCCAGTTGCACCGAGAGCTTGGCGGCTTCGGTGGCGATCAGCTTGAGCGGCTTGTAGACGGTCATGGTCTGGGTGCCGTCGATCACGCGCTTGACCGCCGCGAGGTCGGCGTCCTGGCCGGAGATCGGCACCTTGCCCGCCAGCTTCTGCGCAGCCAGGGCCTGGATTGCGCCGCCGGCGGTGGCGTCGTTGGACGCGACGATGGCGTCGATCTTGTTGTCATTACGGGTCAGGGCGTTTTCGACGATGCTCAAGGCTTCGGTGGGGTTCCACTCCTTGACCCATTGCTGGCCGACAATCTTGATATCGCCCTTGTCGATGGCCGGTTGCAGCACCTTCATCTGGCCTTCGCGCAGCACCTTGGCGTTGTTGTCCGTCGGTGCGCCGCCGAGCAGGAAGTAGTTGCCCTTTGGCGCCGCCTGCAGCACACCGTTGGCCTGCATCTCGCCGACTTTTTCGTTATCGAAGGAAATGTACGCGTCGATATCCGCGTTGAGGATCAGGCGGTCATAAGACACCACCTTGATCCCGGCCTTCTTGGCTTCGGCCACGGCATTGGTCAGCACCGTGGCGTTGAACGGCACGATCACGATCACATCGACGCCCCGGGAGATCAGGTTTTCGATCTGGGAAATCTGCTTCTGTTCGTTGGCATCGGCGGACTGCACGAACACCTTGGCGTCGAGTTTTTCCGCGGCCGCAACAAAGTAATCGCGGTCGCGGGACCAGCGCTCCAGGCGCAGGTCATCGATGGAAAACCCGATCTTCGGATGGGCAGAATCGGCCATCACCGGCAGGGCAAGCAGGGCCAGGGCCGTGGCGAGCAGGGTGCGTTTAAATGATTTCATGGTGGTGCGTCCCTTTATTGTTGTTGGAAAGACACAAGGTGATGCGGGTAGAACTGTAGAGCGTCCCTTGACGCTCTGTGCATAGATTTGTCGTGCAAATGTCACCGATAGATAAACCGATTCACAACCCCCTCCAGCATTTCCTGCCGACCACTCACCGCCTGCGGGTTCAGCTCCTGGGCGAACGCATGCTCAGCCAGGGACTGCAGGCTGAACTCACCCGCCAGCACCGCCTGGCCCAGCGGCTGCTGCCAACCGGCATAACGCTGGTCCTTGAACTGCTGCAAGCGGTCGTCCTGCACCATCGCCGCCGCACGCTCCAGGGCCAGGGCCAGCACGTCCATGGCCGCTACATGCCCGTGGAACAGGTCTACCTCGTCCAGGCTCTGGCGCCGGACCTTGGAGTCGAAGTTGTAGCCGCCGTTCTTGAAGCCCCCGGCCTTGAGGATTTCATAGGTGGCCAGGGTCATTTCCTCAACGCTGTTGGGGAACTGGTCGGTGTCCCAGCCGTTCTGCGGGTCACCGCGGTTGGCGTCGATGCTGCCGAAGATCCCCAGTGACACGGCGGTGGCGATCTCATGATGAAAACTGTGCCCGGCCAATGTCGCGTGGTTGGCCTCGATGTTCACTTTGATCTCCTGCTCCAGGCCGTACTCATGCAGGAAGCCGAACACCGTGGCGCTGTCGTAATCGTACTGGTGCTTGGTCGGCTCCTGGGGCTTGGGTTCAATCAACAGGTCGCCGGTAAAGCCGATCTTGTGCTTGTGCTCCACCACCATGCGCATAAAGCGCCCAAGCTGCTCGCGCTCGCGCTTGAGGTCGGTGTTGAGCAGGGTTTCATACCCTTCACGACCACCCCATAGCACATAGTTGGCACCCTTGAGCCGCAGCGTGGCGTTCATCGCACTGAACACCTGGGCGGCAGCGAAAGCGAACACTTCCGGGTCCGGATTACTCGCGGCCCCGGCGGCAAAACGCGGGTTGCTGAAGCAGTTGGCGGTGCCCCATAGCAGCTTGATGCCGGTCTGTTCCTGATGACGCTCCAGGTGATCGACCATCTGCGCAAAGTGGTTGCGGTACTCCTTGAGCGAGCTGCCCTCCGGCGCCACGTCGGTGTCGTGGAAACTGTAGTAGTCGATACCCAGCTTGGAAAAAAACTCAAAGGCCGCCTCCGCCTTGCCGATCGCCAGCTCCATCGGATCGCCACTGCGCTGCCATGGGCGCTTGAACGTGCCCATGCCAAACATATCCGCCCCTGGCCACACAAAGGTGTGCCAGTAACAGGCGGCCATGCGCAGGTGCTCCCGCATGGGTTTGCCGAGGATGAGTTTGTTGGCGTCGTAATGGCGAAAGGCGAGGGGGGATTCGCTGGCAGGGCCTTCGAAGCGAACCTTGTCGACACCGGGAAAGTACGGCATGGCGGTTTCCTTATTGTTCTTGGCGGTGCCTGGATACTAGCAACGGCACCTGGGGTGCTGATTATGAAAATCACCAAGGTGTAGTGCGATTTTGAGTGGGGCGTTCAGAACGGCTCAGGGAGTACGTGATTTAGGGAAACGTCTGACTTTACGGTGGGGATATGCCTCTTCAAAGTTTGGGGGTGTCAGCTAAGACCATCAATAAGGAAGACATCATGAACGCATCGCACTTTTCGCTATATACCAATGAAGTGACGCCTGACTTACTCAATCAATTAAATAAATCACCCTTTACGGAGCAGCAGTTATCCAGCTTCAATGAGCGCGCTTTGCAGCTCGTTAAGGATCAGCAGGCTTATTGCAACGCTCACCCGCCTATTGCTATTTACCGAATTGCCGCCGAAGGCAGTCAGACCCGTAACGGTGGTGTCATCAAGAAAACCGCTTCAGGGCTTGAGTTTAGATTGGCCGACGGCTCGCAAGTACGTGCGGCACACAAGGGTGATTACGTGGAATATGCCGACGGCACTCAAGCGCCTATCGTGACAGGATCGGGCGAAGATAATGGCCATCTCGCGCTGGTAGGCAGTTATCTCAGCAATGGCGACCAGATTATTAATACGCCTCAAGACTCGTCAATCTTGATTGAACGTCAGGGCGTTCCATTGGCAAAAGATTTTCTACCGTCTATGAAATAGCAGGGGCGCAATGTCCTGTTGGAAATATGCCGGGACGTCCGGAACAGATTAAGGAAAAAACAATGAGCGTAGGTTATTTCATTGGCCTGGGTGATAAAACCACCTGCGGCGGGGAAGTGCTGGACGGAGATAACAGAATCAACATACATGGCCTTCTTCATGCGTGCGAAGGTGACCGAGTTACCTGTGGCAAGGATGGGCAAACCTATAGGATCGTCGGTGGCATTTCATTCATGAACAGCCATGGCCGGCTTATGGCCGGTACGTTGGATAGCTACAGTGACTGTCCCTGTAAAGCCGAGCTGGTGCCTTCGGTGTTTTCAGCCAAGTATCACAGCAGAGGTGGCTCGGTGGTGAGTGCCAACAGGCAAGCCGCGGAGCCGGTCCGGCCAACGACTCACTGGGCAGCGCCGTCTCAAAACGCTTACACCCCGACAAGCCATTCGGCGCCGCCCGCATTTAACAACCTCTCGAGCCAGGAACCAGGTTTTTATATCGTGCCCAAAAGCATGACTCGCGAAGCACTGGAGGCCACGCTGTTTCCAATTCACGATCCGGCTGTGATGCGCAAGTTTCAATCACTGAACCCCAATACAAGTCACGTCAAAGCCGGCTCGATGATCGTGCTCAGCGATCCGAACAACACCTCCTGCACCTATCAGGAAGCGCAACTGATGCAGGCCGCTCGGCAGGTCGATGCCTCCCTGGATGCCTTGACGCCAGACGAGGCCGACTTCCTGTTTCGCCACGGCGCCGAAATCGCAGGTTTCATCGGCCATACCTCAACCTGGCTCGGCGTGAGTGCGGTGGTGATGGAGAAGCACCTGAGTAATCTGCGCGACACACTCCAGGCGATGGAGCGCCTGCATCAGGAAAGCTATCGGCAGCACGGCCACCTTAAATCGCCGCAGTTCTTTGCTGATCGTCAGCGGCTGATGAACCAGCTGGACGCCCATTTGCTCAACTCCACGCGCCTGCGCGGCCAGACAACTTTGGGCGATCACCCGAAGTTGAAAACGGCCCTGGGTATTTCCAGCCGCAGCCTGGTGCATCACTGGGACAAGGCGGGCGGGCCGGGGCAGATTCCGGGGTATGCCGCTCATGTTGAGGCGACGAGTCGGGCTGCAAAATACATGAAGACCGGCGGGTATATCGGGATTGGTATTGGCGGAGTGTCGTCGGTTCTGGCTATTCAGCAAGTATGTAACGGCGATTCGGATGCTGCTTGTGAGAAGGTTAAGTTTATTGAAGGGGGGAAATTTGGTGGGTCTACTATTGGTGGTTATATGACTGGAAAGATCGCCCAATCAGCAAGTGGCCCCATCTGCTTGGCGCTTGGCGTCTCTACGGGTATAGGTGGTGTTGTTTGTGTTGCGGTCGTTGTGGGAGCTGGAACTTGGCTGGGTACGACTGTCGGTGGTATGAAGGGCGAGGGGTTAGGAGAGAAATTGTATGAGAAAACCTTGCCATGATAACGGAGGAATTTTGGAGGTCTTGGCTGGGTATCTGCCTTGTAGCTGGCCCATTCCTGCTTGGACTTACCAGCGTTGTATATAGTCTGTATCTAAGCCGTCGCCATTTGGACTCCATAAAAGCTGCTTTGAAGAACAGTCGTTATGTGTATCTTTGGGGGCCGAGCCTAGGAACGCGAGGTTTAGTATGGTCCCTCTTGGAGATAGCAAAAATTACAGGAATGGTAATGATGCCTAGGGCATATATCCGTCTGGGAGACCTCGACCCTGTAGATCTGAAGGATTTCCCTCAAGATTTGAAGCTTCTTTTGAAGATTGATTTTGTGATGCTGACTAGTGGTGTCGTTTGGCTAGCGATCATATCTGTGCTGCAGGAGCTTTAATGATTTGGTGGATGGGATGCTAGGTGGCGAATACATAGGCGAAATGATTTACGAGGCTACACAGCGATGACCAGCATCGATACCTGGCCAAGGTGGGTCGCGATCATTATCACGGGAGGTCCCGGTCTGCTCTCCGTAATTGGTCTTGCTTACAGTCTGTACATGACCCATCGTCATTTGGATGCTATCAAGGAAGCCTTAAAAAACAGTCACTACATTTATATTTGGGGAAGTAGTCTAGGGAAAAGAGGTTTGCTTTGGTCCCTGCTGGAAATGGCAAAAATTGCCGGAATGGTGGTGTGGCCGAAGGCTTCTATTATAAGTGGGGAGCTGGATCCAATAGACCTTCAAAATTTCCCTCCTCATTTGAAACGACACTTGATCGCTATTACTACGATGGCCTTCACAGCTCTAACTTGGGGAATAGTTGCAGCCTTGCTGGTGAAATATAGGTAGTTTGGGTAGCGATGGCCTTGGCTGTAAATGTTATCGGCGTTCCAATCGTGGCCTGGACATCATTAGGCCTCGGTTGGTACGCCCGGAGGATGGTTGGTGAAACTGTTTGGAGAGAAATTCAACCTACGGTGAAAAATTGGTGAGTACGTGGGTGAAAAAATCTACGAGGGTCCTAGCAACGGCACCTGAGGTGCTGCTTATGAAAATCACCAAGGTGTAGTGCGATTTTGAGTGGGGGAGTCAGAACGGCTCAGGGAGTACGTGATTTAGGGAAACGTCTGACTTTACGGTGGGGAAATGCCTCTTCAAGGTTCGGGTGTTGATCAACTTTAGCTAAGTGGGGCAGTAAATGAGAAAAGGACACTATGTTGTTTTAGGTGACCAAACGACGTGCGGCGGACGAATTCTCGAAGGTGATCCAACATTCAAGTTACGTGGCCTTCACCGTGCTCTGGAAGGTGCTCGGGTCACTTGCGGAAATCATGCCGGAAGTTTTCGGATCCTAGGCGGCATTTCCAATATGAGGCGTAATGGAAAACGTGTTGCTGGCACGCTGGATAGCGTGAGCAGTTGCCCCTGTGGAGCCCGGCTGATTCCTTCGGTATTAACGGCCACCTACGAAAAGCGAGAAGCAGAACCGCCAGCGAGTCAGCGGGTTGCTCAACCGGGCGAGGCAACTGTAAACGGTAACCCAGTGACACCGTCTCAGTCTGCTTTCACGCCTTCCGATCATGCAGTGCCAACGGTAGTCAACAGCGTGCAGGGTCAGGAACCAGGCTTCTATATCGTGCCCAAGAGCATGTCCCGCGAAGCACTGGAGGCGGCACTTTTCCCGACGCTCGACCCGGCTGTGATGCGCAAGTTTCAATCACTGAATCCCAACACAGGGCACGTCAAAGCCGGCTCGATGATCGTGCTCAGCGATCCGAACAACACCTCCTGCACTTATCAGGAAGCGCAACTGATGCAGGCTGCTCGACAGGTTGACGCCTCCCTGGATGCCTTGACGCCAGACGAGGCCGACTTCCTGTTTCGCCACGGCGCTGAAATTGCCGGGTTTATCGGCCATACCTCAACCTGGCTCGGCGTGAGTGCGGTGGTGATGGAGAAGCACCTGAGTAATCTGCGCGACACACTCCAGGCGATGGAGCGCTTGCACCAGGAAAGCTATCGGCAGCACGGCCACCTTAGATCACCGCAGTTCTTTGCTGATCGTCAGCGACTGATGAACCAGCTGGATGCCCATTTGCTCAACTCCACGCGCTTGCGCGGGCAGACAACCTTGGGCGATCACCCGAAGTTGAAAACGGCCCTGGGCATTTCCAGCCGCAGCTTGGTGCATCACTGGGACAAGGCGGGCGGGCCGGGTCAGATTCCGGGGTATGCGGCTCATGTGGAGGCTGTTAGTCGTGCCACGAAGTATATGAAGGCAGGTGGTTATATCGGTATAGGCCTTGGTGGGGTGTCTTCGTTGTTGGCTATTCAGCAGGTGTGTAATGGGGATTCTGGGGCGGCGTGTGAGAAGGTTAAATTTACTGAAGGAGGGAAATTCGCTGGGTCTACTGCTATCGGTGCTGCAAGCGGATTGGCAGCCAGCTATGCCAGTACTGCAGTGTGCGTAGCACTAGGCGTCACAACAGGAATCGGTGGTGTTATCTGCGTCGCTGCTGTTGTAGGCACTGGCGCCTGGGTGGGTACGACTTACGGTGGTAAAACGGGTGAGTACATAGGTGAAAAAATTTACGAGGCAAGGCAGCCATGACCGGTATCGACACTTGGCCTCCCTGGATCGCAATCATCGTTACAGGGGGGCCAATTTTGCTTGCCGCTGCTGGCATTACTTTTAGTCTTTACCTTAGTCGTCGACACTTGGACTCTATGAAAGATGCGCTGAAAAACAGTCGTTTTATTTATATCTGGGGAACAAGCCTGGGAAAGAGGGGGGTAATCTGGTCGCTTCTGGAAATATCAAAAATTGCCGGAATGGTGACGTTACCGAAGGCGTCTATTCGCATCGGAGAACTGGACCCTGTCGATCTTGAAAACTTCCCACCTCATCTAAAACGTCTGTTGACCATCAATATGATGATGTTGATCGGTTCCGTCTTTTGGGCAGCAGTTGCAGCCATATTGGTGGAATTTAGGTAAGTTAAGCGGGCCTCATCCGAGGCCCGCTATCCTGAGCAGTCAGACCTTTGCGTACTCATCTGCACCCACCGGCCCCAGGACAAAAACAATGAAAACCCTACCGCCCGTGCACCGCATCGCCTTGCTCTTCAACGGCAGCAAAATCTACGACCGCGGCATCATCACCGGTATCGGCAATTACCTGAGCAGTACCCGCGCGTCCTGGGACCTGTTCCTGGAGGAGGATTTTCTTTGCCGTCTGCGCGGTATCGAGCGTTGGCAGGGGGACGGCATCATTGCCGACTTCGATGACCCGCTGATCGGCGAGGCGCTGGCTGGGAGTCGGATACCGGTGGTGGCGGTGGGTGGTTCTTATGAGGACGCAAGCTCGTACCCCAAGGGCATTCCCTATGTCGCCACCGATAACCATGCCTTGATGAAGCTGGCCTACGAGCATTTGATCGAGGCCGGGCTGACGCGGTTTGCCTGTTTCAGCCTGCCCGAAGCCCAGGCCAATCGTTGGGCCCAGGAGCGTGAGAAAGCCTTTCGCCGCTTGATGCACCGCGATGGCTTGCAGGTGGAGATCTATCGCGGCCTGGGCACCAGCGCGCCGTTGTGGGACAGCGCGGTGGAGCAGCAGATTGCCTGGCTGCACAGCCTGCCCAAGCCTATCGGCATTATCGCCGTGACCGATGCCCGTGCCCGGCAATTGCTGCAAGCCTGCCTGACCGCCGGGATTGCCGTGCCGGAGCAAGTGGCGTTGATCGGTATCGACAACGACCCACTGACCCGCACCCTCACGCGGGTGCCGCTGAGTTCGGTGATCCAGGGCACCGAGACCATGGGCCGTACCGCCGCGGCCT
This sequence comes from Pseudomonas synxantha, assembly GCF_900105675.1. Classification (NCBI taxonomy): domain Bacteria; kingdom Pseudomonadati; phylum Pseudomonadota; class Gammaproteobacteria; order Pseudomonadales; family Pseudomonadaceae; genus Pseudomonas; species Pseudomonas synxantha. The sequence goes on along the minus strand of NZ_LT629786.1, from coordinate 2,869,463 downwards.
TGCTGCACCAGATGCTGCATGGCAAGCCCTGCACCGGCACGCAGGTGCTGGTGCCGCCGGATGCGATCAACGTGCAGGCCTCCAGCCTGCATCAGCCCTTGGGCAACCCTTATGTGATGCAGGCATTGCTGTTTATCCGGCAGTACGCTTGCCAGGGGATCAAGACCGACCAGGTTGCCGCTTATGTCGGCGTCTCACGCTCTTCCCTGGAAGCGCACTTTCGCAAGGTGCGCGGCTGCAGCGTGCATGATGAAATCCTCGGTTTCAAACTCGCCGCTGCCGCCAAGGGCCTGGAGAACCAGGACCTGGCCATCGCCGACATCGCCGCCAGCTGCGGCTTCACCTCTGCGCAGTACTTGCATACGGTGTTTCGTCGTGAGTTTGGCTGTACGCCACGTCAGTATCAGCAGGGCAGGCCAGTTGCAGCGCCTGTTGCATGCTTGCCAGCTTGATCTGGGTTTCTTCGTACTCGTTGGCCGGCAACGAGCCTTCGACAATGCCGCAGCCGGCAAAAGCATGGCAGTGTCTGGGCGTGATCAAGGCCGAGCGCAGTGCCACCAGGAAGTCACCGTTGCCATTGGCGTCCAGCCAGCCCACCGGCGCGGCGTACCAGCCACGGTCGAAGCCTTCGTGTCCACGGATGAAGCCCAGCGCAGGTGCCCTGGGCAAGCCGCCGACGGCGGGGGTGGGGTGCAGCGCCTGGACGCCGTCGAGCAGGCGCTTGCCGACATTCAGTTGTGCGGTGATGGGCGTGCTCAGGTGCTGCACGGTGGCCAGTTTCAACAGGCCAGGGCACGGGGCGGCATGCAGGTCGGTGACCTTGTCGTGCAGGGCCTGGGTGATGGTCTGCACCACCAGCTGATGTTCGTGCTGTTCCTTGGGGTCGGCCAATAGCCGCTCACCCAGGGCTTGGTCTTCATCCGGCCAGAGCCCGCGACGGGTGCTGCCTGCCAGGGCGTGGGTGGTGAGGCGGCCCGCGTCGCAACTGAGCAATCGCTCTGGCGTGGCGCCCATGAAACAGTGCTCGCCACGGTGGATGGCGAACAGGTGCGAGGCGTTGCGGCGCTCGTGCAGGCGGCCCATCACCGCGCCGGTATCGAGGGTGGCGTCCAGATGGTGGTCGATATGCCGCGCCAGCACCACCTTGTTCAACTCACCCCCGGCGATGGCGTGCAGCGCGGTGTCGACCTTGGCCTGCCATTGATGCCGGGGCAGTGCGCGGCGCTCCAGCACATCGGGTGTAGAGGTTACATGGGGGGCGGGGTTGAGCAACTGTTCGTAGACGGCCAGGCTTTCCTGCACCAGTGCGGCAGGATCGCTGCCCGGCTCGACCACACGCTGGCAGCGCAGCCAGCGCCCTGTGGCATCTTCGCTGAGCAACCAGTGGGCGAGTTGGAAACTGGCATCGGCAAACGGCGCCCAATGGGATGCACAGGATTGCTGTTCATCGAAACGCATGCCGCCCAGCAGCACCGCCGGGTAGGGCCCTTGCACCAACGCATCGGCGCACAGCGCAAACCATTGGCGATCCACCTCGGCCATGCGCCCAGGCCCGCAGGCTTCGATCTGCCAGGCGCAGCCCAGGCCGAACAGGCTCAGGTCAGGCGAGTGTGCGCACCAGAAGAAGCCCTGCCGATGGGCTGCATACAGCGCCAAAGGCGCCAGCGTCGGCGCGGGGTAGGCGCTGACGGCAATCACCGGCCGTTGGTACGCCACCGCCCGTTGGTGCGCGGCCTGGAACACCGTGAGCAAGTCGGCCGCGTTCATACGGCCTTGCTCTTTTTCTGCAGCCAGAAGGCCGTCTGCTCGGCGATGTACCAGTGGATGATCTGGTTGAACAGGCTTTCGATAAATTCGCCATCCAGCCCGGCGTCCTGCGCCCATTGCCGGCGTTGGGGCAACATCGCTGCGACGCGCTCCGGGGCGGCGATACTGGCCTGGTCCGGCTTGAACGCTGAGGCGGCCTTGACGTACTGCATGCGCAGGCCGAGGGCGTCGATGATCTGCTGGTCGAGTCTGTCGATGGCGTGGCGGATGTCGTGAAGGCCAGTGCAGTGTTCCGGGGTTTTCATTGTGAGTCTTCCTGAAGGTAGGCGCTGCGCTGCAACAGGTGGTGGATCACCGGTCGCGGCTGATGCTTGAGGTAAAAGTGATCGCCGTCGAACCAGCGGATATCCGGGGTGTGGCGGCTCAGGTCGGCCCAGGCGCGGGCCTGTTCCAGGCTGACCTCGGCGTCGTCGTGCGCCAACAGCACATCGAGCGGTGCGGCCAAGGGCAGCAGGTGGGCGGGGCGCCAGGTCTCGATGGCCTGGTAGTCGCTGCGCAACACCGGCAGGAACAGCGCACGCAACTGCGGGTTGGCCCACAGGTCGGCGGCCTGGGCGTCCTGGCGCAGGATGTCGGCGATCAGCGTGGTGTCGTCCTGGCGGTGCAGGTCGCTGGGCGGCTGCCGGTGCGGCGGTGCGTGGGCCGAGACAAATACGTGGGCAGCCCCCATGCCAGCGGCTTCAAGCTGTATGCCCACGGCATAGGCAAGCGCCGCGCCCATGCTGTGGCCGAACAGCCACAGGGGCCGCGCAGGCAAGGCCAGCAACGCCTGGCTGATGTGTTCGGCGAGGCTCGCCAGGCACGGGATATGCGCCTCGTTGAAGCGCTCTTCACGGCCGGGATACTGCACCGCCAGCAGGTCGATGTCCCCTGGAAGGTGCGCCAGCCACGGACGGAAAAAACTCGCGCTGCCGCCGGCATGGGGCAGGCACACCAGGCGTGCGCGGGGCTGTTCGCTTTCACGCAATGCGCGCAGCCACGGGCTCATGAGGCCAATACCTGTTCAGCCAGGGCCTTGCGGTTGACCTTGCCCAGGCGCGTCAGCGGGAACTCGCGTAGCACCTGCAAGCGGTCCGGCAACTTGTAGGCCGCCAGCCCACGCTCGCGCAGCCAGGCGTTGATCGAGGCCAGGTCCAAGGGTTCACCGTGGGCCAGTACGCAGGCGCAACTGCGTTCCCCCAGCAATTCGTCGGCCAGGGCCACCAGCGCCACATCGCGGATCAGCGGATGGCCGAGCAGCAGGTTCTCGATCTCTTCCACCGGGATCTTCTCGCCGCCGCGGTTGATTACATCCTTGCTGCGCCCCTCGACAATCAAATGCCCCTCGGGCAGGCGCCGGACCAGGTCGCCGCTGCGATAAAACCCGTCGGCGGTAAACGCCCGCTGGTTGTGCTCGGCGGCGTTGTAATAGCCACGGATGGTGTAGGGCCCGCGCACCAACAATTCCCCCACGGCGCCGGGCGCCACCTGTACATCGTCGGCATCGACGATACGGATCTCATCCGCCGTCGTAAGGGGAAGGCCCTGGGTGTCGAAGACTCGTTCCTCGGGATCGTCCAGCGGCGTAAAACACAGCAAGCCTTCGGCCATGCCGTACACCTGTTGCAGGCCACAGCCCAGGGCCGGGCGGATGCGGGCGGCGATCTCGGCCTTGAGCCGCGCACCGCCGACTTGCAGCCATTGCAAGCTGCTGAGGTCGTGGTCGGACCATTGCGCGACTTCCAGCCACAGCAATACCAGCGGCGGGATCAAGGCGGTGTGGGTGATACGTTCGCGTTCGATCAGTTCGAAGGCGGTGTCCGGGCTCGGCTCCGGCGCCAGCACCAGGGTAGCGCCGACACTGAACACCCCGAGCGCGCCAGGCGAGGCCAGCGGGAAGTTGTGCGCCACCGGCAGCGCTGCCAGGTAACGGGTGTGGCCGTCGAAGCCGCAGGCGCGGGCCGCCAGCCGGGCATTGCATGCATAGTCGTCATGGGTGCGTGGGATCAGCTTGGGCAGGCCGGTGGTGCCGCCGGACAACAGCAGCACCGCGACGTCCCGGGCGTCCGGCGTGGGGAATTGGCGGGGCGCGGCGACGCAATCGGCCAGGGCTACGAACTCCTCGGGCGCGCCCACCACCCACACCTGTTGCAAGCTCGGCACTTGCTCACGCAGGGTGCGCGCCAGCGGGCGGTAATCGAAGCCCAGGTGCTGGTCGACAATCACATAGGCCACCGCCTGGCTCAGGTGCGCCAGGTGTTCCAGTTCATGTTCGCGATGGGCCGGCAGCGCAAACACCGGGATCACCCCCAGGCGCAGCAGGGCGAAGGTCAGGGCGAAAAACTCGGCGATATTGGGCAGTTGCACCAGCACCCGCTGGCCAGCGACCAGCCCGCGTTCGGCGAGGCCGGCGGCCAGTCGGTCGGCCTGTTGGTCCAGCTCGGCGTAGCTCCAGCGTCGATTGCCGTCCACCAAGGCTTCCTGTTGCGGCGTGCTCTGGGATTGTTCGCGCGGCAGTTGGCCCAGGGGCACGCCTTGCCAATAGCCTTGCTCGCGGTAGCGGCGGATAAAGTCTTCGGGCCAGTCAGTGCAGCCATCAAGCATGGAAATCTCCTTGGGCAGTCGGGCAACCCAGCAACTGGGCGCCATGCAGGGTCAGCGGTTGCGTCAGGCCGGCGATTTGCACCGCCTGTACGCCGGTATATTCAGCCGGATGCAGGCGCAACATCGGATCGTCGCCCGCCAGCAGGTCGAGGGCGGTGCGGTCGGCAGGGCTGACCCCCAGGCGAATCGCCGCCAGCCCGGTGGCGCCGTTGGGGTGGATCAGTCGCTCCGGATGTTGAGAAGGCGTGTAGGGCGTGACCAGGAACGGCAGGCGCGCATGGCGCGGGTAGACGAAACGAAAGCGCGTCTGGCTGCCGTCCGCACAGGTGCGCTGCCACTTCACAACCCGGCCCATGGCCACGCCGCAGGCCGCCAGATCCTTGAGGCGCGGCGCCAGCAGTTGCTCATCGCACAGCAAGGCCAGGTCGCAGAAGCCTTCGCCGTGGGCGGCCCAACGCAACATGCGCTGCCCGGCACCTCGGCCGGCCAGGCAGTCGATGGGCCACTTGAACAGCCAGGCGTGGCGAGGCGTAGTGAGCAACTCAATGATCGGCCCATGGCTGAACCAGATATGCGCGTGTTGGGCACGGGCCTCGGCAGTGGCGTAGGTGACCTCGAACCCGGCGGCGCGAAAGTTCGCCACGGCCTGGTGCAGGTCGCGCACCCACAGCAGCACATGGCTGCAGGACGAGCGGGATTGGGTAGTGTTCACAAGGGCAGGGCTCCCAACAGTTGCGCGCCAGGGTCAGCGCGAGGGGGTTGCACAGCGTCGGCGCAGCGGTGCAGCTCGGCCAGCGGCAATGCCCGGGGAATCGGCGGTTCAATTAATTCGGGCATCCCGATCAGGCTGTTCATCTCGCGCCAGGCCATCGACACCTCGGTGGACCACAGGCCGCTGCGCAGGCGTCGCGCCGGCTCGTCGATGTCGTCGCACAGCGCGTCGAGGGCGAGGCTGACCGCGTCGGGCCAGAGGTCGCTGAACACCTGGTGATAGCTGGCGGGTATCTGCGGGTCGAGCACCACCATGCTCGGCCCGGCCAGCCGCTCGCTGCCTTCACCTGCCATGATCAGGCGGTCGGTGTCGTCCCGTGGCGCATGCAGGCGCGGGTTCCATAGCACCGGGCCGTGGGTATCGCACAGGCTCAGCACGCCGCCTTCACAGCCGACTTCAAGGCGATGCAGCAGGAACGAGTGGTTGTCGGGGTCCTGGGGATGCACCTGGTTTTGCACGCGCAGGCTGATCGGCACGCCATTGAAGCTGGCGTTCAATCGTGTGAAGGGCTGCGCACCGACGCTGGCCGCCGGCGCCGCAAATGCCCAGGGCCGTAAACCACCGGCCAGGCGCCCGAGAATATCCAGCAAGGGGTAGGCCACCTGGCTGTTACAGGCCGCGTCGATATAGGCCAGCCCTTGTTGCTCACGCAGGTACGCGGCCACCGCCAGAAAGCGGCGGATCGCGAGGATATTCGGGTACAGCGTATTCACCGCGTAGGCCGCCTGGCCCTGGCGCGCCGCCTGCATGCACGCGGCAATTTCACGGTGGTGCACCGGGTGTTCCTGCAACACGTGGATGCCACGGCGCAACAGCTGCTGGGCCAGTTCGCTGCCGGCGCCTCCGGTGGCGCCGGAACGCACCACCACGCAGGCGATATCCACCGTATTGGGCACCTGCTCGACCGCTTCGAATAGCGGCACGCCGTAGTGGTCGGCGCAGGCTTGGGAATAGGCATTGCCCCGCGACAGGATGCCCACCAGTTCATAGCGCTCATGGGCACGGGCCAGGGCTTGCAGGTAGATGCGACCGAACGCGGTGCCGGCGACGATCACGCGTTTACGTGCGCCCCTCATGACCAGGTCACCGGAAGGCAATGGGCGCCGCGAAAGAACGTCGCGGTTTTCCACTGCACCTCGCCACAGCGTTGCAGGTTGGGCAGGCGTTCCACCAGCGCCTGCAAGGCCTCCTGCAATTCCACCCGCGCCAGGGCCGAGCCGATACAGTGATGCAGGCCATGGCCGAAGCCGAAATGGCCGGCGGCATCGCGTTGCAGGTCGAGGGTCTGCGGCTCTGCAAAGCGCGCCGGGTCATGGTTGGCTGCGCCAATCGAGGCGAATACTGCCTCGCCATGGCGTACCAAAGTCTCACCCACCTGAATGTCTTCAAGGGCGTAATGCACAAACATTGCCGCCGACGCCAGCGGGATATAGCGCAGCAGCTCCTCCACAGCCTGGGGAATCTGTTCGGGATGGGCCTTGAGCTGTTGCCACTGCGCGGGATTGTCCAGCAGCACCTGGATGAAGTTGGGGATCTGCGAAGCGCTGCCTTCGTAGCCGGCGACAAGGATAGCGATGCACAACAGCAGCAGTTGGTCTTCGCTCAGACGCTCGCCTTGTTCATCGGCCTGGGCCAGGGCGGTCATGAAATCGTCCTGTGGCTGGCGGCGGCGCTCGGTGATCAGGCCCTTGATATACGCTGCGAGTTCGCCCAGGTGTTGCTGGGTCAGGGCGGCGTCTTCGGGGCGGGTCGACAGCAGCGAGTCATTCCACAGCTTGAAGCGTTCGCGGTCTTGCAGCGGCACGCCGAGCAGTTCGCAGATCAACCCCAGGGGCAGCGGCAAGGCATAGTCATTGACCAGGTCCGCTGGCGGGCCGGCGGCGAGCATGCGGTCGATCAATTCATGGGCGTAGGCCCGGGCATGGGGGCGCAAGGCTTCGACGCGGCGCCGGGTAAACGCCTGGGCGGCGCGGGAGCGGATACGTGTGAGTTGCGGCGGGTCCATCATCACAATGCCGCCGGCAATCCGCGGGAACGCCCGTGGAGCGTCGTCGCGGCGGAACGCTTCGCTGCGGCTGAAACGCCGGTCGCCCAGCACCAGGCGTACATCGTCATAACGAGTGGCGAGCCAGGCGGGCGCGCCGATGGGCATCTGGATGCGCAACAGGCCTGGCGCCTGCTGGGCGTGGCGGTAAGGTTCAGCCAGCTCCAGGTCGGTGAAGGCGTTGAAGGGGTAGGCCAGCGGGGTCATGGCAAGTCCTTGACGTTAGGCAGGTCGGGCAAATGGTCGAGCAGTTCAAGCTGCAGGTCGGGGTGTTCCAGGTGGGCGGCCAAGGCGGCACGGCTCAGGCGCTGGCTCGGCACCTGGGCGGCGAACACTCGATGGCCCAGGCGCGCCAATGGGTGATCGGCAGCGGGCAGGCTGCGATTGCCCTGGAAGCCGGCGCGGGCCAGGGCGGTCTGCCACTGCTCGAGGTTGAGGAAGGTGCTGCGGCCCAGCGCACGCTCATCGCTGGCCTGGTTGAGCATGAACGCCTGGGACGCCATGACCCAGAATTCTTCCTGGGTCGGCTCGCTGAATACCAGCCAGCCGCCCGGCTTGAGCAAAGCCAGCAGGGTGGACAGCGAACGCTGGGTGTCGCGGGCGGCGTTGAGCACGCCACCGGCGACGATCAGGTCCCAGCTCTGGGTGGGATACCCCTGGGCCACGGCGGGGCGGTCGATATCGAACACACCGTGGCGCACCCATGGCCAGGCGCGCAGACGCTCGGCGGCCTGTTCACTGAAGTAGCGCGACACGTCGGTGCACAGGTAGTCCACCGTTAGATTCGCCAGGGCCGGCAACACCGCCTGGGTGGTGGAGCCGGTACCAGCCCCCACCTCCAGCACGCGCAAAGGTTCAGTTGATTGGCGTGCCGCCCAGGCGCCAATCCAGTGGGCCACGGCGCGATGCTGGTACTGCGCCGCGAGGCTTTCGCGGTACAACGCCGCCGCGCGTTCGGTGCGGCCTTCGGGAAACAGCAGGTGCACCGCCGCGCAGTCACCGCGCATCAGCGCTGGTAGCTGGCGGGCATTGTCCCGCGCATAGTCGAGGGTGGCGCAGCCGCCGGTGTTGTGTTCCCAGCCCAGGCTCAGTTGCGCCCAGATAGCGTCCAGGCTGGCGTCGCTCCAGGCGTTGGGGTCGAGGCTGGGATGCAGGTGGTCGCCTTGGCGGCGCAGCAGCTCCTCGGCCTGCAACACGTCCAGCCAGCGTGCGATCAAGGGCCGGTGGCCAGGGGCGATGCCGGCGTTGGCGAGGCTTTGCGCCACGTCGTTAAGGGGCGCCGGCAGCAGGCCACATTGCTCAAGGCCGTTGAGCATCGACAGCAACGCGGCGTGGCTCAAGCGTTGGTTCAACTGCACGGCGTCGTGCAGTTGCGTGGTGCTGAACTGCTGATCGACGGCGGCCCCGGTCGCGTCCAGATGATCGTCCACCGCTGCCGGTGCGCAAGGCTGGGGCACGGCGAACAAAGTCTGGCCATGCAGCGCGACGGCGCTGACCTGAGGATGCCCCAAGGCCCGCTCACACCAGCGCTGGTGCTCACGCTTGACGCTGGCCAGCTCGCGCCCGTCTTCGGTAAAACCCTGCACGCGGCAATCGAGTTGCGCCGCGGCGCGTTCTGCCAGTTGCCAGTCGCCCGGGCGCGGGCTGACGAACAGCACCTGTTCCAGGTGGCTCAGGTTACTCAAGGCCAGGCCGGGAAAATCCAGCAGGCGTTCCAGTTGTTCGGCGCCCATCACCACCACCGCCGGGCGCTGGCGTTCGAGCACCGCCAGCAACCGGGCCGGGGCCTGTTGATGCACGCCCAGGTCGGTAAAGGCCGGTAGATGCCAAGGAAAGGCAGCGGGTAGGTCGATCAGCAAGGTGTCGACATTCATGTTGAAACTCCTCTGGCATGGAACAAGCGTTGCCCCGCGGCGGCGAGCGGATCGCAGGCGCTAGGCCAGACTTCGAGCAATTCAAACCCCTCGCTTTCCAAGGCCAGGTGCCAGGCGTCGGGTGCCATGAAGGCTTCATCGCTGGCGCGCAACGGTGCATCGGCGGGGGGCGACAACAACAGGTGCATGAAGGTCAGCATCGCCGGGTTGTCGGCGATGGACTCGCTGAACAGCAAGGTGCCGCTGTCGCCCAGGCTGGTGCGGATCTGCCCCAGGCAATCGGGCAGGTTGCGGGCGTTGTGCAGCACATTGCCGGCGATCACCAGGTCCTGGCTGTGGGGCGCAATACCCTGGTCGCTGAAGCTGCGATCGAGGTCGAGCAGGCCGAATTGCATCCCCGGCTCGAGGCGATACTGGCGCTGTGCCGCGCCGGTAAACAGCGAGCTGATATCAGTGAAGCGATAGTCCTTTTGCCGCGCTTGCAGCGCTGCAAGCACCGCGTCGGTGGTGCAGCCGGCACCACCGCCCAGTTCCAGTACCCGCAACGTTCCACCAGCGGCGCTGACTTGCCGCGCCCGTTTGGCCAGGGCATGATTGATCGCCGCAGTGAAAGGATTGTGCTGGTAGGCGCCGAGCGCCTTCACCGGGTCGCTGCCGAGCATCAGCAAGTGGGTGAGGGTGAATTGATCGCGCAGCAGCTCGGGCAGGCACTCGATGACTTGGGTGTGCAGGCGCGCCATAGTGGCCGGGAAGCCCAACTCGGCATACAGGCGCGGCAGTTCACCTACCCGCGGATCGAGGGGTGTTGCTTGCCAACCCAGCTGTTCACCGTCTTCGCGCAGCATGCCCGCACGGGTCAACGCCGCCAGCCAACGCCGCACCACCCAGGCATGCCGCGCAGCCGTGCCCAGCGCGGCGTTGATCTGTTCGGCGCTGCGCCAGGCTTGCAACGGCAACGCCTGGGCGTGCAGCAGCACCTGGGCCATCACGCCCAGGCTGACGTGTTCCAACTCGTTCAGAGCGGTGTTCATAGGCAACCTTCTTCGGCGGCATGCAGTTGATCGAGCGGGCTGTGCAGCAGGTTCAGGGCGCGGATCGCCGAGGTGCGCAGCAGGCGTTCAAGGCTGGCGGCGGGGGGCAGGGCCTCGGCAGCTGCATGGCAGCCGGACCGGATCTCGCCCTCCACCACGCTGATCGCCGTGGCGGCGGCCATGGCACCGGTCAGCGCCGCATTGCCGGCGCCGCTGAGCACCAGGCTGCGGGTCAGGGCCTGCTCGTGGTACACGCCATCGAGTTGCAGCAGCAGGGTGACAAAAGGCGCTTGCCCGCTCAGATCCAGGCGACTGGCCTCGCACAAACGCTGCACGGCGTCGGCCCGTGGCAGGCCGTGGGCCTGGTCGAGGGCCTTGAGCACGTAGCCATCGGTGATCACGTTGAACCACTGGCCGACCTCCAGGTTCAGGTCCATGGCCAGGCGTTCGCCCTCGAGGTTCAGGTAGGGCAACAGGTGGACCTGGCCGGGGAAGCACGGCACCGACACCTCGCGCCGGCGCCGCAGTGCACGGCTGCAGCGGCCGTTGTGCCAGGCCGCCAGCGGTTCGCTGCTGCCGTCCACCGCGCCTTGCAAAAAGTCGTCGGCAGCCACGGCGGTGAAGTGATCGCGCAAGCCGAAATAGCTGGTCAGGCTGCGCACCAGGGTGAATGCCTGCTCCGCCAGCCAGCGCGGCAGCAGGCCGGTGAGCCCGGGTTGCAGGCCGGCACCCAGCACCGCGCAGCGGCCACGCCATTGGGCCGGGTCGAGGTGCATGTGGCCGGCGGCATCGACGTAATGGGCATCGGCCTGCAACGCGGCGTGTGCGGCACGCGCCTCTACGCGCCAGGACGGGCCGGCGCAGTTGAGCAGCACATCGCAACCACGGGCGAACGCGGCCAAAGCCCTGGCGTCGGTGAAGTCCGCCGCGACCCATTGCAAGCGCGCCTGTGGCCATTGTTGCTGGAGCACTTGCACACAGTGCGCACCCTTGACGGCATCGCGCCCGCCCAGGCGCAGCTCATTGACTCCCAGCGTCAACAACGCCTGGGCGCTGGCCAGCCCCACGTCGCCGCTGGCGCCCAACACCCCGATCAGCATGGCTGGGCCTCGGCGTTCAGACGCCAGCCGCCGGCGCGCTGGCGGTCATGCCAGAACCCTGCGTAGCGACCGTTGCGGGCCAGCAACTGCGCATGGGTGCCGGCCTCCACCAGGCAACCTTCATCCAGCACCAGGATCTGGTCGGCGGCCATGATGGTCGGCAGGCGGTGGGCAATTACCAGCACCGTGGAGCTTTGCATCAGGCTGCGGATCGCTGCCTGTACGAAGGCTTCGTTGTGCGGGTCCAGTGCCGCCGTGGCTTCATCCAGCAATACGATGGGCGCCCGCTTGAGCAGGGCCCGGGCCAGGGATACGCGCTGGCGTTCGCCCCCGGACAGCGCCGCGCCGCCTTCGCCCACTGGCGTGTTCCAGCCCTGGGGCAGGCGTGCGACGATTTCATCCACGCCGGCCAGCCGTGCGGCTTCGGCGACTTGTTCGGCACTGGCGTCCGGGCTGCCGACGCGAATGTTGGCCTCAAGGCTGTCGTCGAACAGGTACACGTCCTGCATCACCAGGGACAATTGCGCCATCAGCGCGGCATTGGACAGCTCGCGCACGTCCACGCCGCCGACCTTGACGCTGCCCTCGCTGGCATCGAAAAAACGCATCAGCAGGCGCGTGACGGTGGTCTTGCCCGAGCCCGAGGCGCCGACAATCGCGGTCATGGAATGGGCCGGGGCGTTGAACGTCAGGCGGTGCAGCACCTTGGGCCCGCTGGGGTAAGCGAAGCTGACCTGGTCAAAGGCCAGGCTGCCGGGCGCCGTCAGCGCTTGGCTCACCGCCGGCTCCGGCAACGACGGCTCGCGCAGGATGCTCACCAGTTGGTCGAGGTCGTTACCGGCCATACGCAACAGGCCGCTGCGCGCCGCCGCTTCGGCCAGTGGCCCGACAAAGCGCGCTGTCAGAGCCAGCAGGGCGACCAACTGGATGGCGTCGATGTCGCCGTGGGCAGCCAGGGCAATGCCTACGCCCACCAGTAGTGCAAACGCCAACTGCACGGTCAACCCACCGGCCAGCAATTTCGGAAAGGTCTGGGACAGCATCGAGCCGCCCGCGTGTTTCTGCGCCAGGTTGGCGGCCTGCAACGGCGCGTACCCGTCCTGGGTGCGACCAAAGGCGCGCAGCACTTGCTGGTAGCGGGCGAATTCCACCACGCGGTTGCCGGCCAGGGTCGCGGCGGCTTCCACCCGTGCGTCGTTGCTGCCGATGGCCGCCGCCGACCAGTGATGGGTGAAGTAGATCAGCGGCGCACACAGCACGGCCGTCAGGCCCAGGCGCCAGTCGAACACGAACAGGCTCAGCGCCACCGTGGCCGGCACCACCACGCCGGACACCACCGGCCCCAGGTAATGGGCAAACAAGCCGGTGACCATCAGGGTGCCGCTGGTGGCACTGCGCGACAGGCGTCCGACCTTCTCCGAATTGAACCAACCCAAAGGCAAGGTCACCAGGTGCTGGCCGAGGCGATCATGCAGGGTGGTCAACACCACCAGGGCCAGGGCAAACCCCTTCATGGCCTGCTGGTAGTGGGCAATGCAGGTCAGCACCGCCATCGCCGCCAGGCCCGCCAGCCAATGGAAGGCGCTGTGCAGGTCGCCGGCAAACAGCGCGTGCAGGATCGGCACCAAAAACGCCACGGCCACGCCTTGCAGTACGGCACTGGTCACCAGCCAGGCGAGGTAGCGGTACAGGCGTGCGGCATGGGCCGGGCCCAATAAAGTCACGAGGCTGCGGATCACAAGGACATCTCCAGGTCGGGGGCGGTGGTTTCGGTGCCGGCGCGCCACAGCCGGGCATAGGCGCCGTTGGCCTGCAGCAACTGGTCATGGCGGCCGCTTTCGAGGACGCGGCCGTGGTCGAGCACGACGATCTGGTCGACGCCGCAGATGCTCGCCAGGCGGTGCGCGATCACCAGCACCGTGCGACCGCGGGCCAGGGCAGACAGCGCGTCCTGGATCAAGGCTTCGGACTCGGGGTCGGCGTGGGAGGTGGCTTCATCGAGGATCAGCACCGGCGTATCGGCCAACAGCGTGCGGGCGATGGACAGGCGCTGGGCTTCACCGCCGGAGAAAATCGCGTCTTCGCCAACCACCGATTGATAGCCCCGGGGCAGGGCCTGGATGCGTTGGTGAATCTGCGCCGAACGGGCGGCGGCCTCGACCTCGGCATCGCTGGCCTCGGGGCGGCCCAGGCGCAGGTTGTCGGCCACCGTGCCGTGCACCAGTTGCGCGTCCTGCAACACAAAGCCCACGTGCTGATACAGCTGGCGCGGGTCGATCTCGCGCACATCCACACCGCCTACGCAGACCCGCCCGGCGCTGACGTCGTGAAAGCGCGGCACCAGCTTGGCCAGGGTCGACTTGCCCGCGCCGGAGGCACCCACCAGCGCGGTGACGCTGCCGGCCGGGCAGTGCAGGTCGACACCATTGAGGATCATATGCCCGGGGTCATAGCCGAACTGCACCTGTTCAAAGCGGATGTCGCTGCCCTGGGGCGGTACGCAAACCTTGGGCGTCGGCAGCTCCTCGACGCCCAGCAGCGCTTCGATGCGCTCGGCCGCAGCGAGAGCGGTGCGTTGCGCGGTCAGGCTCTGGTTGATCACCAGCAGCGACTGCGGGATCACCACCGCCACCAGGGTTTCGGCGAACAACTGCAATGGCGTGATCCAGCCCTGGGCCAGTAACAGGCTGCCCACGCTCAGGCTGACCAGCAGGATCACCGGCACACTCAAGGCCATCGACGAGAAGGCTTCCAGGCGCAGCAGTGGCTTGACCCAGCCGGCGTACTGGGTGCTGAACTGGTTGACCGCCTGCTGATAACTGCGATGGGCCTGGCCGACCTGCCCGAATGCCTTGACCACGGCAATGCCGTGGACAAACTCGACAATCGCCGCGCTGACCCGGGTCATGCTCTTGTCGAGCAACTGCATCTTGGTGCCGAAGCCGCGCATCATCAGGCTGTAGGCTAGCGCGTAGATCGGCAGGGTCATCACCGCCAGCAGTGCCAGGCGCCAGTTCAACGTCGCCAGCCAGATCAATCCCGCCAAGGGCGTGACAATCGCCGCCGTCACTTCGACGGCGTGATGAGCAACCAGATGGTGCAGGTCTTCGAGGTCGTCCTGCACCACCTTGCGCACGGCGCCGGAAGTGGTGTCGGTGTACCAGCCCAGGGGCACGCGCCCCAGCTTGCGCACCATGGCCTCGCGCAGGCTCGATTGCAGGCGGTGGTCGGCCAGGTGGGTCAGCCACAGCGCGGCGCCGCTGGCCATCCAGCCCAGGCTCAGGGCGACCACCACCAGCGCTGCCCACTGCCACAGGGTGGCGCTGTCGGCGTTGCCGGCGAGCAGCAGGCGGCCAAGTTCAGTGAGGCCGATAAAGGGCACCAGGTTGACCAGCGCGCCGACTGCGGCAAACACCACGCCGAGGCGGATCAAGCGGTTGACCGGGCGTTTCAGGGTATCCAGGGCGGTGCTCATGAGTTTTTCCGAAGGGCCTCAAGCAGGTGCGCAGTAACGATGTGCACGTGGGGTGGTTCGATCACGCTGAAGTGGTTGCCGGGCACGTCGATCAAGTTGAACTGGCCCAGGCAGGCGTCCTCCCAGAACGGCGCCGCGAGGTGGCCGACACCGCCGGTAATGCCGAACGATTGCTGCTCCAGACAGCGCAGGTAGGTCATGTTGCCGAGGAACGGTGGTGGGTCGAACCGCGCCGCACGCATGCTGTGGCGACACACGCGGAACAGCGTCGGCACCAGCTCGGGGCCGATCGGCACCCCGGCCTGCCCAGACGCCAGGCGGGCGTACTCGGCCAGGCGCTCTTCCTGGCTGCGCGCCGATTGTTGCCGGACCGCCAGCGCCAGTGCTTCCAGGCCCGGGTCGCCGCCCAGGGCAGCCATGGCCCCGGCGGGCACGCGCCGGTTGTCGCGGGCCATCAGCAGGTCGATGGCGCGGTACACGTCGTAGTCTTCGATATGGGCGCCGAACACGGTCTTGACCGGGTCGAGGTTGAGGTTGGGCACGAAGATCGCCTCATAGGCCAGCTCTTCGTCGGTGTCGATAAACATCGGGATGCTGTCGATCAGGCTCAGGTCCACCACCTCCATGCCGCGCTCCAGCAGGCGCCGGGCGACTTCGGTGGCGAGCAGGCCGCCAAGGCAGTAGCCGATCAGCTGGAAGCGCTGATGACCGTCGGCGATCAAGCGTTCGGCGTAGTCCTGGGCCACGCTTTCGATCAGGCGCTTGGGTTCCAGGGCCAGGTACTGCGCGGTGTCTGCCACCGCAAAACCGATCACCGGCCCGGCCTGCTGGGCGGCGAGCGCACGGCCCAGGTGCTGGAAATAATCCAGGGTGCCCAGGGCGGCATGGAACATCACTCGCACCGGGCCGACCTCGCCACCGCCGAACGGCACTACCAGGGCGTTGCTGTGGGTGGCGCGCTGCGACTGGTCAGGCGCTGCGGCGGTGGGGGGGCTTTCATCGTGGTTGAGCAGGCGCGCCAGGGCGCTGACAGTCGGCTCGTTGAGCATCTGCCGCAGCAGGGTGTCGTAGCTCAGGCTGTGCGCCTGGGGCAGTTGTTCACGCAGCTGGCCGGCAACGCGGGCGAGGATCAGCGAATCGGCGCCTTTCTCGTAGAAATTGTCGTCGGCGCCGATCTGCGAAAGGCCCAGGGCTTCGGCCCACACCCTGCACAGCTCGGCGGTGAGCGGGTCACTGGGCACCGCTTCGTTACTGCCGGCCTGGGCATCGATGGTTGGGCGCCAGTTGGCCAGGGTCTTGCGGTCGACCTTGCCGTTGGCGGTCAGGGGCAGACGGTCGAGCACTTGCAGGTGCGCCGGCAGCATGTAGTCCGGCAGGCGTTGCGCCAGGGCGCGGCGCAGGCTGTCGACGCTCAAGCGCTGCAGCCCGGCCTTGAAGCGTGCGGCGAACACCTGCATGCCGAGGGCGGCCAGCGGGTGGTCGGCGTGGGGCAGGGCCGGCAGGCATTCGCCGCCGAATGCCTGGACCCGTGCCTGCCAGATATCCGCAGCGCGCAAATCGCTGCGGCCCACGTCGTGGTCGTCGCCCGCCGGGGTCATCATAAAGCCTTGGGTCAGCAGGATCGGCGGCCATTCGCCGGTCGGTTCGCTGAACACCAGCCAGCCACCGGGGCTGAGCAATTCGGTGATCTGGCCGAGGGCGTTGTCGATGTCCTTGACGCTGTTGAGCATGCCCGCGCACAGCACGATATCCACGCTGTTGCTGGCCAGGCCCTGGGGGCGAATATCCTGGTCAATGTCCAGCACGCCGTAGCGCACCCAGGCGTGATCGGCAAAGCGCTGCTTGGCCGCCGGCAGGAAAAACGCGGTCATGTCAGTGAACAGGTAATCCACGTTCAGGCCGTCGAGCAGGCTGATCACCGGTGTGCTGGTGGCCCCGGTGCCCGCACCGATTTCAAGGATGCGTAGCGGGCCATCGCCGTCATGGTGGGTGGCAAGCCGGTTGATCAGCGCGGCGATGCTGTGGTTGTTGTAGCGCGATACCGCATCCGCGCCATACAGCTGCAACGCCAGGTCTTGCTGGCCCTGGGGGAACAACAGATCGAACGGGTTGACCTCGCCGCGCAGCAGTTGCGGCAGTTGCGCTACATGGTTGAGCTGGTAGTCAAGCAGCGCCTGGCTGCACAGCCCGCACGCCACCGCCTGTTCCACCCGGCCCCAGGCCAACGCCGGGGTTGGCTCGCCATGCAGCAGGCGATAGCGGGATTGTTCGCGCTGCAACAGGCCCGCGTCACACAAGGCCAGCAACCAACGCCGCACCAACCAGTGATGGCGCGGTTGCACCTGCAAGGCACTGAGGATTGCAGCTGCATCCGGCTCGGCCATCGCGCCGCTGAACAACTGGGCCTTGAGCATGACATCCAGCATCGAACTCAAGGCGGCGGCGTTGAGGTCAGCCTGATAGTCGCGTACCTGCTGCGCGTCAAAGTTGCCGACCTGGCTGTCGGCATAACGCTGCACCGCCGTCAGCAGTGGTGTGCCCGGCAGCGGCTCGGGTTCGACACGCGCCGCCGTGACAAAGGCCAGCAGCTCGCCGCTGAGCAGGCTGACGGCGCTGTCCACGCCTGGGGTGGCGAGCAGTGCGGCGTCGATTTCGCCCAGCTCCACGCGGTGCCCACGGATCTTGACCTGGCCGTCGTCACGGCCGAGAAACTCCAGCTCACCCCCCGGCAGGTAGCGGCCACGGTCACCGGTGCGATACAGGCGCTGGCCGTCGAGGGGGTGAGCGAAGAAGCGCGCCTCACTCAACGCCGGGTCGCCGAGGTAACCCTGGGCCAGGCCGACCCCGGTGATGTACAGGTCGCCCGGCACCCAGGTCGGCGCATCGCGCCACTGGCTGTCCAGCACGCGCAAGCCCTGGTTGGCCAGCGGCAGGCCGTAGGGAATGCTACGCCATGCCGGTTCAATCGCGCCGATGGGGTGCAGGTTCGACCAGATCGAGGCTTCGGTGGCACCGCCCAGGGCCACCAGGGCCAGGCCCGGCAGCAGCGCTTGCAGTTGCGGCGGCAGGTTCAGCGGTATCCAGTCACCCGACAACAGCGCCAGGCGCAGGCTGTCCAGGGGCCGTGGCTCGGCCTGCAGGTAGTGGGCCAGCATGTGCAACTGCGCCGGCACCGAGTTCCACAGCGTGACCTGATGGCGCTGTATCAGCTCGGCCCAGTGCGACGGGTCGGCGCCCCGTGCCGGGTCCGGCAGCACCAGGGTGCCGCCCACGGCGAGGGGGCCGAACAGGTCATACACCGATAAGTCGAAACTCAATTGCGCCAGGCCCAGCACGCGGTCAGCGGCGTTGACCGCAAAGCGCCGGTTGATGTCCTGTACGGTATTGAGGGCGGCGCGGTGGCTGATCATCACGCCTTTGGGCTCGCCGGTGGAGCCGGAGGTGTAGATCACATAGGCGAGGTCGTCGGGGCCGGCGTCCTGTGCCGGCAAGTCCGGCGTGGCGGCTGCCAGTTGGTCCACCGAATGCCAGTGCACACCCTCGGGTAACGGCGTGTCGGGCAGGGCCTGGGAGTGGCCGAGCACATGCCGCACCTTGGCACTGTGCAGTACGCGGTCGCGGCGGGCGGCCGGGGCGTTGCTGTCCAGCGGCAGGTAGGCGGCGCCGGCCAGCAGCACGCCGTAGGCCGCCACCACTTGGTCGCGGCCCTTGGGCATCAGGATCGCCACCGGTTCCTGGGCGCGGCAACCGGCGGCGCCCAGGGCTGCGGCGACTGCCAGGGCACGCTCCATCAGGGCTGCGTAGGTCAGGCTGCCGTGGGCGTCGACCACCGCCAGGGCCTGTGGCCGTTCCCAGGCCATGGCCAACAGGCCGTCATGCAGGCGGCCGGTGGGCAGCGGCGCGGCGGTGGCGTTGGCGGCCAGGCGTTCACGCTGTTGCCAGGCCGGTAGCGGCACTTGCATGGGCGCGTCCCAGGTGGCCGGGTCGAAGGCCAGCAAGCGCAATTGGGCAACGAATGCCTGCTGCATGTCCTCGACCAAACCGTCAGGGAACACGCCTTGGCGCACGTCCCAGTGGATGTGCAAGCCGTTCGCGTCGTCCATCACCTGGCAGTCAAGGGTCACCTGCGGGGTCTGGGTAATGCCGTAGCCTACCCGGCGCTGGCTGGCGGCCTGCGGTTCAATCGCCAGGCCTATGGCACTGGTGAACACCACCGGCATGGCGGCCGCCTCACGCCCGCGACGGCGGCCGATTTCGCGCATCACTTGAATGCCGGAAAACAGCCGGTGCTCCAGGTCGGCGAACAATTGGTTGCCCAGTTGCCGTGCCTGGGCAGTGAAATCCTGGCCCTGGGGATCATTGACCTGCAACAGGCTGACCGAGGTGAAATCCCCCACCAGCTGGTTGACGTGTGGGTGCAGCGGTAAACGGTTGAGCAGCGTGAGGTTGAGGCTGAAGGAAGGTTGCTGGCTCCAGCGTTGCAAGGTGCCGGCATAGGCGCTGAGCACCACGATGGAGGGAGTGAGGCCGAGGGCGCTGGCGGCTCTTTTCAGGGCGGCCCATGGTTGCGTATCGAGGTGCGCCGAGTGGCGTTGGAAGCGTGGCACTGTGGTGTCTTCGCCGCTCAGGGGCGCCGGCAGTTGCGGAGCCGGGGGCAGTTCATCGAGACGCGCCAGCCAGTAGTCACGGTCACGCTGATGGCGGCTGCCTTCGAGCAGGCCGCGTTCGGCCAGCAGGTAGTCGCGGAAGGTGATGTCCAGGTGCGGCAAGCTGGCCTGGGGATCGTGCAGCAACTGCTCCAGCTCATTGAACAGCAGTTGCGCGCTGGCCCAGTCGGCGATCAACGAGTCCATGGAAAAGTGCAGGGTGTCGCCGCTGTCGCTGCGGCTCAGGCGCAATTCGAACAGCGGCCAGGTCTCGGTGGGGTAGAGCTTCTGCTCCATGGCCTGGCGAATCTGTTGTACGGCATGCTGGTGCTGCTCGCCAGTGGCGCCGCGCAAGTCCGCGACAGCCAGCGGGTAATGGGCGACCTCGGCCAGCACGCGTTGGGAGCCTTCGCTGGCAATCACCGCGCGCAACATGTCGTGGCGGGCGATCAGGCGGTTCCACGCCTGTTCCACCTGCTGCGGGTCGAGGCTCGGCCAGCTCAGTTCGAGGTAACCGTGGCACGCCACATTACCGTAGCCGAACGACGACTGGCGGCCGAGCAGGTAGGCATTCTGCACATCGGTGAGCGGGAAAGGTGCGTGACGTTGCAAGGGGTCGGCCACCACCTCGGGCCGCTCCTGGGTTTGCAGCAGGTGCAGGATCTGCTGCTTGTGCTCGCGCAATTGCGCCAGGCGTTCGGCGTCCAGCAGGCCTTGGGGGGCACGGAATTTGAGTTGGCCATCCTGGGGCCAGAGTTCGACGCCCAGGGACTTGAGTTCGCTTAACAGTTTGGCGGCGGGCATGGGGACAGCTCCTGGGATAAGGGGAGGTTGTGCGGGCATCAGATGACGCCCTCTTCAATGGGGTGCGGGGCGGGCTGGCGCTCGAGGGTTTGCGCCACTTCGAGCAGGCTGGCGGCGCCGAACAACTGGCCCATGGGCAGTTCCACGCCGATGCGGCTGCGCAGCATTTCGAGAAAACGTGTGGCCAGCAGGCTGTCGCCGCCGAGGCGGAAGAAGTTGTCGTGGCGCGACACGCAGGGCACGTTGAGCAACTGCTGCCACAGCTCGGCGACCAGCTGTTCAGTGGTGCTCAACGGCGTTTCATCCAGCGTGGGGCGTGAATGGGCAGCGGCGGCCAGCGGCGCGAGCAAGGCGCGGCGATCGACCTTGCCGTTGCTGCTCAAGGGCAGGCGATCGAGCACCAGGATCTGTTCCGGGCGCATATACGCGGGCAGGCACTGCTCCAGGTGCAGGGCCAGCACTTCGGCGCAGGTGCTGGCAGCGACGGCGGCGAGCAAGCGCTGGTCCGCGACCAACGCCACGGCCTGGTTCACGCAGGGGTGAGCGGCCAGGGCCGCTTCGACTTCGCCCAGCTCGATGCGATGGCCGCGCAGCTTCACCTGGGTGTCAGCGCGGCCGAGGAATTCCAGCAAGCCGTCGGGGCGATAGCGGCCCAGGTCGCCGGTGCGGTACCAGCCGTTGACGAAGCGCTCGGCATTCAATTGCGGCGCATGGCGGTAGCCACGGGCGACGCCGTCACCGCCGATCCACAACTCCCCCGTGACCCAGTCCGGGCAGTCGCGGCCAAGGGCGTCCACCACGCGGTAAGCCTGGTTCGCCAGTGGCACGCCATAGGGGATCGAACGCCAGCCCGGCAGCGGCTGCCGTACCTCGAAATGGTTGGACCAGATCGCCGCTTCGGTCGCGCCACCGAGGGCGATAAAGCGGCAGTCCGGGGCCTGTTGCCGCAGGCGTTGCGGCAGGTCGAGGCCGATCCAGTCGCCTGACAGCAGCGCCACCTTCAGTGCCAGGGGTTGTTGCTCCACCGCGTTGGCTTCGAGCAGCATGTCGAGCAACGCCGGCACGCTGTTCCACAGGCTTACGCTGTGATGTTGCAGGGCCTTGAGCCAGGCGCGGGCGTCGCGGCGCTGGTCTTCATCAATCAACACCAGGGCGCCGCCCACCGAGAGCAGGCCGAACAGGTCATACACCGACAGGTCGAAGTCCAGGGCCGACAGCGCCAGGCCACGGTCCGAGGCGTCGACGCCGTAGCCGCGGTTGATCTCGGCCACGGTGTTCATCGCGGCGCGATGGGTGATTTCCACGCCCTTGGGCTGGCCGGTGGAGCCCGAGGTATAGATCACATAGGCCAACTGGCCGGCGCTCACGGGCAACGGCGCGTGCAGCGGTTCGACGCTTTGCGCCTGGGACGGCTTGAGGTGCTTGACCCCGGGTAATTGCGGGTCGTGCTCGGCGAGGATAAGGCTGACGCCGGCCTGTTGCAGGATGCGCTGGCAACGCTGTAGCGGTTGGTCCACACCCACCGGCAGGTAGGCCGCGCCCGCTGCCAGCACCCCCAGCACACTGGCGATCTGTTGTGGTCCCTTGGCCAGGGACACTGCCACCAGATCCCCGGTTGTCACGCCCGCGTCCATCAGGCTGCGGGCGATGCGCAGCGCACGCTCGGCGAGTTCGCCATAACTCAGGCGGCCATGCTCACCCCACAACAACGCCGGGCGTTGCGGGGCTTGCTGTGCGTGTTGGAAGAAGCCCTGGTGCAAGGTCGGGTCACCCGGTACGCCGGGGCCGGGGGCATTCAAGCGGGCGCGCAGTTGGGCCTGGGCCACTGGCAGCAGATCCGGCGGGGCGCTGTCCCAGGGGTGTTCGGCGAGCCAGTGGAGGCTGCCCAGGTAGGCGTCGAACATCGCTTCGACGAGGCCGTCGGGGAACAGGCCGACCACCCGGTCCCAGTTCAGGGCGATGCCGCCGTCGGCTTCCACCACCTGATGGTCGAGCCACACCTGTGGGGTCTGGGTCAGGCCGAATACCTGCCGGGCGAATGGGCCGTCCACCGGCGCGGCAGTGCCATCCGGCACGCCCAGGGCGCTGGTAAATACCACCGGCATGCTCGCCTGTTGTTCGCCACTGTCCCTCGCCAGTTGGCGCAACAGGCTGACGGAACCAATGCAGCGGTGCTCCAGGGCCTCGCCCAGATGCTGCTGGGTGCGCCGTGCACGGTCGATCCAGCGTTCGCCTGCCACGGGCACATAACCGAGCAGGGTCAGGGAGGTGAAATCGCCCATGATCTGATCGATCTGCGGGTGCACCGGGCGGCGATCGAACAGCGTGAGGTTCAGGCTCAGGTCCGGGCGCGCACTCCAGCGGCCCAGGGTTTCGGCAAACGCACAGAGCAGCACTGCCGAAGCGGTCAGGCCATGCTGTTGGGCGTTGGCCAGGATCGCTTGCCACGCCCCCGCCTTGACCTGCCCTTGCAGGCGTTCGAAGCGTGGTCGGCCCAGGCTGGCAGGATCGGTCGCCAGGGGCAGTTGCGGGTGTGGCGGCAATTGGGGCAGACGTGCCTGCCAGAAACGTTGCGCGGCGAGCCGTTCGGCAGGTTCCACGCCGGCCTGCAGCTGATAGTCGCGAAACGACAGTTCCAGCGGCGCCAGGGTCAGCGTCGGCTCGCGATACAGCGCGTCGAGTTCGGCGTAGAAACGCAGGATGCTCAGGGCGTCGAGGATCAGGTTGTCCAGGCTGATCGCCAGTCGCGTATGCCGGCCCTGGGTCACTGCCTGCACATCGAACAGCGGCCAGTGGGCAGGATCGAACACGCGGTGGGCACAGTGTTCGCGCAGGTCCTCGATGCAGGCGTAGCCTTGGCCGATCACGAAGGTCGGCACCACGGGGAGGATGCGCGCCTGGCCCGCTTGATCGAACACGGCGCGCAGCATTTCGTGGCGTTCGATCAGGCGCCCGAGTGCGTGTTGCAGGCGTGGCAGGTCGAGGTCCTCGACGTCGTATTCGCGGTAGAAGTGGCAACTCACACCGCCCAGCACCAGGCTTGGGTCGCGGCCCAGCCAGTAGGCCTGCTGCACCTCGGTGATGGGGAAGGGCGCATGGCGCTGGGCGAGGTCCGGCACCAGGGTGCGTGGTGGCTGGATATGGGCCTGTTGATGCAGGCCTTCGCAAAACTGCGCCAGCACCGGCTGGGCAAACACCCGGGCGATGCGTGCGCCGCCCAGGCCTTGCTCGGCCAGCAGGCGCACCAGGCGCGTGGCGCTCAGGGAGTCGCCACCCAAGGCGAAGAAGCTGTGCTCACGACAGACTTCACCACAGCCGAGCAACTGCTGCCAGGCGTGGGCAACCTGTTGCTCGATGGGGCCACAGGGCGGTGACAGCTGGTCCGGGGCGGCGCCGCTGTGTTCCGCCAGCCAGCCGTTGAGGACCTTGCGATCCACCTTGCCATTGGTCGTCAGAGGCCATTGCGCGCAGCCCAGGATCAGGCTGGGAATCATATAGGCCGGCAGATGCTCGGCCAGGCGCGGGAACGCCAGTGGGGTGGGTTGCGCTGGGCCATTCGCCAGGCGCACCACCGCCGCCAGGTGCTGGCCGGCGAGCAGCGCCACTGCCTGCTCGACGCCGGGGCAGGCCAGCAGCGCGTGTTCCACTTCACCGGCTTCGATACGGTAGCCGTGCAGCTTGAGTTGGAAGTCGGTCCGCCCAAGGAACTCCACCGTGCCGTCGGGGTGGTAGCGCGCACTGTCGCCGGTGCGGTACCAGCGCAGGCCCTGGTAGTGCACAAAGCGTTCGGCACTGCGCAGCGCATCGCCCCGGTAGCCCTCGGCCACCCCGGCACCGCCGATCCACAGTTCGCCGGCCACCCAGTCCGGGCAGTCATGGCCATGCGGGTCGACGACGCGCAGGCTGACGTTATCCAGTGGCTTGCCATAGGGCAGGCAATGCCAGTGCAGCGCCTGGCCGGGCACGACTTCGAACAGCGTTGAGTGAATCGCCGCTTCCGTTGCACCGCCCAGGGCCATGAAGCGGCAACCGGGGGCTTGGGCCCACAGGCGCGGCGCCAGCTGCGGCGCGACCTTGTCACCGCCGAGCAAGACGGCGCGCAAGGGCAGCGGCGCGTCGGCGCAGCCGAGCAGCATGTCGAGCAGCGCCGGCACGCAATTGAGCACGCTGGCGCGGTGCTGCACCGCCAGTTCGCGCCAGCGTGGCGCGTCGCGCTGGGCGTCGGGCTCGATCAGGATCACCGCCGCACCGCAGGCCAGCGGGGCAAACAGGTCGAACACCGACAGGTCGAATTCCAGCGCCGAGAGTGCCAGGACCCGATCATCGCGGTTGAGCTGCAAGCGTCGTTGCAGGTCCTCCAGGGTGTTGGCGGCGGCGAGATGGCTGATTTCCACGCCCTTGGGCTCACCGGTGGAGCCGGAGGTGTAAAGGATGTAGGCCAGGTCGCTGATTGCACCGCGGCGGGGTGCTTGCAATGGGCTAGCAGCGTCCGGCAACTGGGTGAGCAGCAAGCGCGCACCGGCGCCCTCGCAGATCTTGCGGCAACGTGCGGCAGGCTGGTCGACGCCGATGGGCAGGTAGGTGGCGCTGCACGCCAGGATGCCCAGCACAGCGATCACCTGCTCGGGGCCTTTGGGTAATTGCAGCGCCACCACGTCACCGCGCTTCACGCCTTGGCTTTCGAGATAGGCCGCGACGCCCAGTGCACGCTTGGCTAACTCGCCATAGGTGATGGCCTGATTGCCGTACAGCAATGCCGGCAGGGTCGGGGCCAACTGCGCTTGGGTGAAGAAACCTTCGTGCAGGCGCTCGACCGGCAACGCGGCGGGCTGGCCCTGGGCGGCACTGCGTACGCCAAGCTGACTGGCGGGAATCAGCGCCGGTACCGGCTGATCCCAGGCCGTGGCGTCATGGCACAGGCGCTGCAACAGGCCGGTGTAGGCGTCGAACAGCCCGTCCAGTACACCCTCGGCAAACAGCCCTTCACGGGCATCGAGGTTGACCAGGATGCCGCCGTCCAGTTCGGTGACCTGGGCGTCCAGCCACACCTGCGGGCCCTGGGAAATGATCCACGCCGGCTGGCCGAAACACTCCTGCACACCCTCGGCGAACAACTCCCCCAGGCCCAGGGCGCTGGTGTACACCACCGGCGCCAGCACTTGCTCACCGCGATGGCGCGACAGTTCGCGCAACACCTCGAGCCCGGAAAACGCGCTGTGGGCGGCGTCACCATGGAAGCGACGTTGCAACGCTGTGGCTCGGGCGGCAAAGGAGCCGGACACACGGCCATCCCAGGCCAGCAGGATCGACGAGGTGAAGTCACCGACCAGGCGTTCGACATCGGCATGCAACGGCGTGCGGTTGAACAATGGCAGGTTGAGCAGTAGTTCGGGCGTCTCGCACCAGGCGCCGAGGGCCTCGCAAAACACCGCTGCCAGGGCCATGGCCGGGGTGAGGGCGTGCTCGCGGGCATGACGCTCGAACGCCTGGCGCAGGGACGGCGACAGCCAGTGGTGACGGCGGCGCACCTGGCCTTCATCGCCCTGCATCTTGATCGGCAGGCGTGGGGCACCCGGCAATGCGTCCAGGCGCTGCAACCAGTAGTCGCGGGCTTGGCGATGGCGCTCACGGTGCTCAGGACTGGCCTGCTCCTCGCGCAGGTCGGCCAGGTAGCGCGGGAAGCTGTAGTCCAGCGCGGGCAGGGGCTGTTGGCGGTACAACTGCACCAGATCACCGAGCAGCGTGCGCAGGCTCAGGGCGTCGGCGGCGAGCATGTCGAGGTTCAGGTGCAGGCGTGTGCCCTGGGGCAACAGCGATAGCTGGATGTCCAGCACCTGACCGTGTTCCACCGCCAACTGGCGATGGGACAACTCGGCGCGCAAGGCCTGCAGTTGCTGTTGCAGCTGTTCGGAATCGGCCTGGCGCAGGTCATGCACCTTCAGCCCCGGCCATGGGCTGTGGGGCAGGATCTGTTGGCGGCCATCGTCGAGAAACTGCGCCCGCAACATCGGATGGCGGGCCAGCAAGGTCTGCACCGCGGCTTCCAGGCGGCTTGGGTCAACGCCGTGGCCGTCGAATTCGTTATAGAAGTGCGCGGCCACACCGCCCAGGGCTTGGCCAGGGGCGCGGCCGATCCAGTAGGCGTGTTGCATGGGCGCCAGTTCGAAGGGCAGGCCGTCGTCCGCACTGTGGTTGGCGGGGGCCGGGGCGACGGGGGCGGTATCAAGCAGCGTCAGCCACGTGCACAGGCGTGGGTCGGCTACCAGCTCGGCGAAACGCGCGGCCAGGCCCTGGCGCCGCCATTGGCCGGCGAGACGGATCAGGGTGACTGAATCCAGCCCCCATTCAATCAGGTTGGCCTCCAGGGGAATCTGTTCGGCGGGCTGCCCCAGGGCTTCGGACAGGGAACGGCGCAGCAGGGTTGCGGTTGAGGTGCTGGGAGTGGCCATGGCTCAACGTCTTCTCATCGCTAGGGCCCGGACCGGGGTTGGCCCAGGCGCTGGGGGCAGGTCATTGTGTGGAAGCAGATGCTAGTCATTCTCATTGTGGCGACTACCCCAATCGAATCGTTTTTGCCCCGTATCCGTTTGCCCGAAGCGGGTCAGGCTGCGGCGGTGGTGGGAGATAACGCCGGTCACTGAGCGGGATACGGTTGGAAAATGACTTGAATCGGGTAGAACCGCGTTGCCGGCCTTGACTACCGTCGCTCGCCGCCCTTTTGCAGGGCTCGTCCTTGATGGAGTTGTGGATGTCAGTCGATTCGGGTTTACAGGTGCGCGGCTTGTGCAAGCGCTACAACAATGGTGTCGAGGCGCTGCGCGGTGTGGACCTGAGCGTAGGGCCGGGCATGTATGGCTTGCTTGGCCCCAATGGCGCAGGCAAGAGCAGCCTGATGCGCACCCTGGCGACCTTGCAGCAACCGGACGCCGGCAGCATTCACCTGGATGGCGTGGATGTGTTGGCCGATGCCGAGCATCTGCGCCGTCGCCTGGGTTACCTGCCACAGCAACTGGGGGCGTACCCTGGGGTGAGTGCGCGGGATCTGCTTGATCGGTTTGCCTGGCTCAAGGGGCGTACCGACACCCGCCAGC
Source organism: Pseudomonas synxantha (assembly GCF_900105675.1). Lineage (NCBI taxonomy): Bacteria > Pseudomonadati > Pseudomonadota > Gammaproteobacteria > Pseudomonadales > Pseudomonadaceae > Pseudomonas > Pseudomonas synxantha. The sequence continues at coordinate 2,842,216 of NZ_LT629786.1, read as the reverse complement.
GTCGTGAAGAAGTGGAGGGCCTGCTGGCCAAGGTCAACCTGCAAGACGCCGCGCATCGGGCGCTCGCCACGTATTCGGGGGGCATGTTGCGCCGCTTCGGCATCGCCATGGCCCTGATCGGCTCGCCGCGTTTGCTGATTGTCGATGAGCCCACCGCGGGCCTTGATCCGGCCGAGCGCAACCGCTTTCACCGGGTACTGGCGGATGTGGCGGCCGAGTCCATCGTGTTGCTGTCGACCCATATTGTCGAAGACGTCGAGAACCTGTGCAGCCGCCTGGCGGTGCTGGCCGGTGGGCGAATTATTGTCGAAGGCCGCCCGGCGGATTTGCTTGGCGCTGAGCAGGGTCGCCTGTGGGAGGCGTCGTTCGGCCGTGGCGAGCCACTGCCCGCCGCTTTGCACGTAGCCGCCAGCCCCGCCGGTAGCCGCGTGATCGTGCACGGCGAACGCCCGGCCGATCCGCGCTTCACCCCTCACGCGCCGCGCCTGGAAGACATCTATTACCTGGCGCTGGCCCAGGCCGGTGAGGCGCTCGAGGCATGAATACTTTTGCTCTGTTGATGCGCGAGGCCTGGGTGGAAGTCCGCGCCGGGCTGCGCAGCGGTATTCCGTTACTGGTGTTCCTGGGCCTGACCGGTTATTTACTGATGTCCCTGGCGAATGCCGACTACGTGCAGAAAATGGGCGCCAGCGACATTGCGCGCAACGCGCCGAGCCTGATCTACCTGATGTCCTGCGGGTGCATGTTCTTTCTGTTTTTCGCCTGGGCCTGGGTGTTCGCGCAACCGGCCTTGCGCGATCGCAAGGCGCAGTTGGAAGAGGTGTTGCTGGCTTTACCGCTGTCGCTGCCCGCGCTGCTGTGGGGACGTTTTATCGGCGCGGCGCTGGTGGGCGGCTTGCTCGCCAGTTCGCTGATCGTCGGCTTCCTGGTCAGCCCGGTACTGGGCTGGCTCGGCTGGGTGCCGGCCGCCAGTATCGGTGCGCCGATGTGGTCGGCCCTGGGGTTTGCCTGGGTCGCCTTGCTGTTGCCAGTGAGCACCGGCATCGGTGCGTTGTATTACCTGCTGGCGCTGCGCAGCCGTGGCCTGGCGGCGCCGTTCGGGTTGGCGACGGTGTTGATGCTGTTGTGGATGTTTGCCGTAGTGGTGCTCAAGGGCGGGCATATCAACCCGCTGCTGGCCGCCAGCCTGGACCCGTCATTGTTCACCTTTGCCCAGGCCCAGGTGGAGACCTGGAGCGCCGCGCAAAAGTCCCAATCGCTGCTGGCCCTGACCCCGGGGTTCTGGCTTAACCGTGTGTTGTGGTGCGCAGTGCCGCTGCTGTTGCTGGCTGTCGTATTGGCCCGCACCACGCGCCAGGGTTTGATGGGCAGGCGTAGCGGGGCGGTGTTGGCCGAGCCGCCGATGCTGCTGGCGAGCGGCGTGACCTTGCCTGGCCCGCTGGTGCGCAGCCGGTGGCCGCGAGCCCTGTGGTGCGAGGCGCGTTGGCAGGTACGCCAGCTGTTTGCCCGGCGCATCTGGTGGGTGGCCCTCGGATTACTGTTGGTGATGGGCGTGCTCAGTGGTTTTGTCCACGGGGTGTGGCATGCCCGTGGGCCGATGGTGCCTCGGGCGGATCTGACCCTGCCATTGCTGTCGAGCGCGTTGTTCCTGGTGATCGCCTTTATCGTCGCGGCGCTGGTCGGGCTGGTGTGCCGGCGCGATGACGTCGAAGGCTTGGGCGCCATGTTGCAGGCGACCCCGGCCCCGGTGTGGCTGCGCCTGTTGGGGCGGGTGGCATGTGTGTTGATGGCGACACTGGCCCTGGCGTTGGTGCCGGGCCTGGCCAGCTTGCTGATCAGTGCGATGGCCGCGCCCGACAGCCTGGCGCCGGGTTTTGTGCTGGTCTATCAGGCGCTGGTATTCGCGCCGCCGCTGGTGGAACTGGCGATGCTCACGGTGCTGGTGCATGCGCTGGTTCGCCGCTCCGGGCTGGCTTACGCCACTTCGATGCTGCTGACGTTTTTCCTGGTGCTCAACCATGAGTTGGGGCTGGTGAGTTACCCGCCCTATGCCATGGCGATCCCTGCGCATGTGGGGGTGTCGTTGCTGACCGGCTGGGCGCCATGGCTGGGGTTTCTGGCCACCTTGGCCAGCTGGAAACTCGCCGGTTGCCTGGTGTTGCTTGCGGTGGCGGCACTGGCCTTGCCCCGTGGGCCGGAGCGTCGTCGGTTGGGCGATGTGCGCCGCGGTTTGCTCGGTTTGCCCGGTGCGTTGCTGGCCTTGGGCATCGTCGGCTTGCTCGCCAGCGGCGTGCTCTTGCAGCGGCATCTGGTGGAGCAGGGCGATTACCAGTCCGTCGCCGAGCAACGTGCCAAACGTGCCGACTGGGAACAGCGCTGGCTGCCCGGGGCGAGCGCCTGGCAGGTGGCCGGTGGGCAGTTGCAGATGCAGGTTGATTCGGCGGCGCGGCAGGTCTTGGGCCAGTGGACGTTGGATGGGGTGGTCGCTGCCCACCTGGACGCTGAGTTACCGCCGGGCCTGCAGTTGACGGCGGTCAGCGTGATGGGGCGACCGGTCGCGTTTGAACAAGCCACCGCGCATCTGCGTGTGCCTTTGCAGGGTTGCGCGGCGAGTGGTTGCCAGGTGGTGTTGAACTGGACGCTGAGTGCTGACGGCTGGCCTGCCGAAGGCGAAGCGTTCTGGCTTGGGCCGCAGGGTGTGTGGCTGGAAGCGCGCCGCGTGGTGCCGCGCCTGGGGCTGGACAGCGAGCGACTGTTGCGTGCGCCGGCCCTGCGCAGCGAAGCTGGCTTGCCGGTCGCGGTGCCCCGGTTGCCAAGGGGGGCTGAGGTGGCGGTGGATGCGGTCGCACCGGCCGGACACTGGCAATGGCAGCTTGAGGTCGATGGCCAGGTCTTGACCGGCAGCAGCCTGGGCCCACTGGACTTCGCCTACGCCACGCCGCTTCGCAAGGATGCCAGCCGTGAGCACACCGCCCGTGAAGTGCAGGAAGACCTGGACCTGATGAGCGCCTGTGTGGCGCGACGTCTGGGCGGCCGCTCCAGCGTCGAACACCTGAGCCAATGGCCTGCAAGCATGGGCGCCAGCCGCTTGAGCCACGGCCATCTGCTGCTCAGCCAGTCGCCCAATTGGGACGTGGGGCCAGCAGGCGTCGGACGCTGGACACGCCGCGCCCATATTGCCGAACTGCTCGCCCGCCGCATGTTGACCGACGCCAGCGACCTGCGCCAGGCCCCCGGTTACCTGTGGCTGAGCCAGGGTGTGGCGGGGGCGCTGGGCCTGCTGTGTGTGGAGGATGCCGATGGCGCTGACGCCCGGGCCACGCTGGTCAAGCTGATGGCCGACGACCTGACCCGCGCCCTGGCCAGCGACGGCGAGCCCGTCGGCACCCTGGCCGATGCCCGCGAACAAGGCTGGGCCGCCAGCTATGCCGCGCTGGTCAGCCTCGACTGGGTCGCCGCGCAAACCCCCGAACATCTCACGGCGATGACCGCCGATGTCCGTCACGGCCAGGGATGGCCAACCGCGATCCAGGGCCTGCTGGGCGCGCCCTCCGATCCCGCGATTGCCGCCGCGCTCAAGCGCTGGGGGCCTGCGCAATGAAGTTGAACCATCCCTGTCTTTTGGAGTTTTGCCATGTCATCTGAACTGTCTATCCAGCCGCTGCGTCGTCCTCTCGGTTGGCGGGCCAACGTATTGACCCAAGCCATGGCGCTGACCTTGTCCAGCCAGATGTGTACGGCCTATGCCGCTGACCATCAACCGGCCGCCAGCGCCAAGACCATCGAGCTGGCACCGGTGACGGTGAGTGCGCGGTTGAATCAGGAGAGTGCCAAGGACATTCCGTTCGGCCTTTCGGTGCTCGATGGGCAAACTCTGGAGACCCGCCGCCTGCGCACCCTGGAAGATGCCCTGCGCACCACGCCGGGGGTGGAGGTGAACTCCTGGGGCGGCGCCAACGACGCCAACGTGCGTATCCGTGGGGTTGGCTCGCTGAACCAGATGAGCATGGACGACGGCTCGGTGGTGCTGAACGTGGACGGGGTGCCGATGTCGGTGCGCAACGCGGCCATGGCCACCCTCGACGTGCAGCAAATGGAAGTGCTCAAGGGCCCCCAAGGCACGCTGTTCGGGCGTAACAGCGAAGCGGGGGCGATCAATGTCACCACCCGTAAGCCTACCCGCGAGCTGGAAGGATATGTGCGCGGCGAAGCGGGCAACCAGGGCCAGTTCATGACCGAAGGCGCAGTGGGCGGGCCGCTGACCGAGTCCCTGGCCGGGCGTATTGCGGTGCGGCGCAGCGGCTTTGATAACTGGGTCGACGACCAACAGGACGGCGACCCCCTGACCAAGCCACGTGACCTGGCCCTGCGCGGCAGCCTGCTGTGGGACAACGACGAAGACACTACCGGCCTGCTGACCGTCGAGCGCCAGCGCGCCGACCACTACGCCGGCTCGGAGATCCTGCGGCCATTCGGCAATCGTCCCAGCCTCGACTACACCCCCGGCACCTTCGATAGCAACAAGAAGACCAACGAGCGTTATTCCTTCGAGCTCAACCACGACCTGGCCCAGGCCCGGATCACCTCGATCAGCGCCTACACCAGCACCGACTTCAAGGCGATCAAGGGCTATGATCGCAACATCACCCAGGCGTTGTACGGCCAACCGTTCGAGTACCTGGTCGAAGACGCGGCCCATGAGCGGGTCTGGAGCCAGGACCTGCGCCTGGGCTCGCTGGCGGATGCCGAGGTGTTCTGGGTGAGCGGGGTGAACCTGTCCCGTTCCGAACGCAGCTTCGATTCCACCAACTTCACCAACGGCGCCCGGCAAATGCGCGATTTCACCACCAACAGCTATGCCGCCTACGGCGAAGTAACCTTCCCGATTGCCGAGGACTGGAAACTCACCACCGGCCTGCGTCACACCTGGGATCGCAAGACCTACGGCGCCGACTACAGCAGTGGCGGCAACCTGGTCAGCGACAGCCGTCGCTTGCAGGACGACTACAACACCGGTCGCGTGGCCCTGAGCTATGCGTGGACGCCGCAGACCAACCTGTATGCGGTGTTGTCGCGGGGCTACAAATCGGCCGGGTTCAACGATTACGCCACCTCGGTCAAGGACAGCGAGCCCTACAAGGCGGCCAAGGTGAACTCCGCCGAAGTCGGCTTCAAGCATGAAAGCCAAGGCGGTGCGTTGAGCCTGGAAGGCGCGTTGTTTATCACTCGTGTGCAGGATGACCACCTGCTGGGGTATGACTTCAAGAGCATGGCCGTCAGCGCCGTGAATGCCGACACCCGCAGCAAAGGCGCCGAATTGTCGAGCACCTGGCACGTCACCGATGAGCTGACCCTGGGCAGCGCCATCAGCTACACCAACGCGGTGGTCACCTCCGATGCGCCAGGTGTTTCCGGTGGTGATGTGGCCAAGGGCAGCCGCGTGCCGGATGTGCCGTTGTGGAGTGGCAACTTCAGCGTGGCCTGGAACAAACCCCTGGGTGAACTGCTGGGCTTGCCTGCGCCGCGCTTGAACACCTTGCTCAACTACCGCGTGCAGAAAAACCGCCCGGCTGATCCGCAGAACCACTATGACCTCAAGGGTTACGCCAAGTTGGACTTGCACCTTGGGCTGGAGAGTGGGGGGTCGGAGGTTTATTTGTGGGGCGATAATTTGCTGGATGCGCGGTATGACCTGTATGGCGCGTACTCCACCGACACGGTGCTGACCGGGATGCCGGGGCGCGGGCGTTCGGCGGGGGTGGGGTATAGCTATCAGTTCTGAGGCGGTCACTGGGTGCAATGTGGGGGGAGCTTGCTCCGGCTGGCGACCTGACAACTGACTGATGCCCCACGATCTAAATGTGGGAGGGGGCTTGCTCCCGATGGCTACCTGACAGTTGACCAGGATGTTGGATCAGACCGAGTACATATCCATTATTTAGGTAATGGCCACTATTGGTTCCGCTTTTACAGCGGGTCACTTTGAAAAGCGCAAAGTAACCAAACGCTCTTGCCCCACCACTCGGCACCTCGCTTAGGCTCGGTGTGCCCGTAATCCGACATGTATTTGGGGGGCCGCCGCCACGCGCCATGGATGGCGCGGGGCGGCTAAACCGGCATCCCTGCCGGTTTACCCCCCAAATCCCTGTCGAATTCCGGCCAGCGTGGTTTGACGGGGCGCCTGAGATCAAAAGCAGATCAAGATCAAGAGCGGCTCGCTGCGCATCGTGGTTACTGACGGTGGCTACGTAAGAGTTGTGTAGATACCCATGTCCCGATGAGGGAGTGTCAGTGAACATATCCGAGGCTGACACACCGCCATCGGGAGCAAGCCCCCTCCCACATTTTTACCGAGTGCAGTCAATCAGACCGCCGCGAAATCAAGTCCTCTCCCACATTTGAACTCAGGACAGCCGGCTGAGTCGCGTCGGTTCAGAATTGATAGGTATAGCCCACGCCCACCGTCCGCCGCCGCGACGGCCCACCATAGGCCACCGGGTCACTGTAGAAACCATAGGTGTCATACGTCTGGTTCAACAGGTTGTCGGCAAACGCATACACCTCGCCAAACTTGCTCTCCAGCCCCGCCCTCAGGTCAAGCTTTTCATAGTTATCCAGATTGAAGTGATTCTGCGGATCGGCCGCGCGTTCGCCCACCAGGTGGTAGTTGAGGCTGGTGTTGAGGGTGGTTTCGCCGAGGCTGGCGAGGCTGCCCAAAGGATGTTTCCAGCTGGCGTTGAAGTTGCCGCTCCAACGTGGCACATCCGGGGTACGGTTGCCGGCGGCGACGTCGCCAGCCTGGATGCCTTGCACACCGCTGGTGATCTTGGCGTCGAGGTAAGTGGCGCTGGCGGCCAGGGTCAGGCCGTAGTCGAAGCGCCAGCTGCCTTCCAGTTCGGCGCCGCGGGTGCGGGTGTCGGCGTTGAAGGCGTTGGTGGCGAAGGTCGCGGCGTCGTAGCCGAGCAAGTGATCGTCATGCACACGGGTGTAGAACAGCGCGCCGTTGAGGCTGCCGCGACGGTCCTCTGTCTCGCTCTTGAAGCCCAGTTCTGCGGCCTTGCTGACGGCGGCCTTGTAGGGCGCGCTGTCGCTGACCTGGGAGGCATAGTCATTGAACCCCCCGGATTTATACCCCCGCGCCAATTGCACGTAGACGTTGGTCTGCGCGGTGATCGCATAACTCAGGGCAGCGCGGCCGGTGCCGTAATGGTCGGTGAGTTTGCGTGAGTCGTCCACGGCGCTCGAACCTGCGAAGTATTGGCCGTCGTAGGTCTTGCGGTCCCAGGAATGGCGGTAGCCGGTGGTGAGTTTCAGGCGTTCGGTGAGCGGGAATGTCACTTCGCCGTAGCCTGCATAGGTGGTGGTCGTGAAGTCGCGGAACTTGGCGCCGGAGGTGCCGTAGGTGTTGCGCGGGGTGTCGTAGCTGCGCTCGTTGCGGCTGGCGGCGACCCCAGCGACCCAGAACACGTCAGCGTCGGGCAGTGAGCCCAGATGCAGGTCCTGGCTCCAGCTGCGCTCGAAGGATTTGTCCACCACCCAGAACTCGCCGGGCGTGCCATAAAGCGCGCCCATCAACTTGCTGTCGTAGGCGATCAAGCCGGTGAAGTCGGCGGTGCCGGTGGCGGTGGTGGAGGTCAGGCGGCTGTTGGCGAAGTCGTGATCGACCTTGATCGTGTAGCGCTCGGTGGTCTTGTCATTGTCGTCGAACAAGCCAGGGGTCAGGTCCAGGCTCGGGTGGCTGCCGTAGGGGCGCAGTACCAAGGAGTTAGTGGCGCGCTCGGTCTGCTGGCGTTCGGCGCTGAACAGTACGTGGGTGTCATCGTTGAGGTCCCATAGCAGGCTGGCGCGATAGGCTTCATTGCGCGGTTTGGTGATGGGGTGGTTGGTCTGGTCGTTGTCGATCCAACTGTCGTAGCCGGCACGGCGCACCGCCAGGCGGCCGCTGAAGCTGTTACTGAGCGGGCCGCCGATGGCGCCTTCGGTGAGGAACTGGCCCTGCTGGCCGACTTCGCCACGTACATAGCCTTGCACGTCGCGGGTGGGTTGGCGGGTGGTGATATTCACCGCGCCGGCCTGGCCAATCGCACCGGACATAGTGCCCTGGGGGCCCTTGAGCACTTCGATGCGGTCGACATCGAGGGTGCCGAAACCCAGGCTGCGCGACGACACCGGCACGCCGTCGATGTTGAACGCCACCGAGCTGTCATCCATGGACATCTGGTACAGCGAACCCACGCCGCGGATCAGCACGTTGAAATCATTCGGTCCGCCTGAGGAATTGACGCTGACCCCGGAGGTGTTGCGCAGGGCGCTTTCCAGGGTGTCGAGGCGTTGGCTGCGCAGCTCTTCGCCGCTGGTCACACTGACACTGATCGGCACTTCCTTGGGGTCTTCCTTGGCCATGCGCGCGGTTACTGTCGAGGCGGGCAATTGCAGGGGCTCGTTGGCGGCGGCGAAGGCTGATGGAGACAGTGCCAGCGCAATCGCTATTGTTATAGTATTACATTTGTAGCAAGATTGGCGGGTAGCCGTCGTGTTGCATCGTGCAGACATGATGGGACCTTGACTGATGAATGCTAATCGGCGCGCGGTGCACAGGGGCAGCGGCGGTTTGGCGCAGCGTTTGCGGCGCGCCAAATGCTAATAATTATCAATTGCGCACATCTACCCCGATGTGATCTGATTCGAGCCGTATCCGGTCAGCCAGGAGATTTACGATGTCAGCCGTTCAAGGAGGCGCAGGGGAGCCGATGCCGGTCTCGCGAATCATTACGGGAGGGTATGGAAGCGATCTCGGGCCAGGGGCGCATTGCCGGGTCACCCGCATGACGCTGCAGGAGGGCCTGGATATCGTGCGTTGGCAAAGTACGTTCGAGCAGCCGGTGGAACTGCCGTTGCAGGACGACAGCGAATGTATTCACTTCAGCTTCACCAACCTGCTCAAAGGCAAGGCCGCGTGCAGCTTTCGCGATGGGCGTCGGCAACGGCGCTACGCGATTGACGAAGGCGCGGGCAGCATCAGCTATGGCCGCTGCCGCCATGGCCTTTATCACCAGCACGGCGAGATCGACAACATCACCGTCATGATTCGCCCCGAGCTGCTGGCCCAGTGGGAGCTGAAACTCGACCCGCTGCTGAATAAGGCACTGGCCTGCGAGCATTGCTTTTTGTACGGCCATCGCAGCGGTGAAATGAGCGCCACTGCGCACATGCTTGGCCTGGCCATGGATCAAGGCACCAGCCTGCCACCGGCCCAGCCACGCAGCAGCCTGTGGTTATACGGGCAAAGTGTCACGCTGGTGAGCCTGTTCCTGCAGGCACGCCAGGACGCTGAGTGCACCTGCCGGGTCAGCCACACTGACCGCCAGCGGCTGGTGCGGGCTCGGGATCGTTTGCTTGAGGATCTTGGCAAGGCGCCGAGCCTGTCGGAGCTGGCCCGCGAATCCGGCTTGAGCCAGCCCAAGCTTACCCGCGGGTTTCGCCAACTGTTTTCCAACAGCGTCTACGGAGTGTTCCAGCAGATGCGCATGATCCAGGCGCGCAGCCGCTTGATGAACGGCGATGAATCGGTGATGCGCGTCGCCTCGGATCTCGGTTATGCCAACGCCAGTCATTTCGCCACGGCGTTTCGCAAGCAGTTCGGGATCAACCCGTCGATGCTCAAGAACGGTGGCCGTGGCAAATCCTTGGGCGCCGGCTGACGCCGCCGCTCAGAACACCGCTTTGACCTGCAGGCCCAGCACCAGTGCGTTGTCGATGTTGTCACCGGAAAACGCCCCCGGCTCGATGATGTATTGCACATCCGGGCGCAGGGTCAGCCATGGCGTGGCCTGGTAGCCATAACTGAGTTCGATCAGCTGTTCGGCCGTGTCCAGGTCCGGGTAGGCCGTGCCTGCGTTGAACGCCGCCAGCTCCTGCACATCGCGGCTGCGGGGGTTGGGCACCGCACGGCCATAACCCAGGGCGACCGTATCCCGCGGGCGGCCTTCGAATGGCTTGTACAGCACCACACCCGCGCCATACCACTTGGTGAATGGCGACGCCGCTTCGCTGGCGGCGGAGTACTGGCCAAAGGCGTGCAGGCTGCGACCTTCCGATGACTCGGAAGCCCACACGGCCTGATCGATCAGCAGGTAGTGGCCACCACGGCCGCTGACTTTCTTATTGCTGCCGATGCGCTTCACATCAGAGCTGTCGTAGTAATAGCCCAGCTTGTATTCACCCGGCAGGGCGCCTGCGTGCTTGTAGATCAGCTCGATAGGCACCACGGTACCGGTGGTGTGCTTGGGGCCCACATGCCAGGCGCGGCTGGCGTTGCCGTTACTGGAAGGGTCGACATTGAACGCCGCCACGCGCAGCTGCCAGTTTGGCGAAAAGTCATATTTCACCCGTGCGCCCAAGTGCGCATTCGGGTAGTTGGCCCAACCGCTGCCGCCGGACATGTTCAGCGGATGCCCGCAGAAACCGGCGTTCATGAAGTTGCACAGGATGCCGCTGTCCAGGCCGCCCAGGTCGTTGCCCATGGCCATATAGCCGAGCTTCACATTCAGCGCGGGGGTGAACAGCGTGCGCTCGTAGCTCAGCTCGGTGAGGCGGGTGTAGAGGCCGCCGTAGTTTTCCTGGATCGGCAGGCGGTTGCCGACCAGATCCGCGGAGGCACTGTTGCCGCGGCGGTCATTGATGGTCAGCTGGATACGGTCGCCATTGTTGAAACCGTAGAGCTTGCCCAGGTCGAACTGCACGCCGAGCTTGAGGTTTTGCGAGTAGCGCGCCGAGCGATGCTGGCCGCCGTGGGCGTTGTAGGCGGTCTCGCCGCTGTAGTCGCCAGTTAATCGCACACCTTGTGCGTCGAGTTCGCGACGCAGGCCGCCCCAGTCGCCGGTCAGGGTAGTGTCGTCGGCTTGAGCGGGCAGGGCGGCAGCCAGGGCCAGGCCCAGCACCAGGCGGCCAAAGGAGGTATGAGAAGTAGGGGTCATGCGCAGGGTTCCAGGCACAGAGCGCGGTGCCGGAGCACCGCGCGAACAGAGGGGTTACGGCAGGGCGTAGGCAATCACGTAGTCGCCACGGTCGGTGGACTGGCGTGCGCCACCGGCGGTGACCACGATGTACTGCTTGCCGGTTTTCGGCGACATATAGGTCATCGGCCCACCCTGGCTGCCGACCGGCAGGCGGGCTTTCCAGATTTCATCGCCGTTGCCGCTGTTGAAGGCGCGCAGGTAGAAATCCTGGGTACCGGCGATGAAGATCAGGCCACCTTGTGTCGACAGCGTACCGCCCAGGGTCGGCAAGCCCACCTTGATCGGCAGGTGCATGCGGATGCCCAGCGGCCCTGTGTCTTCAACGGTGCCCACCGGTACTTGCCAGGCGACCTTTTGCGTCTTCATGTCGATAGCGGTCAAGGTGCCGAACGGCGGTGCCTGGCAAGGGATGCCGGCCACCGACAGGAAGCGGTTCTTGTTCACCGCATATGGCGTGCCCTTGAGCGGCACGGCGCCCATGCCGGTGTTCAGTGCTTCGCCACCGGAGGAGGCCTGCGCCTTGTTCTGCGACGGTACCATCTGGATCCACAGGCCCAGGCGCATGTCATTGACGAAGATAAAACCGTGCACCGGGTCGGTGGAGATGCTGCCCCAGTTCATGCCACCCAGGGAGCCCGGGAAGCTCAGGGATTTATCGGTGCCTGGTGCTGTGTACAGGCCGTCGTAGCGCATGCCCTTGAAGTCGATGCGGCACAACAACTGGTCATACGGGGTGGCGCCCCACATGTCCGATTCGGTCAGGGTCTGCGCGCCGATCTGCGGCATGCCCACGGATTTGGGCTGGGTTGGGGAATAAGGCTCGTTGGGAATGTTGGCGGCCTTGACCGGCACTTCCTGCACGTCGGTCAACGGCTTGCCGGTGGCACGGTCGAGCACGTAGATCTGCCCGGCCTTGGTGCCGATCACCACGGCCGGTACTGCCTTGTCGCTGCCTGGCGGAGTGAAGTCGATCAGGCTGGGTTGCATCGGCAGGTCGAAGTCCCAGAGGTCATTGTGGACGGTCTGGTACACCCATTTTTCAGCACCGGTGGAGGCGTCGAGCGCCAGTACTGAAGCGCCATATTTGTGGTTGAGAGCGGTGCGCTCGACGCCGTATATATCGGTGGACGAGCTGCCCATCGGCAGGAAGACCGTGTTCATCTGCGGGTCGTAGGACATCGGTGCCCAGCTGTTCGGGGTGCTGCGCACGTAGGTGCTGTCGCCCGTCGGAGCTTGCTTGTCCTCAGGGTTGCCCGGGTCGAACGCCCAGCGCATCTGGCCGCTGATTACGTCGAAACCACGGATCACGCCGCCGGGCATGTCGGTCTGGACGTTATCGGCGACGCGGCCACCGACCACCACGGTGGTGCCGGCAATCAGCGGCGCCGAGGACAGCTGGTAGTAGCTGTCCGGCACATTGCCCAGGCCGGCTTTCAGGTCAACCTGGCCATGGGTGCCAAAGTCTTCGCAGAACTTGCCGGTGTCGGCATCTACAGCAATCAGGCGTGCATCGATGGTGTTGGTCAGCAAGCGACGCTGGCACTGCGCGCCGGCCGGCACGCTGGCGCCAATGATCGGCGAACTGTTGGGTTGGGTAGGTTGGGCAATGGGTGCAGTGGCGTCGAAATACGCCATGCCCCGGCAACGCTGCCAGACCGCCGATTTAGCGTTGACCTCGTTCTTCCACAGCTCTTTACCGGTGTCGGCATCCAGGGCGATCAAGTTGTTGTGCGGGGTGCAGATAAACACTTTGTTGCCGATCTGCAATGGCGTCAGCTGGTCTTCGGCACCGTTGCCATCGCTGAGGGCCACGTCGCCGGTATGATAGGTCCAGGCGACCTTGAGCTTGTCGATGTTGTCGCGATTGATCTGGTCCAGCGCGGCGAAACGGCTGCCACCTTCGGTATTGCCGTAGTGCGCCCAGTCTTTCTGCGCATCGGCCGCAGCTACCGGGGTGATGCCCGGGCCAGCGCCGGTGGGCGCCACGCTCGGGTGGGCGACAAACATATTGCCTGCCGCTACCGCTACGCCCACGGCCAACACGGCGGCGACGCCATAGGCACCCCGCGCACGTTGGTTGACGAGCAGCGGGTAAACCAGTGCTACCACCATACCGATGACCGCGAACATGAACAGTCGCGAGAACAGCGGCCAGAACACCAGCCCTACATCCGCTATGGCCCAGATGGCCGTGCCGACCAGGAAGGCCGCGAACAGCCAGGCGCCGGCCGGTTTGCGACAAGCGAGCAACAGCCCTGCAATCGCCATGACCGCGCCGCCGATCAGGAAGTACCAGGAGCCTCCCAGGCTCACCAGTTTGACGCCGCCGATGGCCAGCGCGAGGCCGAGCAGGGCGATGATGACGCCCAGGCCCAGCAGTAAAAATCTAGAGGCGCCAGCGGCGCGCGATGCTCGTTTCATGTCGATCAGGACTCGAGTGAGGAAAGGCAGGGGCCGGATTTTAGCAAGATAAGTAACCAGTTAGTACATTTAGCTCGGTAATGCACTCTTACAAATCCTGCGATTATCCCAGACAGCAAAAAGCCGCTTGCGCCAAAAGGCGCAAGCGGCTTGAGTGGGCCAGTACCTGGGTCAGAACTTGAAGCGACCGACCAGACCCTTGAGTTGCCCGGAGATATCCGTCAATCGGCCAGATCCGGTCTGCGCCGAGTGGGCGAACTCTTCGACCAGTTGCGCATCGGCATGGATCTGCGCGATGTGGCGGTTGATCTCCTCGGCCACTTGGTGCTGCTCCTCGGCGGCGGTGGCGATCTGAGTGTTCTGGTCGCGAATCGAGTCCACCGAGCCACGGATCTTGTCGAAGCTGTCGCGGGCCTGTTGGATGCGCTCGACGCTGGCGTGGGACACCAGCAGGCTGCCCTGCATCTGCTGGGTGACTTCCTGGGTGCGGCGGGCAAGGTTGCCGAGCAGGCTGTCGATTTCGCCGGTGGAGTCGGCAGTGCGACGGGCCAGGGCGCGAACCTCATCGGCCACCACGGCAAAGCCGCGGCCCTGGTCGCCGGCCCGCGCAGCTTCGATGGCGGCGTTGAGGGCCAGCAGGTTGGTCTGTTCGGCGATGGAACGGATCGTGTCGAGGATGGTGTTGATGTTCTTGCTGTCCTGTTCGAGCAACTCCATGGTCTGGGTCGACTTCTGCAGGTCCGCGCTCAGTTTGTGCACGCTGGTGGTGGCTTCGCCGATATGTTGCTGGCCGTTGTGGACATCGCGGTAGCCTTCATCGGCGCTCGTCGCTGCCGCGCTGCATGAGCGCGCCACTTCGTTGGCGGTGGCCACCATTTCGTTGAACGCGGTGCTGACCAGTTCCACGGCTTCACGTTGGCGCCCGGCGGCCTGATTCATGTTGCGCGCCACTTCGCTGGTGTCGGCGGCAGCGGTTTGCAGGTCGGAGGAGGCATTGCCGATGCGCTGCACCAGTTGTGCGATCACGCCCAGGAACTGGTTGAACCAACCCGCCAGGCTGGCGGTTTCATCCTTGCCCTGGACCTTGAGTTGGCGGGTGAGGTCGCCTTCGCCTTCGGCGATCTCCTGCAGGCCGTCGGCCACGCCGCGAATCGGCCGCACGATCACTCGGGCAAAGCTTGCGCCGACTATCGCGAACACCAGGGCGAGGATCGCCGCGATGCCTGCGATCAACCAGGTCAGGCGGGTGGCGCCGGCCATGACTTCGTCGCGCTTGATCAAACCGATAAAACGCCAGCCCAGCCCTTGGGAGCTGACCACGTTGGCCATGTACGGCACGCCGTCGATGTCGATCTGGCTCACGCCGTCGCCACGCTTGGCCAATTCGGCGTAGTTGGCGCCCAAGTCTGCCAGCGGCTTGAAGTTGTGCTTGGCATCGCTGGGGTCGACCAGCACGTTGCCGTTGGCTTCCACCAGCATCAGGTAGCCACTGTCGCCCAGCTTGATGTTGCGGACCAGCTCGGTCAGCTGCTTGAGCGACACATCCAGGCCGACCACGCCGAGGATATTGCCGCTGGCGTCGGCAACGGTGTGCACGGTGCCGATCAGGGAGACGTCATCCGGCGCCCAGTAATAGGCGCCAGTGCGCACGGTGGTGCCTGGTGCGGCGATGGCGGCCTGGTACCAGGGGCGTACGCGCGGATCGTAATTAGTGAGCTTGGTGTCGTCTGGCCAACTGGCATAGCCGCCGTCCTTCAAGCCCAGGGACAGGTAGGCGGTGCTCGGATGGCTCTTGGCGAACTGGTCGAAAATCGCCAGCAGTTCTTGATTGGTCGGTGTCAGCGGGATTTGTGCAGCATCGGCGCCGGCATAGCTTTTGAGGCCCTTGGCCGCGACAACGCGCGGGTCCTTGGCCACGTACTCGACGTTCTGGCTGATGCCGTCGAAGAACTGCTTCATGCCATTGTCGATCTGGCGGATTTCGCGGCCACTGCTATCGAGAAAATTCGCCAGGGCCCCCTCGCGCAGGTTCAGCACCACCAGGACGGCCACCAGGATGACTGGCAGGCACGCGATGGCGGCAAACGCCCAGGTCAGCTTTTGCTTGATATTCATGACTTCTCCCGCGGGTATTTATAATTTTGGCAAGGGGGAAAACGGTAGCGGTGAGCGTCGCATGTGTTGTTTTGCAGTCTGAGCGGCCCATGCTTACCCTTGTATATCGACTGCAAGGGCAAGCACTTGAGGGCAGGGGCAAGGTTTAACCGATGTGCTCGGCACCCAGGGCATCACGCTGCATCGACTGCAGGTTCTTTTCGATGGTTTCGCAGATGCTCTCCGTCTGGATCTGGTGTTCGCTGGAGTTGAACGGGCTTTGCAGGTCGGTGCCGATGCGTTCGATGGCCAAGAGCATGAAGCCCACCACCGTGGAGGCCAGCGGCGTGAACCAGCCCAGGGATTCCACCAGGCCCACCGGCACGATCAGGCAGAACAACGAAATGAACACTTTTGGTCACGGCTGGACCTTTGGGGGCGCGGCCATGCAATTGACGTAGGCGACATGGCGGCGTAACAGGGGCGGCTTGACGGGTGTTGACCTCGCCCGAGGTGTCATCAAGCAACGTCAACACCTGCCGGGCGAAGCTGCGCGAGTTATTGACTATCTTCGATTCTGCAATACATATTTATGAGTGTGGTTGTGATGCCGTCACTTCTCTGCGTTTGTTGAGCACTCTCGCCAGCGCCTTGGCTACGTGATGGATGTTTTTATTGTTCAACCCTGGCATGCACAAGCGTCCGGAATCCAGCAGGTAAATACCTTCGTTAATGCGCAGGTGCTCGACCTCACTTGGCGTCAATCCGGTGTAGCAAAACATGCCACGTTGCTCAAGCAGGTAACGACAATCTACTGAGGGCGCCAATGTACTGAGAGCGTCATAGAGTTGCTGGCGCACCGTGGCGATACGATTGCGCATTTCTGAGATTTCCTGGCGCCATTGTGCTCGCAGTGTGTCGTGTTGAAGGATCGTGGTTATGAGCAGGCTCGCGCGTGACGGGGGAGTGCCGTAGCTGCCAAGGACGCGAGACTTGAGCTGGCCTACTACGCGCTCTGCTTCCGATTGGGTTCGGCACACCACATTCACGCTACCGCAGCGTTCACCATACAAAGAAAAATTTTTCGAAAACGACTGCGCAACGATCGCCGTTATCTCTGTGTTGGCGATTGCCCTCACAGCCCACGCATCTTCATCCAGACCTTCACCGAAGCCCTGATAGGCCATGTCCAGCAGGGGTATCAAATTTTTGCGGCCAAGCAGGTCGATGACCTGCAGCCACTGGTCCCGGCTGAGGTCCAAGCCTGTAGGGTTATGGCAGGACGGTTGCAGCAGCACCACGCTTTTTTCGGGAAGACGTTCGAGTGCAGCCAGTAGGCGGCTAAAGGCGATCTTCTTGTTAACAGGGTCGTAGTAGGGGTAGCTGTAGACCTGGACGTTGGCGTTTCGGAAAAAAACTTCATGGTTCCCCCAGCACGGATCGCTGATCCATATTGCACTGTTGGGCAACCAGTTTTTGATCAGGCTGGCAGCCATTGCCAACGCACCCGAGCCTCCCAGGGTCTGGATGGTCGCTACCCGACGTTCATGCAAAGCACTGTGGTCATTGCCAAATATGAGCGCTTGTGTGGCATGCCGGAAGTCAGATTGCCCCTCAATGGGTAAATAGCTACAGGGGCTCTCGTCGTTATCGGTAATGCGCGCTGCATTCTGAACGGCTTTGAGGTAGGGAATCTGGCCCTGATCGTCGAAGTAGAGTCCGATCCCAAGATTGACTTTGAATTCACGGGGGTCACGCTCATAGGTGTCAAGTAACACGAGCGCAAGGTCGCCCGCGTAATTATCCAGATGTTGGAACATACACTGTTTTCTCGCGTGTTTTGTAGTTGCGATATGTGATCATGAGTGGCATTGATATGTAGTCATCAGGCGCAACGCGCGCCTTACTCGTCAACACCAGATGAACAGAGTTGTTAGGCTTGCTTTTCCCATACGAGCGTTGCGTGGACGGCTTGATCGTCCTGAATAATGGGATGCACGCTGCGTAGTTGAAGCCGATTTCCCTCTATTGAAATGTGTCGACATTGGTCTGTATTTGCCCAGGCTTCGTAAGTGCTGAGTTGAATATGATGCGTTATAACAGCGTTACGCTCGTCATACGTATAGTGGCCGGTATAAGCCACTGGGTGTCTGGCGATTGCGGTCGTTGCCAGAGGGTTGCCTGCAATGTGTACGGCCATGAAATGCTGCTCGTAGATAATCAGACCTTCAGGACGAGTTCCGAGCGGATGATGTTTTGTGGCCGAGGATAAAGGCACAACTGAATACTCAATTAATCGCCATGCGCCAATCAGTTCGCAAGCAAGAGGTTTAAGCGTTTGTGACGGTTTCATAGGTTTCATGGTGAACTATCGAAGTTGGGTTGATGATTAACGGCTTTTCCAGGGACTCGAGTTTAATCGGTAGCCGAGTGAGCGAACGTACGGACAGATTTATCTGCCAGTCTGGTCGGCTTTCCACGAGTTTGATAGAGCGCGTGCGCCTGAATAATTCGGTAAACAGGATCTGGGTTTCAAGTTGCGCCAGTGTATTCCCAGGACATAAGTGTATTGAGTGACCAAATGCCAAGTGGTTTTTGGTGTCTCTCTCAATATTGAATTGGTCCGGATCTGGGAATTTTTGATCATCTCGATTTGCCGAAGCCGCCATTAAAAATATCAAGTCGCCACGTTTGATGTGTTCATTTTGTAGTGTGAAGTCGTCTACCGCCATGCGCGAAAGCCTTTGCACCGGGCTTTCGTGACGCAGCATTTCCCCAATCGCGCCTCGCATCAGGTCGGGATTATTTCGTAGCTGAGCCTCGATGTGCGGATGTTGCAAGAGCAGGAGCAGGCCATTGCCGATCAGGTTGGTAGTCGTTTCAAACCCTGCAAAAACCATCATCAGGCACGTGGCAAGGATTTCCTCTTCACTCATGACATCGCCGCGTTCTTCGGCCTCAACCAATGAAGATATAAGGTCGGCAGCAGGCTGTTTACGACGCATCAGCAAAATGTCGCGAAGCATTTGTGTCGCTTCACTGATACTGCGCATTGCGGTCTTTGCCCGCACTTCGTATTCATGGGGCGGGCTGCCGAAGAAGTTGACGATGTCCACCGCACAGGCTTTGAGTAAAGGGCGTCCTTCCACCGGTGCACCAATGATCTCAGACACCACATTCAATGGATAAGGCGTAGCGATGTCGGAAATGAAATCCACACTGTCGCTGGCCAGTGCTGAATCGAGAAGTTCGTCCACCTGGCCTTGAATGACCGGAATAAAACTTCGCACTATTCGAGGTGTCATCGCCTTGTTGATCAATTGACGCAGGCGAGTATGGTTGGGGCGCTCTAACATGAGCGGCCACATCGACAGGGTTCTTTCCAGAGGTGCCAGTTGAACTCTTAATGTTTCCGGCATCTGTTGCATACGCGGAAGTATCCTGTTCGCGGATATTCTCGGGTCATGCAGGCAAGTAAGCACATCTTCATATCGCGTCACAACCCACGCTTGTATTTGTTCGCTCCAATAGACAGGCGCTTGCTTTCTGAGTTTAGCGTAGGTGGGATAAGGGTTTTGTTGAAACTCGGGACAAAAGAGATCTGCAGTTGGAAGGGTTTTCAAGCATGGATTCCTTATGGTGACTCTGGCCGACCTTGGCATGGGTTTAAACGTACTCGTTTATACAGTAGACCAGGGCGCATAGGTTTGCCTGAAAAAATCATGTCGTCTGTAAGAATATTCTTATGATTCGTGCGGATATTGGTCCTTTTTTAAACGGTCTAATCCGGCTCAGCCCAGGTGCTAAGCACTTTGTTGTAACAGTTTGATGAGTTGTGGGCAGCCAAGAAACGGCTGCAGATGAAGCCTTCGGGCCTTTTGCGTCGCTACGCTCTGTCAACGAGCAGGCGGCACTCGCTGCTCAGGAAGCATGATCACCCAGCGCATCACGCTGCATCGACTGCAGATTCTTCTCGATGGTCTCGCAGATAGTTTCCATCTGGATCTGGTGTTCGCTGGAGTTGAACGGGCTTTGCAGGTCGGTACCGATGCGTTCGATGGCCAACAGCATGAAGCCCACCACCGTGGAGGCCAGCGGCGTGAACCAGCCCAGGGATTCCACCAGGCCCACCGGCACGATCAGGCAGAACAGCGAAATGAACAGCCGTGGGAAATACACGTAGGGGTAGGGCAGCGGCGTGTTGGCGATACGTTCCATGCCGCCCTGGGCATTGGACAGGTCCACCAGGGTCGACTCCAGCCGTGCCAGGCGAATGCTGTCCAGGCGCCCGGCCTGGTATTCGCGGGCCAGCAACGTAGCGGAGCCGGTGAGGATGTCATTGGCAAAATTATTAGTGGCGCCGTTGCGCGCAAATTCCTCGGCGGGGATAAATGCCCGCACTTCTTCCGGGCACGGCTGGCCCTTGAGGTGCGCGGCCAGGCAATTGACGTAGGCGACATGACGGCGCAACAGGGTCGACTTGACGGGATTGACCTCGCCGGCGGCGTCATCCAGCAACGTCAACACCTGCCGGGCAAAACTGCGCGAGTTATTGACCATCGCCCCCCACAGCGTGCGTGCTTCCCACCAGCGGTTGTAGGCACTGCTGTTGCGAAAGCTGATCAGCACTACCAGCGCGGAACCCAGCAAGGTCAGGGGCATCAGCGGCAAGTTGATCTTGGCGGTGAGAAACAGCATGAAGTCCACCGTCACGGCCACATCCCATAGCAACAGCCAGAACAGGGCCCAGCCCACATAGCCCATGGTCTTGATGATCAGGCGGTATTTCTTCAGGACGGCAGCTTTCAAACGAGCACCTCGCAGTGGGTGGTTGGCAACAATGCCCTGTTACGACGTCGCGGGAGGGGGAAGGTTCGCAGGGTGCTGAATCGATTAGTTGATAAGTCGCTATCCCGGGAGAATGTAACGAGAGATGTCGCGCAACTGCGAGCCACAGATGATTTGAATGTGGAACAACTTTGGTACTGATGACGTCTGGTGCGGCAATCGCTGTACATTGCGTTCGAGGCAAAAAGCCATTAATGGCAGGGTTTTTGACGTGATTTGTTTTGGGACCTGGCTGCAGGGATTTCGTAGCCGAGATCAGTGGAATAATTGGTTGATCAGGGCTCTTTCATGCGTGTCAGTTCGTTGAAGTCAGCTATGTGTAATACCGCGCAAGCACTCGAACGTCATAGGGATTTTGAAGCGTGCATGAGAGCGCATTACCACGTGCTGCTCGTGCCCTATTCAAGACGACCGTTTTTCTACAAGAGTGCACTTAAATACAGCCGCTTGATGGTGTCGTTTGCGTTATTGAGCCGGTACTTTTCCACCCCACTGCCATTGTTGGCAGAAGTTAAGGCCCTGTGCGTGACGCGCAGGTATTGTTCGAAAAACAGCCTGGAATCAATCTTCCTGTTGTTTCGGGCCCTGGGTTTCATGGAGGTTGCACCGCACCCCGAAGACAGTCGCTTCCGGGTGTATTCACCCTCGGATGAAGCCTGCCGTGAAGCGCGCTTAATGCTGACCGCCCTGACTGAGTCGTTGGCGCTGCTCTACCCGGAACGGGAGATTTTCCGGCAGATGCGTGACCTCGACGATCGCGGGTTCCTGGCCCTCTATTTCAAGGGTTTCGCCGTGATCCTCGCCTCTGAACTGACGGTGGATGTGTTACTGCCCGAGTGTTATTGGCTGGTGAAACGCGACGCCGGGCATCTGTTGATGCTGGCTATCTATAACGATGCCTTTGCGCCGGACAATGACCGCACTACCTTCAGGTCGTCGTCCTACCTGGCATTGGCCAAGCAACTTTCCGTGTCCAAGACCCACATTATCCGCATGGTGCAGGAGGGCGTGGAGAAGGGCTATTTCAAGGCCCACTCCAAGACCCGGCTGGAAGTGCTGCCACCTTTCGCCAGTCTGGTAAAGCGCTTCATGGCCTTTTCATTTGCGGTTGGCCTGCATGCTATTGAGATGGGAGCGTAGGGATGCCTGCTAACTTGAAGTTGCGGCCCCGGATGCGCAGTCTGCTGTCGCCCGCCGTGACGCAAGCCGAATGGATAGGGATTATTGCCTGGGTCGGCATGTTGTTGATTCATCCGGCCCTGCAGTTGGATATTTATACGATGGGCGTCACTCTTGGCCTGTTGGTGGTTTGCCGCGTGCATACCAGGACCGCCAACTTTCTGCTTTGGCGGGTGCTGGGGGTGACCTATATGGTGCTGTTGTCGGTCGGCTTCGCCTACATGATTCGCTTGAATGAAGAGTTGCGCATTTATGGTCTGCCATTGGCCGTCACCCTGGTGGTGGGCAGCGCCATCTTGTTTATCAGTGTCCAGGATTATCTGGCCGACGCGCTATTGGTCTGGCTTATTCTGTGGCCGCCGATGCAGGCCGATATATATGCGGGCACCGAGGTCTATCTGCTGATGTTTTGTGCTTCTTCGGTGTCCATTGGTTTTATCTTGAGTTACTCCTACTTGAAGAACCTGCGCTCGGTATTGCTGGTAGAAAGTGAGTTTCGCGCATTGGCCGAAACGGATTATCTGACCTCGATCCTCAACCGGCGCGCCTTTATGCAAAGTTTCGAAAAGTTGCTCAGTGGTGGTCAGGGGGGCTACTTCATCATGTTGGATATCGACAGTTTCAAGGAAAAAAATGACCTGTATGGTCACGATGTGGGCGACAAGATCCTGCGCGCCATGGCCGTGTGCCTGAAAAACGCCAAGGGTAGCCACAGCTTTGGTCGAATCGGCGGGGAAGAGTTCGGTGTGTTGTTGCAGGGCGATGACCCGGAACTGGCCTGCGATTATGCCCTGGCGTTACTGCAGTCGATCCGCAGCAGTGTCGCTGCACCGCATAACTACACTTGCAGCGCGGGCATGGCGCGCTTTTCAGCGGGCGACGACCTGTCGACGGTGCTCAAGATGGCGGACAAGAACCTGTATGGTGCCAAGCGCAACGGCAAGGACTGCGTGCATCTGGACGGTGCGCTGCTGCAGCCGGTTTTATCCTGACGCGCAGGCGTCATCTACAGCTGCGACAGAATACTCGCCAGCAACCCGGGAAAGCGGCTCTCCAGCTCGTCGCGACGCAACGAATTCATATGGGTAGTGCCCACGTTGCGGGTGTGCACCAGGCCGGCATCGCGCAGCACGCGGAAGTGGTGGGACATGCTCGATTTAGGCCGTCCGCCATCCAGTTCACCACAGCTGGCTTCGGGCACGCCGGCCAGGCAGCGCACGATGTCCAGGCGTACGGGGTCGCTCAAGGCGTAAAGCACGCGCTCAAGCGTCAATTCTTGCGGAGTAGGGTGTTTGAAGGCTCGCATGAGCGGATCATAACAGGGGGGTAGCGTTCAATACCATAGTTCGATTACCATCGAACTATCGAATCACACACCCTTCCCCGGAGTATCTGATGTCCGCGTTGTTCGAACCGTTCAAACTTAAAGACGTTACCTTGCGCAATCGCATTGCCATCCCGCCGATGTGCCAATACATGGCCGATGACGGCATGGTCAACGATTGGCACCACGTACACCTGGCCGGCATGGCCCGTGGCGGGGCCGGCCTGCTGGTGGTCGAGGCCACCGCAGTCGCTCCCGAAGGGCGTATCACCCCAGGCTGTGCCGGTATCTGGAGCGATGCCCATGCCCAGGCGTTCGTGCCCATGGTCAAGGCCATCAAGGCCGCAGGTTCGGTGCCGGGCATCCAGATCGCCCACGCCGGTCGCAAGGCCAGCGCCAACCGCCCGTGGGAAGGCGATGACCACATTCCTGCCTCCGATGCACGCAGCTGGGAAACCATCGCCCCCTCGGCCATCGCGTTCGGGGCCAACCTGCCCAACGTACCGCGTGCCATGACCCTGGACGATATCGCCCGCGTCCAGCAGGACTTCGTCGACGCCGCCCGCCGCGCCCGTGACGCCGGTTTTGAATGGATCGAGCTGCACTTCGCCCACGGCTACCTGGGCCAGAGCTTTTTCTCCGAGCATTCCAACCAGCGCACCGATGCCTACGGTGGCAGCTTCGATAACCGCAGCCGCTTCCTCCTGGAAACCCTGGCCGCCGTGCGTGAAGTTTGGCCGGAAAACCTGCCGCTTACCGCGCGGTTTGGCGTGATTGAATACGACGGCCGTGATGAGCAGACCCTCACCGAGTCCATCGAGCTGGCGCGCCGCTTCAAGGACGGTGGCCTGGACCTGCTGAGTGTCAGCGTCGGTTTCACCATTCCCGACACCAACATCCCGTGGGGTCCGGCCTTCATGGGGCCGATTGCCGAGCGCGTGCGTCGTGAAGCGGGTATCCCGGTGACATCCGCCTGGGGCTTCGGTACCCCGCAACTGGCCGAAGGCGCGTTGCAGGCCGGGCACCTGGACCTGGTGTCGGTAGGGCGTGCGCACTTGGCCGATCCGCATTGGGCGTACTTTGCCGCCAAGGAACTGGGCGTGGAAAAATCCTCCTGGACCTTGCCGGCGCCTTACGCGCATTGGTTGGAACGCTATCGCTGAGGCGGGCCAGGCATACACAAGAGCCACTCAAGTGAGTGGCTTTTTTTCGCCTGGTGTTTATGCACTACGGAGGGCCAAAGGCTTGAGCGAAAAATAACAAATGAGAATGGATGCCAAATGAGAATCGGCTGGGCTATGATGCTCGCGAATTCTTGGCAGGTTTGCCGTCCCATCTGGCTCTTTCACTAGGTTCAACATCCATGCGTCGTACCCTGATTTCCATTTGTGTGCTTCAGGCGTTTTCCCCCTTTGCGTGGTCAGAGGATGCCCCCGCTGAAACAGCCAGTATCGAGCTGCAGGCCACCAACGTGACTGCCACCGCAGACTTCGAGTCCGCCCAGGGGCCGGTGCAGGGTTACCGCGCCACACGATCAGCCAGTGCGACGCGCACCGACACCTCCATTCATGAAACCCCGCAATCCATCAGCGTTGTCTCCAAGGACGTGGTCGAGGACATCGGTGCGACGCGCCTGCAGGATGCCCTCGACTATGCCGGCGGTGTCGGTCGCGCCAACAACTTCGGCGGCCAGGGCCTGACCACCTTCACCGTGCGTGGCTTCACCACCGGTGAGTTCTACCGCAATGGTTTCCCGATCAACCGCGGCTACCCGAACATGCCGGATGCCAACACCATCGAACGCCTTGAGGTGTTGCGCGGCCCCGCAACCATGCTCTACGGCCGTGGCGACCCCGGTGGTACGTTCAACGTGGTGTCCAAGCAACCCTTGGCCGAACGCACCGTCACCCTGGGCAGCCAGTTGAATGACCAGGGCATGAAACGCGGCACCCTGGATGCCTCCGGCCCACTGGACGAAGAAGGCCGCCTGGCCTATCGCCTGAACGTGGTGGGTGAGGGCGGCGATACCTTCCGCGATCATGTCGAGACCGAGCGCTACGGCGTGGCCCCGGTGGTCACCTGGCAGGCCAGCGATGACACCAAGGTGACCTTCGAAGGCGACTTCATGCGCAACAACCACCCGTTGGACCGTGGCCTGACGCGCCTGCCCAACCAGCGCGGAACGCCCTCGCGCGATACGTTCTGGGGCGACAAGGACGCCGGCAAGCTGCACAACGACAACAACATGGCGCAGTTGCGTTTCGAGCATGCGCTCAACGACAACTGGACCCTGGGCGGTGGTTTCCAGTGGTTGGACGGCAGTTTGAAAGGCAACGCCATCGAAGCCAATGGGACGGGCAGCCTGGGCGCCGATGGCCGCACCCTGCAGCGCAACTTCAACTACCGCAAGCTGGAATGGACCGACAAGGATTACCAGCTAAACCTGACCGGGCACTTTTCCACGGGCGGCTTCGAGCACACCTTGCTCACTGGTATCGAGTACGAGGATTACGACTACAAGTCGATCATCCAGCGTTCCAGTGCGGTCCTGGGTACCTACCCGATCGACATTTTCAATCCGGTGTATGGCCAGGCCCGTCCGCCGCTGACGCGCACGCCGACCCACGACAAGGAGAACCTCAAGACCTATGCGGCGTTTGTCCAGGATCAGGTGGCGCTGACCGAGCGCTTGAAGGTCTTGGCAGGTGCGCGTTTCGAGCGTTTTGAACATGACTACGAAAGTTATGTGGCGGGAGTAAAACCGTGGACCGCCGCCGACAACGCCGTCACCCCGCGTGTGGGCGTGATCTACGACCTCACCGACACCGTCGCGGTCTATGCCGACGCCGCCCGTTCGTTCAAGCCCAATACCGGCGCCAGCCGTGAAGGCGGTGGTTTTGCACCGGAGAAAGGCAAGTCCTATGAGATCGGGGTCAAGTGGGAGGCGCTTGACCGTCAACTGAGTGTCGACGCGGCGATCTACCAGATCGAAAAGAAAAATGTGCTGGCCATCGACCCATTGGACGATACCCTGCGTGTTGCGACTGGTCAGGTGCGCAGTCGCGGATTTGACCTGAACGTGGCGGGCAACCTCACACCCGAGTGGCGTGTGATCGGCGGCTACGCCTACGTGGACGCCGAAGTGACCCGCGACACCACCTTGCGCGCCGGCACCCGCCTGATGAACATCCCGCGTAACAGCTTCAGCCTGCTCAACGTCTACGAGTTCCAGGACGGCGCGCTCAAGGGCCTGGGCCTGGGGGCCGGCGCCAAGTACGTCGACCAGCGTGCCGGCCAGACCGCCAACTCTGGCTTCTCGATGGACGCCTACACCGTGGTCGACCTGCTCGGCTACTACAAGGTCAACGAGCAGGTACGCCTGAACCTGGATGTGAAGAACCTGTTCAACCGCGAGTATGAGGAAGGGGCGTTCGGCAATATCTATGCCTACCCGGGTGCGCCGCGTACGGTGCAGGTTGGAATTTCCTACACCCTATAACGCGCTATACACAGGTCCAAAATGTGGGAGGGGGCTCGCCCCCGATGGCGGCCTGACAGCCGACCAGAATGTTGGATCGGACCGAGTACATATCCGTTATTTAGATTACGGCCACTATTGGTTCCGCTTTTACAGCGGGTCACTTTTGAAAAGAGCCCAAAAGTAACCAAAAGGCTCTTGCCCCACCACTCGGCACCTCGCCCAGGCTCGGTGTGCCCGTAATCCGACAGGGATTTGGGGGGCCGCCGCCACGCGCCATCCATGGCGCGGGGCGGCTAAACCGGCATCCCTGCCGGTTTACCCCCCAAATCCCTGTCGAATTACGGCCAGCGTGGTTTAACGGGGCGCCTAAAATCAAAAGCAGAGCAAGAGCAAGAGCAAGAGCAAGAGCAAGTCAGCACGGTCAGTTGTGTAGATACCTATGCCCCGATATAGGTATGTCAGCCAGGTATCTGGTGCTGATCCACCGCTATCGGGAGCAAGCGCCCTCCCACATTTGGGCTGCATGCGTCCAGGGGGCTTTCTGTCAGCCTGGAATGCATATCTCATGTGGGAGGGGGCTTGCTCCCGATAGCATTATTTCAACCAGCATATGCGGGGCTGATACATCGCCATCGGTGCCATTCGAATCGTTGCACCGCCCCTCCCACATTTGGATCTGCATGACTGTCAAGGTTGAAACCCTGAAGTCGGTGCGCAAGTTCGAAGACCTCAAGCGCTTCGAAAAAATGCAGGACACCTCCGATATCGTCCGCTCGATCAAACTCGGCGTGTCGCGCTTCAATATCCTCTTTGTCATTTTGCTGATCGGCGGGTTGACCTGGGCGGCGATCAATCTGCCCAAAGAAGCCCTGGCACTTATTTCCGCCGCTATCGGCGGGGCCATTACCCACTTGTTGTCCGAGCGCCAGGCGGTGCTGGCGCTGAAAAAAGACGGAGATAACACCTGCCCCAGAGCCAACGCCAATAATCAGGAATAGGTGCCACAGCGCCGGGTTACAACGGCGTCAGCACATTCATCACCGTATCCAGCGCCACCCGTGTGTCATCCAGTTGCACCAGCGAGGCGTGCCGCGCACCCAGGGCGTCGCGGTTCTGGATCGCGGTAAGGATCGCCTTGTGCCGGGGCAGGCTCAAACCCTGGATATCCGGACGGCGGTTGGTGATGTTGATCGACTCGCGCAACGGCAGTGAAAGCATGTTGCACATATAGGCGAGCAGGTCGTTGCGAGTGGCGTCGGCAATCGCGCGGTGGAAGTCCAGGTCGGCCTGCAACAGCTGTTCGTGGGTCTGCGCGGTTTCCATGCCCTGATAGGCTTGTTCGATGGTAGCGATGTCTTCATCGGTAGCGGTGGTCGCGGCCATGGCGGCGATTTCCGGCTCCAGGATACGACGCACCCCGGCCAGGGTGTTGAAGAACTCGCTGTGGGGTGTGGACTGCATCAACCAGGACAGCACGTCCGGGTCGAGCAGGTGCCATTTCAAGCGCGGCCGCACCACCGCGCCCACCCGCGGCTTGGAATACACCAGGCCCTTGGCGCTCAGCACCCGCGTCGCCTCGCGCAATACCGAGCGGCTGACCTGGTATTCCTCGCACAGCGTGGCTTCCATGGGCAACCGTTCTTCAGGCTTGAAGCGACCGGAAACGATGTGCATGCCCAAGTCCTGGACGATCTGGGCATGCTGGCTCTTGCGCGGCTTGGGCGGCTGGTGATCCATAACGACGGATAGGCTCTGGCTTAGATTCGCCGCATCATAGCATCCCAATTAGTGGGAATGCCGTGGGACTTCGGCGCCACGGCAACCCACCAGGAAGTCGAAATCACAGCCCTGGTCGGCCTGCAGTACATGGTCGATGTACAACTGGCGGTAGCCGCCGACGATCAGGTTCTGCGCCGGCTTGAGGTCGGCCATGCGTGCCGCCAGCTCGGCGTCGGGGATGTCCAGGTGCAGGCGGCCACTGGCACAATCGAGCTCGATCCAGTCGCCTTCCTGCACCGTGGCCAACGGCCCGCCGGCAGCGGCTTCCGGTGCCACATGCAAGACCACGGTGCCGTAGGCGGTGCCGCTCATGCGTGCATCGGAAATACGCACCATGTCGGTCACACCCTGGGCCAGCAGCTTGGCCGGCAAGCCCATGTTGCCGACTTCGGCCATGCCCGGGTAACCCTTGGGGCCGCAGTTCTTCATGACCAGGATCGAGTTGGCGTCCACGTCCAGGTCCGGGTCGTTGATGCGCGCCTTGTACATGTCGAAGTTCTCGAACACCACCGCACGGCCGCGATGCTGCATCAGCTCGGGACTGGCCGCCGATGGTTTGAGCACCGCACCCAGGGGCGCCAGGTTGCCGCGCAACACGCAGATGCCACCGTCGGCGCGGATCGGGTTGTCGAGGGTGCGGATCACTTCATCCTGGCCGTAGATCGGCGAATCCTTGGTGTTCTCGCCCAGGGACTTGCCGTTGACGGTCAAGGCATCGGGATGGGGGATCAGGTTGGCTTCACCGAGGCGCCGTAGCACCGCGGGCAAGCCACCTGCATAGTAGAACTCTTCCATCAGGAAGCGCCCGGACGGTTGCAGGTCGACGATGGTCGGCATGCCGCGGCCAATGCGGGTCCAGTCATCCAGGTCGAGTTCAACCCCGATGCGCCCGGCAATGGCTTTCAAGTGGATCACCGCGTTGGTCGAACCGCCGATGGCCGCGTTTACCCGGATCGCGTTTTCAAACGCTTCCTTGGTCAGGATCTTCGACAGCTTCAAGTCTTCGCGCACCATCTCCACCGCACGCATGCCCGACATATGCGCCAGCACATAACGCCGTGCATCCACCGCCGGGATCGCCGCGTTGTGGGGCAGGGACGTGCCCAGTGCCTCGGCCATGCAGGCCATGGTCGACGCCGTGCCCATGGTGTTGCAGGTGCCCGCCGAGCGTGACATGCCGCCTTCGGCCGCGAGGAAGTCATCCAGGGTGATGGTGCCGGCCTTGACCTGTTCGCTGAGCTGCCACACCACGGTGCCCGAACCGATGTCCTGGCCTTTGTGCTTGCCATTGAGCATCGGCCCGCCGGTGACCACGATGGCCGGCACATCGCAACTGGCCGCGCCCATCAGCAGCGCCGGGGTGGTCTTGTCGCAACCGGTCAGCAGCACCACGCCATCGATGGGGTTGCCGCGAATGGCTTCCTCCACATCCATGCTCGCCAGGTTGCGGGTGAGCATGGCGGTAGGGCGCAGGTTGGATTCACCGTTGGAAAACACCGGGAATTCCACCGGGAAGCCACCGGCCTCGATCACGCCGCGCTTGACGTGCTCGGCGATCTGGCGGAAGTGCGCGTTGCACGGGGTCAGCTCCGACCAGGTATTGCAGATGCCGATGATCGGCTTGCCATGAAACTGGTGGTCGGCAATGCCCTGGTTCTTCATCCAGCTGCGGTACATGAAGCCGTTCTTGTCGGCGGTACCAAACCACTGGGCGGAGCGTAGGCCGGGCTTTTTGTCAGGCATGATCGATTCTCTTATTGTATGACTATATGTTCTATGCGTGGTTAAACATAAGCGCAAAATCGAAGCTTTGGAAGTGTTGTTTTGTAAATAGTCCTACTATATAGTCGTTCTCAACTGAGGTATGACCCTGACGAATTTCGCGAGAGGCGTCCCCCGAGCTTCTATAAAAACAACAATCGGAGATCGACCCATGAGCCAGGAATTGCGGCTTATTCGGCGCATCACGCTGAAACTGATTCCCTTCCTGATCCTGCTGTATCTGATCGCCTACGTGGACCGTTCCGCCGTAGGGTTCGCCAAGCTGCACATGGGCGCCGACGTCGGCATCGGTGACGCCGCCTATGGCCTCGGTGCCGGGCTGTTCTTCATTGGCTACTTCCTGTTCGAAATCCCCAGCAACCTGATGCTCGACCGCTTCGGCGCGCGGCGCTGGTTTGCGCGCATCATGATCACCTGGGGCGCCATCACCATCGGCATGGCCTTCGTGCAAGGTCCGCACAGCTTCTATGTGATGCGCTTTTTGCTCGGCGCGGCGGAGGCGGGGTTCTTTCCTGGCGTGCTGTACTACATCACCCAATGGTTCCCGGTACGCCATCGCGGCAAGATCCTCGGGCTGTTCATTCTCTCCCAGCCCATCGCGATGATGATCACCGGGCCCGTGTCCGGCGGCCTGCTCGGCATGGACGGCATCCTTGGCCTGCACGGCTGGCAGTGGCTGTTTATCGTGATCGGCACCCCGGCGATCCTGCTGACCTGGCCGGTGCTGCGCTACCTGCCGGACGGCCCGAAACAGGTCAGCTGGATGAGCGAGCAAGAAAAGACCTGGCTCACCGGCGAGCTGGAAAAAGACCTGCAAGCCTACGGCCAGACCCGCCATGGCAACCCCTTGCATGCCCTCAAGGACAAGCGCGTGTTGCTGCTGGCGCTGTTCTATCTGCCGGTGACACTGAGCATCTACGGCCTGGGCCTGTGGCTGCCGACCCTGATCAAGCAGTTCGGCGGCAGCGACCTCACCACCGGCTTCATCTCCGCCGTGCCGTATATCTTCGGCATCATCGGCCTGTTGATCATCCCGCGCAGTTCCGACCGTTTGAATGATCGCTATGGCCATCTCGCGGTGCTGTATGTGCTCGGCGCCATCGGCCTGTTCTGCAGCGCCTGGCTGAGTGTGCCGGTGCTGCAGATGGCTGCGTTGTGCCTGGCGGCGTTCGCCATGTTTTCCTGCACCGCGGTGTTCTGGACCTTGCCGGGGCGCTTCTTTGCCGGGGCCAGCGCGGCAGCCGGTATCGCCTTGATCAACTCGGTGGGCAACCTCGGCGGCTACATCGGTCCGTTCGTGATCGGTGCGCTCAAGGAATACACCGGTAACCTGGCCTCGGGCCTGTATTTCTTATCCGGCGTGATGGTGTTCGGGCTGGTCTTGACCCTCGTGGTCTACCGCGTACTGGAGCGCAAGCACGTGCTGCCGGTCGACCAATTCGCCGCCAGCGCCCGTGGCGCCACACGTACTTAAATCCTGGAGAAAATGCATGCGTCTAGTTCAGTTCGAATTGGGTAACGGGGAGCGCCGCGTCGGCGTAGTGGAAGGCAACACTCTGCGCGAAGTGCAGGGCGCGCACAGCGTACGCGAGTTGGCGCTGGCCGCCATCAAGGCCGGCACCGGCCTTGCGCAACAGGTGCAGGGCCTGGGCCTGGGCGACAGCCATGACTACGCCGCGCTGCTGGCCGAGCTGAAAATCCTGCCGCCACTGGACCACCCGGACCCAGCCCATATGCTGATCAGCGGCACTGGCCTGACCCATCTGGGCAGCGCTTCGGCCCGCGACAAGATGCACCAGCAGGCCGGCGACGACAGCGCCATGACCGACACCATGCGTATCTTCAAGTGGGGCGTAGAGGGCGGCAAGCCCGCGGCCGGCCAGGCAGGCGTGCAGCCGGAGTGGTTCTACAAGGGCGACGGCAGCATTGTCGTACGCCCGGGCGCCGCCTTCCCGGTGCCACCGTTTGCCGAAGACGCTGGCGAAGAGCCGGAGATCGGCGGCCTCTATGTGATCGGCCACGACCGCAAACCCTATCGCCTGGGTTTTGCGGTGGGTAATGAGTTCTCCGACCATGTGATGGAACGCAAGAACTACCTGTACCTGGCCCATTCCAAGCTGCGCAGTTGCAGCTATGGCCCGGAACTGCGCGTGGGCGAGCTGCCCCAGCACCTGGCCGGCAGCAGCCGCATCCTGCGCAACGGCGAAGAAATCTGGCGGAACGAATTCCTCAGTGGCGAGGCCAATATGTGCCACAGCCTGGAAAACCTTGAGTATCACCACTTCAAATACAGCCAGTTCCTCAAGCCGGGGGATGTGCACATTCACTTCTTCGGCACCGCTACGCTGTCATTTGCCGACGGTATACGTACCCAGCCGGGCGACGTGTTCGAGATCAGCCAGGCCGAATTCGGCGCGCCGTTGATCAACGGTATCGGCAGCAGCGATGCGGCATTTGAACCCGGCCAAGTCACCCCCCTTTAAGGAGATCAACATGACCCAGTTCCTCGGCCACAACTACATCGGCGGCCAACGCAGCGCCAACGGCAACGTCAAGCTGCAAAGCGTCGATGCCACCAGCGGTGAAGCCTTGCCGCAGGATTTCTACCAGGCCACACCGCAAGAGGTCGATGCCGCCGCCAAGGCCGCCGCCGCTGCGTATCCGGCGTTCCGTGCGCTGAGTGCCGCGCGCCGTGCGCAGTTCCTGGACGCGATAGCCGACGAGCTGGATGCCCTGAGCGATAACTTCATCGATTTGGTCTGCCGCGAAACCGCGCTGCCCGCCGCCCGCATCAAAGGCGAGCGCGGGCGCACCAGCGGCCAGATGCGCCTGTTCGCCACGGTGCTGCGCCGTGGCGATTTCTACGGGGCGCGTATCGATAAAGCCTTGCCGGATCGCCAGCCGCTGCCACGCCCGGACCTGCGCCAATACCGTATCGGCCTGGGCCCGGTCGCCGTGTTTGGCGCGAGTAATTTCCCCCTGGCATTTTCCACGGCCGGTGGCGATACCGCCGCTGCGTTGGCCGCAGGCTGCCCAGTGGTGTTCAAGGCCCACAGCGGGCACATGGCGACGGCCGAGCAGGTGGCCGATGCGATCATTCGCGCAGCCGAGGCCACCGAGATGCCGGCGGGGGTATTCAACATGATCTTCGGCGGCGGCGTCGGCGAAGCCCTGGTCAAGCATCCGGCGATCCAGGCCGTGGGTTTCACCGGCTCGCTCAAGGGTGGCCGTGCCCTGTGCGATATGGCCGCGGCACGCCCGCAACCGATCCCGGTGTTCGCCGAGATGTCGAGCATCAACCCGGTGATCGTGCTGCCTCAGGCCCTGCAGGCTCGTGCCGAAAGCGTGGCCCGCGACCTGA
This sequence comes from Pseudomonas synxantha, assembly GCF_900105675.1. NCBI lineage: Bacteria > Pseudomonadati > Pseudomonadota > Gammaproteobacteria > Pseudomonadales > Pseudomonadaceae > Pseudomonas > Pseudomonas synxantha. The sequence goes on along the minus strand of NZ_LT629786.1, from coordinate 2,808,929 downwards.
CCGCCTCGGTGGTGCAGGGCTGCGGCCAGTTCTGCACCAACCCCGGCCTGGTCATCGGTATCGCTTCGCCACAATTCACGGCGTTCACTCAACAGGTCGCGCAATTGATCGGCGCGCAACCGGCGCAGACCATGCTCAACGCCGGCACCTTGGGCAGCTATGGCAAGGGCCTGGAAAAACTCCTGTCCCACCCCGGCATCCAGCACCTGGCGGGTAACGCGCAATCGGGCAACCAGGCTCAACCGCAGCTGTTCAAGGCGGACGTACGGCTGTTGATCGACGGCGACGAAGTGCTGCAGGAAGAAGTGTTCGGCCCCACCACGGTGTTCGTCGAAGTTGCCGACCAGGCCCAGCTCAGCACCGCTTTGCAGGGGCTGCACGGGCAATTGACCGCCACCATCATTGGCGAACCGGCTGACCTGCAACAGTTCGCCGAACTCACGCCGCTGCTGGAGCAGAAAGTCGGACGCATCCTGCTCAACGGTTATCCCACTGGCGTCGAAGTCTGCGATTCGATGGTGCACGGCGGGCCGTATCCGGCAACGTCCGACGCCCGCGGCACGTCGGTGGGCACCCTGGCCATCGACCGCTTCCTGCGCCCGGTGTGCTTCCAGAATTACCCTGATAGCCTGCTGCCCGAGGCGTTGAAAAACGCCAACCCGTTGCGTATCCAGCGGCTGGTGGATGGCACGCCATCCCGCGATCCGCTGTAAGTCACCAGGAGGCTTCATGTCAGTGAATGCAGTGACCCCACACCGTGCCCGGTTGGGCGAAGGGCCGTTCTGGGACAGACCGACCCAGGCCCTGTATTGGGTGGATATCGCCGCCTGCCAGGCCCTGCGCCTGATGGGCGGCGAGTTGCAGGTCTGGCAATTGCCCGAGCATGTCTCGGCATTCATCCCCTGTGAAAGCGGCGATGCGCTGGTGACCTTGAGCAGCGGCGTGTATCGCCTGGACCTGACCACCGAAGCGCTGACCCTGCTGTGCGTCGCCGACCCGCAACCCGGCAACCGTGGCAATGAAGCGCGCTGCGATGCCCAGGGCCGGCTGTGGCTGGGCACCATGCAGAACAACATCGGTGAGCAAGGCGAGGACTTGCCCATCACCCGGCGTTCCGGCGGGTTGTTCCGCATCGATGCCGATGCCACGGTCACGCCGCTGCTCAGCGGCCTGGGCATTCCCAACACACTGCTCTGGAGTGAAGACGGTGGTCACGTGCACTTCGGCGACAGCATGGACGGCACGCTGTACCGGCATTCAATCCAGCCTGACGGCCAACTCGACCCCGCGCACCCGTGGTTCGGGCCCCACGAGCGGGGCGGGCCGGACGGTTCGGCCATGGACGCCGAGGGCTACATCTGGAATGCCCGTTGGGACGGCAGTTGCCTGCTGCGCCTGACGCCCCTGGGTGAGGTGGATCGCATCATCGAACTGCCCGTCAGCCGTCCCACCAGTTGCGTGTTCGGTGGGCCTGACCTGACCACGTTGTATATCACCAGCGCCGCGAGCCCCTTGGGTCACCCTTTGGACGGTGCGCTGTTGGCCATTGAGGTCGATGTGCCTGGCAAACCTTGTCACCGCTTCGCCGGTTAAACCCAAGACTCAAAAACAACAACAAGAGGTGTCGTTCATGAAAAAGACTCTACGCGTTCTGGCTGCCGCTGTTGCTTTAAGCAGCCTCAGCAGCATCGTATCGGCTGAAGAAGTCAAGATCGGTTTTTTGGTCAAGCAGGCCGAGGAGCCCTGGTTCCAGACGGAATGGGCCTTCGCCGAAAAAGCCGGCAAGGAACACGGCTTCACCGTGATCAAGATCGCCGTGCCCGACGGCGAGAAAACCCTCTCGGCCATCGACAGCCTGGCCGCCAACGGCGCCAAGGGCTTTGTGATCTGCCCGCCGGACGTGTCCCTGGGCCCGGCCATCGTCGCCAAGGCCAAGGTCAATGGCCTGAAAGTGATGGCCGTGGATGACCGCTTTGTCGATGCCAAGGGCAACTTCATGGAGGACGTGCCGTACCTGGGCATGGCCGCCTTCGAAGTGGGCCAGAAGCAGGGCGCCGCCATGGCCGCCGAGGCGAAGAAACGCGGTTGGGACTGGAAGGACACTTACGCGGTGATCAACACCTTCAACGAGCTCGATACCGGTAAAAAGCGCACTGACGGCTCGATCAAATCCCTGGAAGAAGCCGGCATCCCCAAGGATCACATCCTCACCGCTGCCCTCAAGACTCTTGACGTGCCTGGCAGCATGGACGCCACCAACTCGGCCCTGGTCAAGCTGCCCGGCGGCGCTAAAAACCTGATCATCGGCGGCATGAACGACAACACCGTGCTCGGCGGCGTGCGCGCCACTGAAAGCGCCGGCTTCAAGGCCGCCAACGTGATCGGCATCGGCATCAATGGCACCGACGCCATCGGCGAATTGAAGAAAGCCGACAGTGGTTTCTTCGGCTCCATGCTGCCGAGCCCGCATATCGAAGGCTATAACACCGCGCTGATGATGTACGAGTGGGTCACCAAAGGCACTGAACCACCGAAGTACACCGCCATGGACGAAGTCACCCTGATCACCCGCGAGAACTTCAAGGAAGAACTGACCAAGATCGGGCTGTGGAAATGACCGCTGCGGCCCTGCGTTTCGACGCGATCGGCAAAACCTTTCCCGGGGTCAAGGCGTTGGACGGCATCAGCTTCACCGCCCACCCGGGGCAGGTGCACGCCCTGATGGGCGAGAACGGTGCGGGCAAGTCGACGCTGCTGAAAATCCTCGGTGGCGCCTACATCCCCAGCAGCGGCAGCGTGCAGATCGGCGCGCAGGTCATGGCGTTTAAAAACGCTGCCGACAGCATCGCCAGCGGCGTCGCGGTGATCCACCAGGAACTGCACCTGGTGCCGGAAATGAGCGTCGCCGAGAACCTGTTCCTCGGGCACTTGCCGACGCGCCTGGGCGTGGTCAATCGCGGCCTGCTGCGCCAGCAGGCGCTGGCGTGCCTCAAGGGCCTGGCCGATGAGATCGACCCCGACGAGAAACTCGGGCGCCTGTCCCTGGGCCAGCGCCAACTGGTGGAAATCGCCAAGGCGCTGTCCCGTGGCGCCAACGTGATCGCCTTCGATGAACCCACCAGCAGCTTGTCGGCGCGGGAAATCGACCGGCTGATGGCGATCATTGCGCGCCTGCGTGACGAGGGCAAAGTGGTGCTCTACGTGTCGCACCGCATGGAAGAGGTGTTCCGTATCTGCGATGCGGTGACGGTGTTCAAGGACGGTCGCTATGTGCGCACCTTCGAAGACATGAGCAGCCTGACCCACGACCAGTTGGTGACCTGCATGGTCGGCCGCGATATCCAGGACATCTACGACTACCGCCCGCGGGAGCAGGGCGAGGTGGCGCTCAAGGTCGACGGCCTGCTCGGCCCGGGGCTGCGTGAGCCGATCAGTTTCCAGGTGCGCAAGGGCGAGATCCTCGGCCTGTTCGGGCTGGTGGGCGCGGGGCGCACCGAGCTGTTTCGTTTGCTCAGCGGCCTGGAGCGCGCCAGCGCCGGCAGCCTGGAGCTGTGCGGGCAAGCGCTGCAGTTGCGCTCACCGCGCGACGCCATCGCCGCCGGCGTGTTGCTGTGCCCGGAGGACCGCAAAAAGGAAGGCATCATCCCGCTGGCCAGCGTCGCCGAAAACATCAACATCAGTGCCCGCGCGGCGCATTCCACCTTTGGCTGGCTGTTGCGCGACGGCTGGGAGAAGGGCAACGCCGACCGGCAGATCCAGGCGATGCGGGTCAAAACCCCAAACGCCGCGCAGAAGATCCTGTACCTCTCCGGCGGCAACCAGCAGAAGGCCATTCTGGGCCGCTGGCTGTCGATGCCGATGAAAGTGCTGCTGCTGGACGAGCCCACCCGTGGCATCGATATCGGCGCCAAGTCAGAGATCTACCAGATCATCCATAACCTGGCGGCCAGCGGCATTGCGGTGATCGTGGTGTCCAGCGACCTGATGGAAGTGATGGGTATTTCCGACCGCATTCTGGTGCTGTGCGAAGGTGCCCTGCGTGGCGAACAACGGCGTGAACACGCCACTGAATCCAACCTGCTGCAACTGGCCTTGCCACGCGGCGTGGCGAACTGAGAGAAGACGATGACAACCCAACCCAACGCGTTGCCCTCGGCACGCAAACCCCTCGATATGCGCGCATTGCTCGACAACTGGGCGATGCTGTTGGCGGCAGTGGGCATCTTTGTGCTGTGCGCCTTGCTGATTGATAACTTCCTTTCGCCGCTGAACATGCGCGGCCTGGGCCTGGCGATTTCCACCGTCGGCATAGCCGCGTGCACCATGCTGTTCTGCCTGGCCTCGGGGCACTTCGACTTGTCGGTGGGCTCGGTGATTGCCTGCGCCGGGGTGGTGGCGGCGATTGTGATGCGCGATACCGACAGCGTGATGCTGGGCATTGGCGCGGCGTTGCTGATGGGCCTGATGGTGGGCCTGATCAATGGAATAGTGATCGCCAAGCTGCGGGTCAACGCCTTGATCACCACCTTGGCGACCATGCAGATCGTGCGCGGCCTGGCCTACATCTTTGCCGATGGCAAGGCTGTGGGGGTGTCCGAGGAGCAGTTCTTCGTCTTCGGCAACGGCCAACTGTTTGGCGTGCCGGTGCCGATCCTGATCACCATTGTCTGCTTCCTGTTCTTCGGCTGGCTGCTCAACTACACCACCTACGGGCGCAACACCATGGCCATCGGCGGCAACCCGGAAGCGGCGCTGCTGGCCGGGGTCAACGTGGACCGCACCAAGATCCTGATCTTCGCCGTCCATGGCCTGATCGGCGCGCTGGCCGGGGTGATCCTGGCCTCGCGCATGACCTCCGGCCAACCGATGATCGGCCAGGGCTTCGAGCTGACGGTGATCTCTGCGTGCGTACTGGGCGGGGTATCGCTGAGCGGCGGCATCGGCATGATCCGCCATGTGATCGCTGGGGTGCTGATCCTGGCGATCATCGAGAACGCGATGAACCTGAAGAACATCGACACGTTTTACCAGTACGTGATTCGCGGCTCGATCCTGCTGCTGGCTGTCGTGATCGATCGCATGAAACAACGCTAACCCGAGCCATACGAAGATCCAATGTGGGAGGGGCGGTGCGACGATTCGACTTGCTCCCGATGGCGGTGGGTCAGTTGATGCGTCTGTAACTGACCCACCGCCATCGGGAGCAAGCCCCCTCCCACAGTTTTAATCGGCGGAGAACTTGAAGAGGGTGTGTTGGGTATAGGTCTGCCCAGGGTTCAAGCGAGTTGAGGCAAAGCCTGGCTGGTTAGGCGCATCCGGGAAGTGCTGGGTCTCCAAGGTAAACCCGCTCCAGTGCTGATAGGTCTTGCCCGCCTTGCCCTTCACCGAGCCATCGAGGAAGTTGCTGGTATAGAACTGCACACCCGGTTCGCTGGTGTAGAGCTGCAAGCGCCGGCCGGACTCAGGGTCATGCACCTCGGCGGCGAGCTGCTTCACATCGCCCTTGGTGTCCAGCGCCCAGTTGAAATCGAAGCCACCCTGTTTCGGTTCGGCGAACTTGAGCTGCGGATGGTCCGCCTTGATGTGCTGGCCGATAGGCGTGGGCTTGAGGAAGTCCATCGGCGTGCCCTTGACGGGCGCCAATTCACCGGTGGGGATCAAGGTGGCGTTCACGGGGGTGTAGTGGCTGGCATGCAGGGTGGCGACCTGCTTGAGAATGTCGCCGTTACCCGCGCCGGCGAGGTTGAAGTAGCTGTGGTTGGTCAGGTTGAGCACCGTCGGTTTGTCGGTGGTGGCCTTGTAGTCGATATGCAGTTCGTTGTTGTCGTTCAGGCGGTAAGTGACTTCGGTCTTCAGGTTACCGGGGAAGCCCATTTCACCGTCCTTGGACAGGTAGGTGAGGGTGACGCCCACCGAGTCCTTGTCCTTGACCGGCTGGGCTTGCCATACCTGCTTGTCGAAGCCTTGGGCGCCGCCATGCAGGGAGTTGGGACCGTCGTTGAGCGGCACCTGGTAGCGTTTGCCGTCGAGTTCGAAGGCGCCGCCGGCCAGGCGGTTGCCGAAACGGCCGATGGTCGCGCCAAAAAATGCCGTGCCGGCCTGATAGCCCTGCACGTCATCGAAGCCCAGCACCACGTCGTCGACCTTGCCGTGTTTGTCCGGCACCTTCAACGACTGCAATACGCCGCCGTAGGTGATTACCGTGGCTTGCATGCCATGGCTGTTGCGCAATATGTACTGTTCGACGGCGGTGCCGTCATTGGTTTTGCCGAAGGGTTTGTGTTCGCTGGTCAGGCCGGCGGCCTGGGTGCCGCCGCTGGCGACCAGCATGGACAGCGCCAGACCGGACAGCAGGTAACGAGGGTGCTTCATGGTCGAACTTCCTTTTGTTGTTTTGGATGGAATAGTTCTACTAATTTGAGATATTTTGTCGTAATGACCCCGGATTTATAGCCTTTAACGGCGTGTTTGCAAAATAAAATAAGACTAATTAAGCAGAGCGATCACTGATATGACTACCCAGCAAGCGATTTATCCCGACCTCAAGGACAAAACCGTGCTGATTTCCGGCGGTGCCTCGGGGATTGGCGAGTTCATGGTGCGCGCCTTCGCCGCGCAAGGCGCCAAGGTGGGTTTCGTGGACCGTGCGCAAAGCCAGGGCGAACGCTTGGCCGCGCTGTTGAATTCCCAAGGGCTTACCGTGGAGTTCGAGTGCTGCGACATCACCGACGAAATTGGCTACCGCGCCGCCATCGGGCGCTTCGAGCAGTCGCTGGGGCCGATCACGGTGCTGGTGAACAATGCGGCCAATGACGTGCGCCACAGCCTGGAAGAAATCGACTCGCAAATGTTCGACCAGCTGATTGCGGTCAACCTCAAGCACGCCTTCTTCGCCGCCAAGGCGGTGGTGCCGATGATGAAAGAGGCCGGTGGTGGCTCGATCATCAACCTGGGATCGGTCGGCTGGATGATGGCCTCGGCCGGCTACCCGGTGTACGCCGCCAGCAAGGCCGCGGCCCACGGCATGACCCGCGGCCTGGCGCGGGAGCTGGGGCCCAGCCATATCCGCGTCAATACGCTGGTGCCGGGCTGGGTGATGACGGAAAAGCAACTGGCCATGTGGGTTGACGATGCGGCCAGGGAACTCATCGCCCGCAGCCAATGCCTGCCCGGCAGTGTGATGCCGGAACACATCGCCAATATGGCGTTGTTTTTGGCCTCGGACGCCTCGGCAATGTGCTCGGCGCAGAACTTCATCGTTGACGGCGGTTGGGTGTAGAAACGCGATTACCAAAACGACGAAGGTCGAGTGTGGGAGGGGGCTTGCTCCCGATCGCGGTGGATCAGCTACAGATGCATCAGCTGACCCGCCGCCATCGGGAGCAAGCCCCCTCCCACATTTGAACAGTGGTGTTTATGCGATGGGATAACGCTTGAACGCCGGGTGCTGTTCCAGGCGTTCAGCATGGCGCTTGAGGTTGGGGAACGCATCGGCCTTCACCACCGAGGCCACAGTGAACTGGCTGAACGACCAGGCGACCGCCGCCGTAATTGATGCCTGGGTCAGCGCTTCGCCGTTGTCCAGTTGCTTGTCCAGCAACGCATAAGCCGCCAGCAATTGCCGGCTGACCCGCTCTATCCACGGCGCATGCAGCTTTTCGGCTGGGCGCAGTTTGTGTTCATAGACGATCTGCACGCTCTTTTCACAGGCCGCGAGGGCCAACCCGAGCAGGTGCAGGTCGTGGGCGCGTGCCGCCGGTTGTTGGGGCAGCAGCTTCTTGTCAGCTGGCGCCAAGGTTTCGAGGTAGTCGAGGATCAGGCTCGAATCCATCAGCATTGTCCCGTCATCCAGCACCAGGGTGGGCGCCTTGACCACCGGGTTGACCTGGGAAAACTCCGCGAAGGTGCTGAACACCGACAGCGGCTCATGCACAAACTCCACCCCATACAAGTCCAGGGAAATCGCCACGCGGCGTACGTAGGGCGAGTCCAGCATTCCGACCAGTTTCATGCAGCCTCCATTGCTTTCGCGGTGTGATTGGCTGACGAGATTAAGGCTTCATGATCAAGGTGCGCAATGCTTGAAGGGGCAGTCGCTACATTGAACTGCGGGCCGCCCCGGGCGGTTGCCCGGTGATGCGCTTGAAGGCACGGCTGAACGCCGCCTGGGAGGTGTAGCCGAGGCGTTGCGCGACGGTTTCGATGGGCATGCGCTCCAGCGTCAGCCACTGGCTGGCCAGGCGCATGCGCAGTTCCGTGGCGTAGCGCAACGGCGGTATGCCGAGGATGGCCTGGAAGCGATCGGCAAATACCGAGCGCGAGGTATGGCACTGCGCTGCCAGTTCCGCCACGCTCCAGTCGCGGCCCGGCTGCTGGTGCAGGGCGAGGAGAGCGCGGGCCAGGCGTGGGTCGCGTAGCGCCGCCACCAGGCCCGAGGCGTTGCCGCAGGCACATTCGACCCAGCCGCGTACGATCATCGCCGCCACCACATCGGCCAGGCGCGCGAGGATGCCGGCAAAGCCGATCCGGGCCGTGGAGACTTCCCGTTCCATCACCGCCAGGATCGGCATCAGGCCGGGGTAACGCTGGCCCCCGGCATCGATCAGCATCAGCGTTGGCATCAGGTTGCCAAGCCCCTGGATGCTGCCGAGTTCGAACTCCATGCAGGCGCTGAACAGCAGAGTGCTGGGGGCGGTCTCGGGTGACGCATCCACGGCGCAGACGGCGTCTCCCAGCGGGGCGCTGTCGAAATCGCCGATGTCTTGCACATCGGTGCTTGCGTCGGATAACAGTGCATGCGCGCCGCCATGGGCGATGAACACCGCATTGCCCGCCGACAGTTCGAAAAGGTCGCCATCCTCGCCGCGCAAGGTCACGTGGCCGGCCGCGAGAAAGTGGAAATAGGCATGGCCGGGCTTGGCGCCAAAGCCCATGCCGAAGGTCGGCCCGGCCTGGATGCGCCGGTACTGCACACCGCGCAGGCGCATACCGCGCAACAGTTCATTGATCAGGTCGGAAGACAGGGTAAAAGCATCCGCGGCAGTCATGGTCGGGGTTTCGGTCAAAAACTCAAGGGTTTGCATCATAGATCATCCTGCCAGGCAAACCTAGACTTGTCGCCTTGCTAATGATTTGAGGATGACCTGTGATGAGTGAGTATGCAGCCCAAGCCCCTGCCGGGGTGGTGACGGAGCCGGCCTGGCTGGCGGTATTTTCTTTGGCAATGGGGGTGTTCGGTTTGCTGACGGCGGAATACCTGCCGGCCAGTTTGTTGACCCCCATGGCCTTGGACCTGGGTGTTTCGGAAGCGCTGGCCGGCCAGGCCGTGACGGTGACGGCGGTGGTGGCGTTGTTTGCCGGCTTGCTGGTGCCCGGCCTGACCCGAAGCATCGATCGGCGCGTGGTGCTGCTGGGGTTCTCCACGCTGATGATCGCCTCCAACCTGCTGGTGGCGCTGTCTTCCAGCCTGACCGTGCTGTTGTTGATGCGCATCCTGCTGGGCATCGCCCTGGGCGGCTTCTGGAGCATGGCGGCGGCGGTGGCCATGCGCCTGGTGCCGGCGGCATCCCTGCCACGTGCGCTGTCGATCATCTTCAGCGGGATTGCGGCGGGCACGGTGGTCGCCGTGCCGCTGGGCAGCTACTTGGGTGGCCTGTACGGCTGGCGCAGTGCGTTTATCGCGGCGGCTGCCGTGGGCGGTGTGACCCTGGCGTTCCAGGCGTTCACCCTGCCGCGCCTGGTGCCCAATGGCACCGCGCGCCTGCGCACCGTGCTGGAGGTGTTGCTGCGTCCGGGCATCGCCATGGGTATGTTCGGTTGCGTGCTGGTGCACACCGCGCATTTCGCATTGTTCACCTATATTCGCCCGTTCCTGGAAAGCACCACCGGCGTCGATACCCAAGGGCTGGCCCTGATGCTGCTGGGCTTCGGCGTGGCGAATTTCGTCGGCACCTTGCTCGCCGGT